>UQNI01000025.1 GCA_900542375.1 uncultured Oscillospiraceae bacterium | reverse complement strand
AGATTTTGATTGTTGACAAGAACGTTTTAGCGTTTATAGGTTAAAAATTGCAAAGCAATTTTTTTAATGCTATAATATCCATTGACATTGGCTTATCACAGGTATATGATAAGAACAAACGTTCTTTGTCGTGGTAATAGGTATACAATAAAAATTTATGCATCCATTTTGACGTGACAGAATATATCATATTTAAAAAATAATGTATGGAGCACTATATATGTTTTTTCAAAAAGAAAATTGTACCAATAAAAAATTATCATTATTAAAGAAATGTCTCTGTTGGTCAGCTATTCCGGGTGTTTTATGTGTGATTTTTATCTATATTTGTTTTGCAAAAGAGAATCCGTCAAATTGGAAGGAAGCAACTTTGTATTCATACTCTTATTATGTTTACGATCCAAAAGGTTCTAAAGCGAATGCTTTGGTTATTACCAATAGAAATGGAGAAGTATTCCGCTATGACAAACGGTATCATGTTTCACAACAGGTGCTTCATTATTACTTGGGAAATACCAGCGAGTTGTCTATTCTATACAGTACATATAGAGGCACTAATTTTATTGAATCTATGATATGTGATGGAACTGTTTTGATTGATATCCAAGAGAATATTGATTATTATTACAGTGAACTAAAATCAACTGCTGCTGTAGGTGGGATATTTGGATTTCTTGCAATTATTGCTGCTGTAATTCCTGTAATACTATTTATAAAAAAGAAAAAATAGGGGCAATATTAAACTTAATAACAAACAAAAATGTATTCATAATGCAGAAAGCCTATTTTTATAGGCATATCCCAAAGTCCACCTTATGTTTTTATTGGTATCCTGATTACTGTTTCAGTAATTTTGCTGTAGTTTATGTTCTGTTCTGAATCCTGAGAATGCACATTTTTGTTTATGTGTTTCTGTTGTTTTGATGGAACAAAGACCGACAGGTGTATCTATGGTCTAATTTAGTTTCATGGATATCTAACTAATGGATATACCGATATTTAGAGCGCATCATAACATTTTGTTTGTATTTCGGGGTAATGATACTGATAATATTTCATTTTTTTTATGTGTTTTTTCGTATAAAGGAGCTTTTACATGGATCAGTTTATATTAAACAGCAAATATACACCTGCGGGTGATCAGCCAAAGGCAATTGACAAATTGGTACAGGGGATTCAGGCAGGGGATAGAGAGCAAACTTTGCTTGGTGTTACCGGTTCCGGTAAAACATTTACCATGGCAAATATCATAGCGAGATTAAACCGTCCAACTTTGGTTTTGGCGCATAATAAAACATTGGCGGCTCAATTATGTTCGGAGTTTCGCGAATTTTTCCCTAATAATGCAGTCGAATATTTCGTCTCCTATTATGATTACTATCAACCCGAAGCGTATATTGCGCAAACAGATACCTATATTGAAAAAGATTCTGCCATTAATGATGAAATAGACAAGTTACGGCACTCTGCCACACTGGCCCTATCTGAGAGAAGAGATGTTATCATTGTAGCCAGTGTATCTTGCATCTACAGTTTGGGTAACCCGATTGATTACCGTACCATGGTGATTTCATTAAGACCCGGTATGCAGAAAAAGCGTGACGATTTGCTCCGTAAATTAGTGGAGCTACAGTATGAGCGCAACGATGTGAATTTTATTCGCAATAAGTTTCGTGTACGCGGTGATGTGGTGGAAATTTTTCCTGCGCAATCATCTGACGCTGTCATTCGTGTAGAATTTTTTGGAGATGAAATTGACCGAATCAGCGAAATTAATCCACTGACGGGAGAATTAAAGGCAGATTTAAAACACGCTGCCATTTATCCTGCATCTCATTACATTGTACCAAGAGAAAAACTGAATAAAGCCATTCATGAACTGGAAGACGAATTGGCGGAGCGTGTAAAATATTTTAAAGAAAATGATAAATTAGTAGAAGCCCAGCGCATAGAGCAGCGTACCAATTATGATATGGAAATGCTGCAGGAAATTGGTTTTTGCAAAGGCATTGAAAACTATTCCCGCGTATTGGCAGGCAGAAAAGCGGGCAGCGCTCCGTATACTTTGTTGGATTATTTCCCGGACGATTATTTGATGTTTGTGGACGAGTCCCACGTGATGCTTCCGCAGGTACGTTCCATGTACGCCGGTGACAGGGCAAGAAAGAGCAATTTAATTGATTATGGATTCCGTTTGCCGTCTGCCTTTGATAATCGTCCTTTGAATTTCGATGAATTTTATGAGCGTATCAATCAAGCGGTATTTGTCAGTGCAACACCGGGTGATTTTGAATTGGAACATTCTGCACAAGTAGTGGAACAAGTTATTCGCCCGACAGGTTTGGTTGACCCTGAAATATTTGTCCGCCCGACAGATGGACAAATTGATGATTTGATTTCTGAAATTAATATGCGCACTGCTACGGGCAATCGCGTATTGGTCACAACGCTTACAAAGAAAATGGCGGAAGATTTAACAGGTTATCTTGAAAATGTAGGTATACGCGTACGTTATATGCATCATGATATTGATACAGTGGAACGTATGGAAATTATCCGCGATTTGCGTTTGGGCGAATTTGATGTTTTAATCGGAATTAACTTGCTGAGAGAAGGATTGGATATTCCCGAGGTATCGTTGGTTGCTATATTGGATGCCGATAAAGAAGGTTTCCTTCGTTCTGAACGCTCTTTGATTCAAACCATTGGACGTGCAGCACGTAACGCGGAGGGTAAAGTAATTATGTATGCAGATTGCGTTACTCCGTCTATGGAAAACGCCATTCGTGAAACAGAGCGCCGCCGTGAACTACAAATCAAATATAACGAAGAGCATGATATTGTTCCAAAGACAGTTACGAAAAAAGTAGCAGAGATTTTGGAAATTTCTACTCACAAGGAAGAAGGAAAAGAAAAGAAAAAGAAAAAACTTACTGCGGCAGAACGCAAGCTGATGATAGAACAATTGACAAAAGAAATGAAGGCAGCCGCCAAGTTGCTTGAATTTGAACACGCAGCATTCCTGCGCGATAAAATTAAACAGTTGGAAGGTCAAAAATAAAGGAGGCAAAGCTGTGTCTATGAAAAGCATTCAGGTTAAAGGTGCAAGAGAGCACAACCTGAAAAATATTGATATTGAAATTCCGAGAGATGAACTGGTTGTCATTACTGGATTGTCAGGCTCGGGAAAATCTTCTTTGGCGTTTGATACTATTTATGCGGAAGGACAGAGAAGATATGTAGAATCTTTGTCTTCTTATGCGCGCCAGTTTTTAGGTCAAATGGAAAAGCCTGATGTGGATTATATTGATGGACTGTCTCCCGCTATTTCCATTGACCAAAAAACCACATCTAAAAATCCGCGTTCCACTGTAGGTACAGTAACGGAAATTTATGACTATTTGCGTTTGCTGTATGCCAGAATCGGCATTCCACACTGTCCTGTCTGCGGCAGAGAAATCAAACAGCAGACCATTGACCAGATTGTGGACCATGTGATGACACTGGAGGAACGTACCAAAATACAAATACTGGCTCCTGTTGTACGAGGAAGAAAAGGCGAGCATGTAAAAGAATTTGAAGCGGCCAGAAAAGCCGGATATGTACGCGTGCGAGTTGACGGGATGATTTATGATTTGTCCGAAGAAATTAAATTGGAGAAGAACAAAAAACATACCATTGAAATTGTGGTAGACCGTCTTGTGATTCAGGAGGATATGAAGTCTCGTCTTGCGGACTCTATTGAAATTGCATCGGGACTTACAGGCGGATTGATTATGATAAATGTTATTGATGGGGAAGATATGATGTTTTCGCAAAACTATGCTTGCCCTGAACATGGAATCAGCATTGAAGAATTGACGCCGCGCATGTTTTCTTTCAACAATCCGTTTGGTGCCTGCGAAAAATGTACAGGCCTTGGCGTGTTTATGAAAATAGACCCTGATTTGATTTTGCCCGACCGCAAACTTTCTATCAATCAGGGTGGTTTGAAAGCCAGCGGTTGGGCTATGGAAGGCAGTACTATTGCGGCTATGTACATGAAAGCCCTGGCAAAGCAGTATGATTTTTCTTTGGATACACCGATTGCCCACCTTCCCGACGAAATTGTAGATATTTTATTATACGGTACCAAAGGAGAAAAAATTGAAATCGAACGTACCAATGAATACGGTACAGGGAAGTATAAAACAGAATTTGAAGGTATCATTAACAATTTGGAACGCCGTTTCAGAGAAACGCAAAGCAACTGGATTAAAGAAGAAATTGAATCCTATATGAGTGCTATTCCATGCGACAAATGTCATGGCAGACGTTTGTCTCCCGAAAGCTTGTCTGTTACCGTCGGCGGTATCAATATCAGCGAATTTTGCGATAAGTCTATCACGGAAGCATTGGAATTTGTAAATGATTTGAAGCTAACAGACCGTGAGATGTTTATTGCAGCCTCTATCTTGAAAGAAATCAAAGAACGTCTTGGATTTTTGAAAAGCGTTGGTTTGGAATATTTAACGTTGTCACGTTCTTCGGGAACACTTTCCGGCGGCGAAAGTCAACGTATCCGTCTGGCTACACAAATTGGTTCCTCTCTTATGGGCGTGCTGTACATTTTGGACGAACCAAGTATTGGATTGCACCAAAGAGACAATGATAAACTACTGGGCACGTTGTGTCATCTGCGCGATTTGGGTAATACCGTTATTGTGGTAGAGCACGATGAAGATACCATGTTGGCTGCGGACCACATCATAGATATTGGTCCCGGCGCAGGTGTACATGGCGGAAACGTTGTGTTTAACGGAAAAGTAGCAGATATTTTAAAATCCGAAGATTCTATCACAGGTCAGTATTTGAGTGGGCGCAGGAAAGTGGAAGTGCCTGAAAAGCGCCGTAAAGGCAATGGAAAAAAACTGAAAATTATTGGTGCGGCTCAAAACAATTTAAAGAATATCAATGTGGATATTCCTTTGGGAGAACTGGTATGCGTCACAGGTGTATCGGGTTCGGGAAAATCATCTTTAATCAATGAAATTTTATATAAATATTTGGCTTCCCATTTGAATGGTGCAAAAACAAAACCTGGTAAATTTAAAGATATCAAAGGTGTAGAAGAACTTGATAAGGTGATTCAAATCAACCAATCTCCAATCGGAAGAACACCGCGTTCCAATCCTGCGACATATACAGGACTATTCACGGACATTCGTGAATTGTACGCCTCCACGCAAGATGCCAAGATTCGCGGTTTTAATGCAGGCAGATTTTCGTTTAATGTCAAAGGCGGACGATGCGAAGCCTGTCAAGGCGATGGTATCTTAAAGATTGAAATGCACTTTTTACCTGACATTTATGTGCCTTGCGATGTATGTAAAGGTAAACGGTACAATCGTGAGACATTGGAAATTAAATATAAAGGGAAAAGCATCTCTGATGTATTGGACATGACAGTAGAAGAAGGCTTGGAATTCTTTTCTAATATTCCAAAAATTCAACGAAAATTGCAAACCTTGCAGGAAGTAGGTTTGGGATATATTAAAATCGGCCAGCCTTCCACAACGCTTTCCGGCGGTGAAGCACAGCGCGTGAAATTAGCTACGGAATTGTCCAAACGTTCCACGGGTCGTACCATTTATATTTTGGACGAGCCAACGACAGGATTGCATATTGCTGATGTTCATATGTTAATTAATGTTCTTCAAAAATTAGTGGATTCAGGAAATACTGTTGTTGTTATTGAGCATAACTTAGACTTGATTAAAACAGCAGACCATATTATTGACATTGGTCCTGAAGGCGGTAATAACGGCGGCACCATTGTAGCACAGGGAACACCTGAAAAAATAACAACAGTGGAAGCGTCTTACACAGGACAGTATTTGAAGAAATATTTACAATAGTAAAAAATAAAAAGGAAAGTTTGCTGTAAACTTTCCTTTTTATTTTACAGTCTATGTTCTGTTTTTGTCGGTCTGCCATGTACGAAATAAACATATATCCACACGGAATTCTTTGTATTGCAGCCATTGTATATTATCTCCATGTTAGATTTTTATTTATTTTAATATCGTTTAGCAAACATCATAGTTTCATTTGTACTATATGCATTCTATATGAAAAAAGCGATTTTATCTATGAAAAGCACGCTTTCTGCAAGAAAATTTACATATTGTTAATTAAATGGGTCACAAGAATATAGTAGAATAAATTGTATATTATAACATAAGGATGGTTTTGTACTTGTTTGGTTATATCAGACCGAAAATACCGGAATTAAAAGTACGTGAATATGACCAGTATAAAGGCATTTACTGTTCGTTGTGCAAGCGCATGGGAAAAGAATACGGAATTGCTTCTCGTTTTGCTTTGAGTTATGACAGCACCTTTTTGGTGCTTATGATGTTAGGATTGGAAGACGAGTGTACACCGTTTCAACCCGGGAAATGTGTATTTAATCCTTTGAAAAAATGCAATTACTGTACCAGCGGTCAAGTAAATTTTGAGTTTGCATCAGCGCTTACCGTAATGATGACTTACCAAAAAATTCGTGATGATATTGAAGATTCGGGTTTTGGCGGCAAATTAAAAGCGTATTTGGTACTGCCTTTGGTTGCCGGTGCCAATAAGAAAGCAGCCAAAAAATATCCTGAACTCAAGAAAATACTGGATGAGACCATAGCAACGCAGTCACAGGTGGAAAAAGAGGAAAATCCTTGTCTGGATGCCTGTGCCGAGCCTACGGCACAAATGCTGGCGCGAACGTTTGCTATGATTCGTCCGACGGATGAAAGATTAACACGCGTATTACAAAACTTTGGTTATTTTCTGGGAAAATGGGTATATACCGTTGATGCAGCAGACGATATTGAAAAGGATATCAAAGAAAATGCATTTAATCCTTTTATTATAAAGTTTGGTTTATCAAAAGAAAGTACACAGGAAGAGATAAAACAAGTAAAAACCTATTGCAATGAATCGTTAAATGCGGTATTATCACAAGTGGTCGGTTCGTATCATTTAATGGAGATTCATCATTTCGAACCGATTATTCATAATATTATTTTTGAAGGTTTACCTCAAATGCAAAAGGAATTATTGTTCAAAAAGGAGAACCATGATGTCGGATCCATATAAAGTGTTAGGCATCTCTCGTGATGCAACCGATGAGCAGGTAAAAGAAGCTTATCGTGAAATGGCAAAAAAATATCACCCGGATAATTATCAGGGCAGCCCAATTGCAGATTTGGCCAACGAAAAAATGAAAGAGGTCAATGAAGCGTACGATCAAATTATGAATGAGCGTAAAAACCGCAAAAACGGTGGAAGTTCTTCACAGGGTTACAGCGGCGGATATAATCCAAATTACAGTAACCCAAACTCCAATTTTGCTGATGTTCGTAATTTGATTATGGCGGGCCGTATTGCGGATGCCGAACAAATTTTAAATGGTGTACCTACAGACAGCAGAAATGCAGAGTGGTACTTTTTAAAAGGAACAGTTCTTTATAAACGTGGTTGGATGGAAGAAGCATATAATCACTTTGCAAAAGCATGCGATATGGATCCGTCCAATCCTGAATATTCGGCAGCTTATAACCAAATTAAAAATCAACGTACAGGTGCTTACGGAGGATATAATCCGGGCGCACCGCGTCAAGGCGGATGCAGCGGTTGTGACGTTTGCAGCGGTTTGTTGTGTGCTGACTGTTGTTGCGAATGTTTTGGCGGCGATTTCATCCGTTGCTGCTGATGAAAGCATAGGAGGATGCAAGAGTGAATCATACAATACGGGTTGCATTTTGCGGTGTATTGGCAGGTTTGGGGCTTGCGCTTATGTTTTTAACCGCATTGCTTCCTATGGCAACGTTTGCACTGCCGGCTTTGGCGGGTTTGCTGATGATTATGATTGTCATTGAAATGGGAGCCAGATGGGCTTGGCCCACATTTGCTGTTGTTGCTATTTTGTCCGTATTTTTTGTTCCGGACAAACAAGCGGCTCTGCTTTATGTAATATTCTTCGGTTATTATCCCATTTTGAAAGCGTTAATTGAACGTTTAAAAAATAAAATTGTACAATGGGTACTGAAATATGCCGTGTTTAATGCGGCGATTGTATCCGCATATTTTATTGCAATTTATTTATTAAGCATTCCTGCAGATAGTTTAAGCTTATTCGGAGTATCATTGCCGTGGGTATTTTGGATTGCAGGAAATGTTATATTTTTTATTTACGATATTGCAATTACCGGTGTGGTTGCATTTTATATTAAGCAATTACATAAGGTATTTCGTAAGTGGTTTCAAAATAAAAATTAATGTAACAGCCGTCTGAACTTCAGACGGCTGTTTTTATGGTAACGATTCTGCTGATTTTTGCAAGAAGATTGGAAACAGACTGCAAAAATCAGAAATTTTGTGATAATTTCCCTTGATTTTTGCAGGACAACCCATTAAACTGAATATATAGCTTATAACTGTACGATGATGTCTCCTGCCTCTAAGGCAGATGCCATTCATGGTTTTAGTGAGAGATTACAGCTTCCGCTGAAACTATGAGGAGCTAACGCTCCCATCAGAATTGCAATCGTTCCCAAACTCCATTTCAGGCAAGTTTGATGGGAGCGTTGCTCCGATTTAAATTTTTTGATTTGATTTTAGTTGTTATGATTTACAAATATGGTAATCTATAATAACTGTTGTTATTTTAGGGAGAAGAAATGAATTATCAGCTTACAGCCAGAATTCAGCGTAAAATGCCTGAGTTCTCAAAAGGACAACGTTTAATTGCAAACTACATAGAAGAGCATTATGATGAAGTTGCTTTTATGACGGCTGCCAAATTAGGTGCAACCGTAGGCGTCAGTGAATCTACGGTGGTGCGTTTTGCAACGGAAATCGGTTATGCGGGATATCCGGAACTGCAGCGTGCCATGCAGGAAATGATTCGCAGCCGCATGACTTCTGTACAGCGTTTGGAAATGACGGAGAAATCCTGTCCCAGTGACCAAATTTTAAGCGCTGTGTTAAACAGAGATATTGATATTATTCGCAGAACCATTGAAGAAACCTCTCACGAAATGTTTTATGAAGCGGTAGACGCAATTGTCTCTGCCAAAAAGATTTATATTATTGGAGTAAGAAGTTCGCATGCGCTTGCTTCCTTTATGTCTTATTATTTCAATCTGGTATTTGAAAATGTGCAGATGGTCAATGCCACCAGCGAAGCGGAAATATTTGAGCAAATGATTCATGTGGATGAACATGACGCTGTTATTGGAATCAGTTTTCCCCGTTATTCCAAAAGAGCGGTCAAGGCGCTGAAATTTGCTTCCAGCCGCGGTGCAAAGGTAGTGGCGATTACGGACAGTGTATTGTCGCCATTGGCAGACCCTGCGGAATTTCTGTTATTGGCTCGCAGTGAAATGGCATCGTTTGTAGATTCTTTGGTGGCACCGCTCAGTTTAATTAATGCATTAATTGTAGCAAGCGCTATCAAGAAGAAAGATGAAGTAAAAGACGTATTTCATTCTTTGGAAACCATTTGGGATGAATACGGTGTTTATGAAAAGGTGGATGAAAAACCAGGTGAATCAGTTTGATGTCATTATCGTGGGAGGCGGTGCCGCAGGAATGATGGCGGCAGGCACTGCCGCCCAAAACGGACTGAATACGTTATTATTGGAAAAGAACAGCCGTCTTGGAAGAAAGCTGCGTATAACAGGTAAGGGAAGATGCAACATTGTCAATAATTGTGATGTTCCAACAGCCATTGCGGCCATTCCTTCTAACGGACGTTTTTTATACAGTGCTGTTTCCCAATTTACACCTCAGGACGCTATTGTTTTTTTTGAAAACTTAGGTGTTCCCATAAAAACGGAGCGAGGCAATCGTGTGTTTCCTCAGTCTGACCTTGCCTCTGATGTAGTGGATGCATTAAAAAGCTATTGCACACAAAATGGAGTGCAGATTCGGCAGGCAGTGGTAACTGATTTGCGTATACAAGAGCAAACGGTTACAGGAGTGCGGTGTGAGGACGGAACAGAGTATTTCAGCAAGCATGTTGTCATTGCCTGCGGCGGAATGTCATATCCGGCTACCGGCTCAACAGGGGATGGGTATCGTCTTGCACAGCAGGCAGGGCATACCATAACGGAACTGCGTCCGTCGTTGGTATCTCTTGTTGCAAACGGAAAAGATTGCCCTGCGTTGCAGGGGTTATCTTTGAAAAATGTGGCGATTCACGTAATAGATACAAAACAGAAAAAAGTAATTTATGACGATTTCGGCGAGATGATGTTTACCCATTACGGAGTGACAGGCCCTATGATTTTAAGCGCAAGCAGTCATATGCGAAATATGGAGCCAAATCGGTATCAAATCTCTATTGATTTAAAGCCCGCACTCTCTTTGGAGCAATTGGATACAAGATTGCAAAAAGATTTTGCGGAAAATCAAAACAAAGATTTTATCAACTCTTTGGGGGCATTATTGCCTCGGAAATTAATTCCGATTATGGTTGCAAAATCGGGGATTGCACCAAATCAAAAATGCAATCAAATTACAAAAGAGCAGAGACGCCGCTTTGCACAGGAATTAAAAGGATTCAAAGTGATGATAAAGGGATTTCGTCCCATTGATGAAGCAATCATTACTTCAGGCGGTGTGTCTGTCAAAGAAATTTCTCCCAAGACCATGGAATCGAAATTGGTAAAAGGACTTTACTTTGCGGGAGAAGTCATTGATGCAGATGCTTATACAGGCGGATTTAATTTACAAATTGCATTTTCTACCGGGTATTTGGCTGCAACAGCCATTGCTCAGGCACAATGGGAAATATAGAAAGGTGTGTTAAAACCATGATAGCAGTTGCCATTGACGGTCCTGCCGGAGCAGGAAAAAGCAGTATTGCACGGAAAGTGGCCGAAGAAATCGGTTTTATTTATGTTGATACGGGTGCGTTATATCGTTCTATTGGACTGCATATGCTCAAGAAAAATATTTTTCCCGGTGATGAGCAGGCAGTTCCAAGAGAGTTAGAACATGTTGACATTGCACTGGAGTTTAAAGACGGAGAACAGAGAGTGATTTTATGCGGAGAAGACGTTAGCGATTTAATTCGAACTTCTGAAGTGTCCAAGGCGTCTTCTCAGGTATCTGCTATACCTGCTGTCCGTGAATTTTTATTGGAACTTCAGAAGAATATGGCCAAAACCCATAATGTGATTATGGACGGTCGTGACATCGGCACGGTTGTACTTCCCGATGCACAGGTAAAGGTATTTTTAACGGCGTCTGCGGAAGAACGAGCAAAACGGCGTCATAAAGAGATGCTGGAAAAGGGAAATGAAGCGGATTTGTCTGCTATCTTAGAAGAAATCAAGGAGAGAGACGAGCGCGATGCCAACCGTGAAATTGCTCCTTTGGTTCCTGCCAAAGATGCGGTGTTTGTCGATACAACCGGAATGACCATGCAGGAAGTCATAGACACATTAAAAGAACTCATTGCGGCTGGGGCGGTGTAATAGCAGCATTTTCTGTTCGAATCGGCATAAATATCGCAAATGTTCCATATAAAAGGAACAAAAATGAAAGTTTTTGATTATTTACCGGCAATGCGTTGCAAACTACTGATAGGCGTTGTTGGAGAACGGTGGTACACATATGAAAAACAGTCCATTTTATAATTTCAGTAAAATTGTGGGAGGCCCTCCTTTTTCCTTTTTTTATCCTCACACCTCAAATCATCGTGAACGGATTCCCAAAGAAGGAAAAGTGATTATTTGCAGCAACCATATCTCATTGAAGGACCCTCCGATGCTAGCGTTGGATACCAAACGTCAAATTTTTTATATGGCAAAATCAGAATTGTTTGAAAATAAATTTGTGGGCTCACTTATCACAGCATTGGGTGCATTTTCTGTTGACCGCGGTGTTGGAGACTCCAACGCACTGGACAGATGCGGTGAAATTTTGGAACAAGACGGTGCGGTTGGTATCTTTATTGAAGGTACGCGTTCTTTAGACGGCAAATTGGGAAAGCCGAAATCAGGAGCTGTTATGCTTGCGCATCAGCATCAAGCGCCTATTTTGCCTGTTTGCATGACAACCAAAACAGGCGTGGCAGCAAAGCCGTTTCACAAAACCATAATTTCTTATGGTGAATTAATTCAGCCGGACGAACTTGGCATTGTGGAAGGTACCGGCTCCGAATACAGAAAAGCAAGCCGTATGGTAATGCAGCGCATTGCAGAAATGCGGGAGCGTGATGAGAAGGCCTTTTAAACAGAAAGGTGATACGTTATGACGCTTTATTCCATGCTTCACACAATGGTTTCTCCCATTACAAAAGGGATGTATCGTATGCGCGTGATTGGTGCGGAACATATTCCAGCTGCAGGAAAAATGATTTTGTGCAGTAATCACAGGTCTGTTATGGATCCTATTTTGTTGGGGGTCAGTGTGAAAAAACGACCCATACGATATATGGCGAAAGAAGAATTGTTTGTAAAGCATGGAAAAGCGGTGAACCGTTTTTTGCGTACTCTGGGCGCGTTTCCCGTGAAAAGAGGGAGCGGCGATACAAAAGCGATTGAGCAGGCAATTGAAATTTTGGAACAAGGCGGTTTGCTCGGGATTTTTCCTCAGGGAGGCATTGTTGCTCACGGCATTCCGTTTCAGCCAAAATCGGGAATTGCTATGATTGCATATCATGCCAAAGCGCCTGTTTTACCTGTCGGCATTGATACAAACGGTGACATCAAAGCATGGAAACCTGTAACCATCCGTTTTGGAAAACCGATTGCATACGAGGAATTCGGTTTTACGGACGGAAGCCGTAAAGAAATGAAATATGCCGCTCACATAATTGCGGAGCGAGTAAATCAGTTATTGGAGGCGAAAGAATGAGTATTGAAGTAGCAAAATCCGCAGGATTTTGTTTTGGCGTAGACAGGGCTGTTCAAATGGTTTATCAACTACTGGACGAAGGAAAAAAAGTATATACTCTAGGTCCTATTATTCACAATCCGCAAATGATTGCGGAATTGGAAGCACGTGGTGTAGAGATTATTGAAACTGTAGAGCATGCCCCAAAAGACGGAACCATAGTGATTCGTGCTCATGGTGTGCCTCAGGAAACAATGGACAGCATTGCGCATCAGCATGCGGTTTGTTCCGATGCAACGTGTCCGTTTGTAACAAAAATTCACAAAATAGTGGAAAAAGAATCTGCCAAAGGACAAACCATTATTATCATAGGAGATGCCAAGCATCCTGAAATTATAGGAATACATGGACATTGCAGCAGCAAATGTTATATTGTAAACAGTGCGCAGGAGCTGCAAAATTTGTCAGAATCCGAGCCAAATTTGGTCAATCAGCCGATTAGTGTGGTAGTTCAAACCACTTTTCATCTAATAGAATGGAAAAATTGTTTGAAAATCCTCAAAAGGGTATATACAAATGCCACAATTTTTGATACAATATGTAATGCGACTGCAAAACGTCAGTCAGAAGCTGTTGAATTGGCGAAAAAATCTGACTTGATGATTATTATAGGGGGAAAGCACAGTTCCAATACTGCCAAACTCTATGATGTATGCAAACCTCATTGTGTTACATATTTAATTGAAACGGCACAGGAGCTTCCGGTAGCACAAGTGAAGGCTGCAAAAAATGTAGGAATTACTGCAGGTGCCTCAACACCTGCAAGTATCATAAAGGAGGTACTTGTTACCATGACAGATATTAAAGCTGGCGAGGGCCATTTTGAGGAGAACACCGAACTTAGCTTTGCAGAGATGTTAGAGGAATCTCTAAAAAGTTTAAATACAGACGAAAAGGTACGCGGCGTAGTTGTCGGTATAGCTCCAAACGAAATTCAGGTTGATGTAGGCAGAAAGCAAGCAGGTTTTGTACCTGCAAGTGAATTGTCTTCCGACCCAAATGCAAAACCGGAGGACATTGTAAAAATCGGCGATGAAATTGAATTGCTGATTATGCGTACAAATGACCAGGAAGGTACCATTATGCTTTCCAAAAAACGTTTGGATGCAATTAAAGGCTGGGACGTTGTTGCAAAAGCAGAGGAAGATGGCACTGTTTTAACAGGTGTGGTTACAGAAGTAATCAAAGGCGGTGTAATTGCAGTTACCAACGGTGTAAGAGTATTTATTCCTGCTTCCCAGGCAACTGCTACACGTGGTGAACCACTGGAGAACTTGTTGAAAAAAGAGGTTAACTTCCGCATTATTGAAGTAAACCGTTCTCGTCGCCGTGCTGTTGGTTCTATCCGTGCAGTACTGAAAGACGAAAGAAAAGAGTTGGCAGATAAATTCTGGGAAACTGCCGAAGAAGGCAAAGAGTATAAAGGTGTTGTAAAATCTTTGACTGCTTACGGTGCATTTGTTGACTTGGGCGGTATTGATGGTATGATTCATATTTCCGAACTATCTTGGAACAGAATCAAACATCCGTCTGAAGTTGTAAACGTAGGTGATGAAGTCACTGTTTACATCAAAAGCTTAGACCGTGAAAAAGGCAAAGTATCTTTGGGCTACAAACGTGCGGAAGACAATCCATGGGAAATTCTGAAAAATGATTATCCTGTTGGTACTGTTGTAGATACTACCATTGTTGGCATGACAGCATTCGGTGCTTTTGCAAGAATTCTTCCTGGTATTGACGGTTTGATTCATATTTCTCAAATTGCAAACGAAAGAATTGAGAAACCTCAAGATGTATTGAAGGTTGACCAAGTTGTAAAAGCAAAAATTACAGAAATTGATTTTGATAAAAAACGTGTAAGTTTGTCTATCAAAGCATTGTTAGAGCCGGTTGCTCAGGAAAACAATGAAGAAGCAGAACAAGCTGAATAAGATTTGATTTTTTATCATAGAAAGCACAGGAAAGAAACTATTTCCTGTGTTTTTTTATGTTGTTTTATATTTATTTTTATGAATTTCAATGAGACAGGCACTTTTTCACCTCTTTGTGAGTATTATGCTAGTAGTGCGTATTGCGCATATTTTAAAGGAGGGGGTTGCTGTGCGAAGATATCGGCGTCGCAACCGTCGTCGCAGAAGAGGTATTAAGAAAAAGTGGATTTTTATTTTCATTCTGTTCATTGCGCTATGCTGTTTTTTCAGTTTTAAATTACGTCCCATGATACAATCCATAACTGCTACCGTAGCCAAACAAGCAATTACGCTTTCCATAGAAGAAGCAATTAAGGAAAAAATATCAGCCCAGGATATAGAGTATAATGATTTTGTAACCATTGAGCGAGACAGCAGCGGGAATATACTTGGCATTACCACCAATATGGTAAATATGAATCAGTTTAAGTCGGAGATTACTACTACCATTCAGGAAAAGCTCATTAACAATTCCTCCCGTACCAGTGTGCCAATCGGTACACTCATAGGAGGAAATCTGCTAAGAGGCTATGGTCCGGGAGTTCCGCTGAAAATCGGGTTAATCGGAAATGTAGACATCAATTTTAAAAGCAGTTTTGAATCGGCCGGAATCAATCAGACGATACATAAAATTTATCTCACCATACATGCTTCCTGTTATTCTTATTTGCCGGGAATGAAAAGTGAATCGGACGTAGATACCACAGTGGTTGTGGCAGAAACGGTCATTGTAGGTGAAGTGCCGAGTACATATGCCAATTTTCAATTGCCAAATTTGACTGCATCCAATGGTAATGCAAATCAGACAACTGCTTCACAGCAGGCATCTTAAAAATTTTCTTTGTAATTTCAGCAAATAGGGGTATAATATAATTTGGATTTGAAGAATAAGGAGTAAGAATATGCTGGCAAGAATGAAGAAGCTTGTGGAGGAATTGTCCCGTGCTTCGGAAGCTTATTATAAATACGATAAACCAATTATGACAGATAAAGCTTATGATAAGCTTTATGATGAATTGGAAGAATTGGAACAAAAAACAGGAATTATTTTTGCCAATTCTCCCACACAAAAGGTGCAGGGACAAATTTTGGAAAGTCTTACAAAGGTGACCCATTCCAAACCAATGTTGTCTTCCAAAAAAACAAAATCAACGGAAGAACTGTTTAAATTCGTTATGGACCAACCGATTATGGTGTCTTGGAAACTGGATGGACTCACCATTGTGTTAAAGTATCAAAACGGTACATTGCAGCAGGCCATTACACGCGGTAACGGTGAAGAGGGAGAAGATGTAACCCATTCCCTAAAAATGTTTACCAATGTACCGCTGAAAATTCAATATCAAGGTGAATTGGAATTACGGGGAGAGGGCGTTATTTCTTGGAAAAATTTTGAGAGAATCAATGATGCTCTCCCTTTGGAAGACCAATATGCGCATCCGCGTAATCTGGCGGCAGGCAGTGTGCGGCAATTAAATTCTTCTATTGTAAAACAGCGCTATTTGGAATTTATTGCGTTTGAATTGGTAGATTTGGAAGAAATGCATATGGAAACATGCCATGAACAAATGCAGTTTTTAGAAGATAACGGATTTACCGTAGTGGAACGGGAGTATTTGATATTTCATTCTTCCCGGGAAATACAGGAGCATATTGATAAATTTGACCCGCTAAAATATGCATATCCTGTTGACGGTTTGATTTTTGAATATGATAATATTCGTTTTGGATTGATACAAGGTGCCACCGACCACCACGAGAATAATAAAATCGCATATAAATGGGCGGATGAAACCGCGACTACAAAATTCCGGGAAATTGAACTGAATACCACACGTACAGGTATGGTAAGTTTAACGGCTTTGTTTGATAAAGTGATTATCGACAGTACAGAGGTAAGCCGTGCAAGCGTACACAATTACGATATTTTTCAGGAGTTTCAGTTTGGTGAAGGCGATGATATTACTGTTTATAAGGCAAATAAAATCATTCCTCAAATTGAAGAGAATTTAACTCGAAGCGGAACATATCAGTTGCCGCATGTTTGTCCCTGCTGTGATACAGATTTGGAAATTCGTCAGCCGAAAGATGCCAGATTTTTATTTTGTCCCAATATCCACTGTCCGGCAAGAAGGGTACAGCAGTTTGTGTATTTTGTAAGCAAGCAGGCAATGGATATTGCGGGAATGAGTGCTGCAACCATTGAAAAGTTCGTTGATAAGGGCTGGATTAAAGAGTTTGCGGATATTTATAAATTAGACCGTCATAAAGAACAAATTGTCTCTTTGGAAGGGTTTGGAGAAAAATCTTATCAGAAGTTGTGGAATGCCATTGAAAAAAGCAGTGTTGTACCGTTGGACCGATTTTTGGTTGCACTTGGTATCCCAAATATTGGCAGACGTTCCGCGAAAGTATTGGCAGAAGCCTGCTTATGGAGCTGGGATAATTTTATTACAAAAGTAGATTCTGAATATGATTTTACACAGCTTCGGGATTTTGGCGAAGTGGTAAATCGAAATTTATATGAATATTTTGGCCATGAAGAAAATCGTACCATGCTTTCTCATTTATTGGAAATGATTACGTTTGAAGAGGTAGAAATCAAAGAGGTTACACAAGATAATCCTTTCTTTGGCAAAACTGTGGTAGCCACAGGAAGTTTGGAGCATTTTACACGGGATTCCATCAAAGAAAAATTGGAATCTCTCGGCGCAAAAGCAACCGGTTCTGTTTCAAAAAATACCGATTATGTGCTGGCCGGAGAAAAAGCCGGAAGTAAGCTGACAAAGGCACAAGAATTAGGAATAAAGGTATTAACAGAACAAGAATTTTTAGAGATGGTAGCAAAGATAGAGTAAAAATAAAAAAGACAGACATTTTTTATGTCTGTCTTTTTTATTTTTACATACTACCTCTTATAACAAAATGTAAACCTAGAATGAAATAGTTATTAGCTGATGATTGCTCGTACAAACGATAGGATTTGTATGAGCTTTTTTGTACTCACAGGACTGTTTAAATTATTTTACTATAACTTGCTGTACGAGTATGGAGTGTTGTTTGGAATTAGTAAAAGGAATAAATTGGGTATTTTTTTATGTAAACCAACATATATAAGGGGTAAGACAAACTTTTTCAAAGAGATGTTCTATTACAGCAAGTTTGTCCATATGTATGGTAAAGAAAATGAGATACATTTTCCCAATAGAAACAAGCTGTTTTTAGGATTCATCTTATAAGGGGTGTGATTTACCAGTGTCAGCATATGAAACAAAACCTTTCGATTCGGCGATTGAACCGATATGTATGCGCATAAAAGAGATATTATATGAGTTACCTTTGCTGCATCAGCAGGCAATCAATGAAATTCGGCTGAGAGTTGGACGGCCTGTTACATTACATACCCCAACAAGAGTCGATATTTTAAAACATAACGGTCAGCCGATTGTGACAGAAAAACAAGATATAGAAGAAAGCTATCGAAGAATTTGTGATTTTTCTATTTACTCTCATCAGGAAGAAATCAAAAAAGGATATATCACAGTTCAAGGCGGTCATCGTGTAGGTATCAGCGGTACAGCTGTATTACAGCAGGGACAAATCGCAACTGTCAGGGAAATATCTTCTTTGAATATTCGTGTTGCAAGGCAGGTGTACGGCGCGGCAAATGAACTTTTATCCCGCATGGGACAAGATATTTCCAAAGGATTGCTAATTGCGGGGCCGCCTTCCTGCGGAAAAACCACATTACTTAGGGACTTGGCACGACAGCTTGCTACAGGCGCAGGAGGAATTCCCAAAAAAGTAGCAATTATAGACGAACGCGGCGAACTTGCGGGAACCTACTGCGGTATTCCTCAAAATGATTTGGGGTTGTGTTCGGATATTTTAGACCATTATCCGAAAGGGGAAGGAATGATACAAGCAGTACGCGCTTTATCGCCCCAATTTATTTTTTGTGATGAGTTGGGCGGACAAGAAGATTTGGAAGCTGTACAGCAAGGATTGCATGCAGGAGCCGCGATGATCTCAACCATACATGCAGGCAATATAGATGATTTATTGAGAAAAAAGCAAGGACAAACTCTATTGCAGTCGCAGGCATTTGGTTATGTAGCCATGATGGATGCGGTCGCATTGGGACAAATTGCAGAGATACATAAAGCAGGTGATTTACTTGGTCAAATTGGTAGGCAGTATTGTTCTGGTGTCCATGACAACGCTGTTAGGCTACATGGAGTCGTATAAACTGCGGATGAGAGTAGAAACTCTGGAATCTTTTCTAAAAGTAATTCGCCTTATGGAAACAGAAATGAGATTTCATGCATTGCCTTTAAGACAGATTATAGACAAATACTGTGGAGATATGGATTTATTATGGCAATGTCATTTATTGCTCAAAACAGGAAAAAGTTTTGATGAGGCATGGAAAAGTGGTGTAGCTGCAGGAACCAAAGGCAGCGGATTGAAGTTAAAAGACAAAAGATTAATAGAACAATTTGGTGCAGAATTGGGACATACAGATATAGAAGGTCAAATTGCCCATTGTGAAGTCACTGCAAAATTATTGGAGGAACAAATAGAACAGGCAAGAGAAGAAAAAAAGAAAAAGTCCAAGCTGTTTTCTATGTTGGGATTGTTTTTTGGAACAGGCGTTGCACTTTTAATATGTTAAAACGGAGGAATCGCAAATATGGATATCGATCTCATTTTTAAAATAGCCGCAATTGGCATTATCGTTGCGGTGCTCAATCAATTGCTTATTCGTTCCGGACGTGAGGAACAGGCTATGATGACAACGCTGGCCGGACTGATTGTGGTATTGATGATGGTAATTCAGCAAATAGATGTACTTTTTCAATCCATCAAGTCCATTTTTGGGTTATAGCATATGAATATTTTGGCCATTGTCGGTCTTGCGATTTTAACTGCCGTTTTAGCCACTTTAATGCGTAGGTATCATAAAGAATATGCCATGCTGCTTTCTGTTTTGGGCGGCGGACTCATTTTGTTTATGATATTTCAAAATTTTACTCCGGCCTTAAGCAGCATTACGGATATGCTGTCTGCTTCCGGTGTATCGGGAGAGTATACCATTATTTTAATCAAAACATTGGGCACCTGTTTTTTGGCGCAGTTTGCAGCAGATGCCTGCCGCGATGCCGGAGAATCTTCTTTGGCATCAAAAGTAGAACTTGCAGGAAAAGTTGCGGTTATTTTAATGGCATTGCCATTGTTTGAAGCAATTGCCAATACTGCCATTACCTTAATAGGGGGCTAAGGATGTGAAAAAAATACTTTGCTGTTTGGCATTGATATTTGTCGTGTTTGTCATACCCGTTTCGGCTGCGGAAACAGACAGTACCCAGAGCCAAGATGATGCAATGTTTCAGGAATATTATGAACAACAGGCGGAAGATTCCGGTGCAAATGATTTACCAAATTATTTACCTGACGATACCAAATCACAGCTTGACCAAATGGGGATAAGCGGTGTGGACTGGAACAGTATCCAGTCGATTCAGCCAAACAGTGTATTTTCTCAGATTCTGAAAATGCTGGGAGAAGGTGTCCAAGCTCCTATGAAGGCATTGCTGTCTTTGCTTGGAATTATGATGCTTTGCGCTTTGCTGGGCAGTATGAAAATCAATTTGGGCGAAAAAAATATGGGCGGAATTATGAATCTAATCGGTACATTATGTATTTGTATGGTAGTGATTACGCCAATTGTCCAGTCTATTGTAAAACTTACCGGAGTCATCCAAGGCGCTTCTACGTTTATGCTGGCATGTATTCCCGTTTTGGTGGGCATTATGATTGCTAACGGACAAACCGTGACTGCCAGTTCGTATAATTTGCTCATGCTGGGAACCACCAATTCCATTTCCTTTTTATCTGCGCATTTTTTAGCACCATGTATGAACATATTTTTGGGCTTTTCCGTGGTATCCGCTATATCGCCAACCCTGCGGCTAAGTACATTGTGCAATACCATTTCCAAAATTGTGAAATGGGTATTGGGTTTTTGCATGAGTGTATTTACAGGGCTGCTTACCATTCAAAGTTTACTGGGAGGCTCTGTGGATGTCACCACCAATCGAACACTTCGCTTTGTGGTCAGCAGTTTTGTACCTGTGGTAGGCAGTGCATTGGGAGAAGCATTGAGCACAGTGCAGGGATGTATCAAGGTACTCAAAGGTGGTGTAGGCGCATTTGGAGTGCTGGCAGTGGTTTTTATGTTCCTGCCCATTTTGATTGAATGTTTGCTTTGGCAGATGACATTAACGGTTTGTGCGGGAATTGGCGATGTATTTGATTTAAAAGAAATCACCTCTATTTTAAATGCAGCCTCTAAAGTCATGAGTATGATGCTGGCCATTTTGCTTTGCACTATGGCTATGATGACCATTTCAACCGTT
Organism: uncultured Oscillospiraceae bacterium; assembly: GCA_900542375.1. Lineage (GTDB taxonomy): Bacteria > Bacillota > Clostridia > Oscillospirales > Acutalibacteraceae > UMGS1071. Next base: position 2,936 of record UQNI01000025.1, on the reverse strand, counting down.
GTTGTTCTCATGATGGGAGGTGCCGTGCAATGAGTGGTGTGCAGTCATGGGCAATCAGTGTTTGTTTTACGGTGATAGCAGCCTCTATTTTGCAGTACATATCTCCTAACGGAGCAATGGAACGTGTTATGAAGCTGGTACTGGGAGCGTTTGTACTTTACGGAATTATGATGCCGATTATCAGTTTGGTTCCGCAAATCAGCAATGGGTTTGATGCATATATTGATGTGGAACAGCCCAATCCATCCGTTGACCTGACAGATACGGTCAACAGTCAAATTCACACTGCTGCAAGCAGCGGGATACAAAATATTGTAACGGTTGAACTTGCAAAAAAAGGTGTGAATTGTGAAAATGTTGAATTAATTATGGATACTAATGAGGACAACAGCATATCTATTAGCAAAGTGTTAGTGACGGTCAGCAGAGCTACCATGTCACAGGATGTGCTGGAACAACAATTAAACGGTGTTCTGGGATTACAAACGGAGGTAACAATCCATGGCGGATAAAAAAAGTATTGGGGAAAAGGAAAAAGGTCTCAATTTTATGCAAAGACTGCTGCAAAATGACAATGCGCGAAAAATCATTGTAGTGGTAGGTGTGGTTGCAATTCTGGTTATTTTCCTTTCCAGTTTTTTTGGAGGGAATAAGAAACAAACAACCAATACTGAAACAGTGCAGCAGACATCTGCCTCTGCGCAATCAGTGGATGATTTTAAAACGCAGACCGAACAAAGCCTGACCAATTTAATTAACGGAATTGAAGGAGTGGGAAATGCCAGTGTGTTGGTCACCATAGAAAAAAGTTCAGAACAAGTGTATGCAACTGAAGAAAAAACAAGTACGCAAACACAGCAAGACAAGAATACAAGCAGTACAACAAAAAATCAGTCTAATAACAGTAATGAAACCAAATATCTGGTGATTAAAAATTCCGACGGAACGCAACAACCAATTGCAGTGACAGAAGTTCAGCCCATTGTAAAAGGCGTAGTGGTGGTGTGCGACGGAGGAGATAATCCACTGATACAGCAAAAAGTAATACAGGCTGTTACAACGGCGCTGGATATTACGTCTACTCGTGTTTGTGTCATTCAATCTAAATAAAAATTGAGGGGAGTTTTATGTATATGGCGATTCGTAAACGACAACTGGTTCTCGCAGCTTTGGTAGTGGCTTTGGGAGCAGCAGTATACTTAAATTGGCAGTTTGGAGGAAACAGTCAGATTGTGGATGCAGGTACCAGTGTTTCAGACAAAGAACTGGGGGCCGCACAGCTGGTAAACGGTTCTGTGGATTCTTCACCGTCATCGGCAGTATCGGAGGCTGTGTCAAGTGCCGTTTCAGGAAACGTTGCATCAGAGGCTTCTTCAGAAGCGGCCAATACAGGAGCGAATACAGATGTAAATACATATTTTGCACAGGCCAGATTGGAACGTCAGAAATCCAGAGACGCTTCTCAGGAACTGGTGCAAAAAGTGCTCGATGATACCACTGCAGATGAAAATACAAAAACAGAAGCGGCCAATCAGGCAGCAGAAATTTCACAAAATATTGTTACTGAGACCAATATTGAAAATCTGGTAAAATCCAAAGGTTTTGTGGACTGTGTAGCATTTATTCAAAACGGAGCATGCAATGTGGTAGTGCAAAAAGACGGTGAATTTGCGTCAGCCGATGCAATTGCCATTAAAGATATTGTGGTTGCACAGGCGAAAATATCTGCTGACAAAATTACCATTGTTTCAAAATAAGCGATTCGTACATTTGAATCTAGGCTGTTCTTTTGATATTTTGTCATGCACGCTTTCAAATTAACGTTAATTTCTGTTACAGTATGAAAGTGTTATAACAGGTACAAAATCAATATTGAAAGGAACATCTTTCAATGTTCCAAAATTTTGGTTATTACAAGAACGTTATAGCATTTACAGGTAAAAAATTGCTTTGCAATTTTTTTTATGCTATAATTCATACGTGGATTATTGGAAAAAGAATGAATGAAACAAAGACCATCCACAAAGTGGGTGGTCTTTTATTATAGGAGGAAATGTATGAACAGGCGCGACCAAAGAGAACAGGCGTTTATTCTTATTTTTGAGCGTACCATTAACAACGATACCATTGCACAAATTGTAGAAAATGCAGGGGAGTCCAGAGATTTGGTGCTTTCTGCGTTTGCAGAAAAAGTAGCAACAGGCGTACAGGATAACGAGGCAGTCATTGATGAAAAAATAGAACAAAACATTCACGGCTGGAAAATGAGTCGTTTGTCCCGTGTATCATTGGCTTTGCTCAGACTGGCCATTTATGAAATGATGTATGAAAAAGATATTCCACTGAGCGTTTCTATCAATGAGGTAGTGGATTTGGCGAAAAAATATGGCGGCAGTGAAGACGCACCGTTTATTAATGGCGTGTTGGGTTCCATTGCAAAAGAGTTGGAGCCACAAAATGCGTAATGTATATTTAGGCATTGATACCAGCAATTACACAACTTCCACTGCTGTGCTCCATGAGAGGGATAAAAGTGTGGTACAACAGAAAAAATTGCTTCCCGTGAAACAGGGGGAATTAGGATTACGGCAAAGTGACGCCGTCTTCCATCATACACAACAAATTCCGGATTTATTGGATGCGTTATGGAGTGATGACTATGTACCAAAAGCAGTGGGAGTTTCTGTAAAACCCAGAGATGCGGAAGGTTCGTATATGCCATGTTTTTCAGTAGGAGCAGGCATTGCAAGAGTCGTTGCAAAAACACATGGTATCCCGTTGTACTCGTTTTCTCATCAAAGCGGACATATTGGGGCTGCATTATATGGTGCAGGACGTTTGGATTTGCTGTCTCATCCTTTCATTGCATTTCATGTGTCAGGCGGAACCACAGAAGCTGTGTTGGTTCGTCCTGATAAAGAGCGTATCTTTACGGC
>UQNI01000024.1 GCA_900542375.1 uncultured Oscillospiraceae bacterium | reverse complement strand
CAAACATCTGTTTTACTCTCTGATTGAATCTGCATACGCTCGAATTTTAATTTTGGTGTTTTCATACGGCGGCGTATCATAGAAATATTAATCACATACGGTTCCACAAAACTTTCTCTGGAACCCCTCTGTACTACTTCGTTGCTGGGTTCACTAATACTCCTGTAAGCAAAACTTTGTACGCCGATAGAAAGCATAAAATCGCATCCGTCTATTGCCAGCATTGCAAAGCCGCTCATTAATTTGGTCAGTAACGTATCAAATTCCACCATTTGCTCTTGATCTACGGTTGTCAGTATGTTATCTCGAATTTCTTTCATCTTTTCCATTCCGTTTAAATGACTCAATTCGGCTCTTCGGATTGGATTTAAGATACTTTCGGCAATGGTTTGTTTATCAATTAAATTATCAATGGTAATTAATGCCGCTTTGGTCCCTTCAATATTAAACTGACGGATGATAAAATCCATGCTTCCGTCAAATTGTTTGCGCAAGTAAACTAAGTTTTCCAATAGGGAAGAGGAAATTTTTTGCGGAACATTATCTTGCTGTTTCTCTTGCCTGCTCAATTTGTTTCCTCCATTCTGTTTTCCAAGTGTTTACTTTATACTTTTCACTGAATTTGCCAATTTTATTCAACTTTTTCATTTTATAAATAAAAAAGAGCAAACCTTTCAGCTTGCTCTTTTTATCTATTCTTTTTTGTCTTTATCAATATTTTTATCTGGTTTCCCTGTTAATAAATAGCTGATACTGGTTTGAAACACCTCAGCCAGTTTCATAGATTTGGAAATGCTTGGTATAGAAAATCCACGTTCATAATGGGAACAAGTAGAACGGCAAACTCCGAGAGCAGCAGTAACATCTTCCTGCAACAAGTTGTTTTCTTTTCTTAAATATTTTATTCTCTCTCCCAAAGATAAATCTTCTGTATTTTTGTAGATTTTCATCGCATCATTCCGCCTCTCTTATGTACAAGTTCACTCCAACAGTCTTGCAGGATGTACCTCAAGAACCTCTGCTATTTTGAATAACACATCTATTGTCATATTAACCGTCATTTGAGGGGCCTCAAGCTGGCTAACGTATGTACGGCTTTTTTGTATCATTTCGGCTAATTCTATTTGGGTTAATCCTTTTAATTTTCTATAATACGCTACATTAATTCCTAATTTTCTATGCAGTTCGGCATAGGATATTTCCATCTCAATTTCCCCCATATTCTGGCTATTCACTTATATAAATTTTACCAGAAGCAAATCCAAAACTAAACCAACTGCTATTTTGCAAAAGCAACTTGTCACTTTGCAATTGCTCTTTTTTATCCAACTTGTGAATTATGCAAACATAAAACTAAAATGTTTCTTAAGAAAAGGAAAAATAACCGTATACAGCAGGTTTATTGTATAAAAAATACCAAAGCGTATCATACTTAACATTAAATGAGAAATTGGGTGATAGATTGTGATTATTTCCATTATTCGTGCAGCTTTATTATATACCTTTATTATACTTGCAATTCGCATTATGGGAAAACGTCAAATCAGTGAATTACAAACATCTGAATTAGTTGTAACATTGCTCATTTCTGACATAGCCGCCATTCCAATGCAAGATACTGCACAGCCTTTGGTAAGCGGTATTGTGCCAATTGCCGTTTTGGTGATTGCAGAAATTGTTGTATCGGCATTAATGGTAAAACATTCCGGATTCCGAAAAGCTGTATGCGGCAGCCCCATTATCTTGATTAATGATGGCAAAGTTGACCAAAAACAAATGCGCAGATTACGCATTACCATTGAAGATTTATTTGAACAATTACGGCAAAAAGATGTTTTTTCCTTACAGGATGTCGCATATGCCATTATGGAAACAAACGGAAAAATCAGTGTAATTAAAAAACCTGAAAAAGACACGGTATCTGCAGAAATGCTGCAATTACATGTTCCGGATAAAGGAATTGAAACCGTCATTATCAGTGATGGTGAAATATCTGATTTTTCTTTAAAATTATGTGAAAAAGATACACAATGGGTATATCAAATTTTAAAGCAGGAACACTATGAGTTACAAGATGTTTTTATTATGACTGCAAATCGAAGCGGCGAATATAAAATCATCGAAAAAGCGAAAGGATCCGTTGTATGAACAGACTTTGGGCCGCTGCAGGACTACTGGCAGTCTTAATTACAATATGTACTTTAGCAGTCATTTCCACCCAATCCATTACGAATTCTATCACACAAGATATTGAACAAATTGCCGATACTTCTCTGCAAGATGATAAAGATACAGCGCTTACACTCAGCAGACAGGCAGAAGAAAAATGGCAAAATCACCATGCGGTGTTGTGTACATTCATGTCTCATATGCAGTTGGAAGAAATTGACCGCTCCTTAGCAGCGTTACCGGCTTTTATAGAATTAGGAGAAGAAGCGGATATTCAGGCAGAATGTAACCGTATTATTGAGATGGTTCAACATTTAAATGAAGCAGAACTACCCTATATACAAAATATCTTATAACGCTTTCATCGGAGTTACCCAAACACTCTGTTGAAATAACAAAGCCCTTTCCCACGATACGGAATACTGTATCAAAGGGAAAGGGCTTCTTATTGCTACATCATTTTTATTTTACGAAATCTTATGCTCTTGCCTTCATAATCGCATCCAATAAGTTGGCTGCAACTTCTTCTTTGCTTTGTAAAGGTAAAGCCTGTTCTTCTGCTTTGGTGACTAATGTTACAATATTGGTTGCCGTTCCAAATCCGGCACCTGCCTCTGTCACATTATTGGCTACAATCATATCAATTAATTTTCTTTCCAATTTTCCATGTGCATACTCCAGCATACGTTCCGTTTCCATAGAAAAGCCGCACAAAAATTGTCCTTCTTTTCGATGAGAACCCAAATATGCCAAAATATCCTGCGTACGTGTTAAAGAAAGCGTCATATCTTCCGTACTCTTTTTTACTTTTTGTTTATGACATGTCGCAGGCTTATAGTCAGCAACTGCTGCAGCCTTAATGATAATATCCTGCTCTAAATGGCGGCTGACCACTGCTTGAAACATGTCATCCGCACTAATAACAGGAACAACATCTACAAACATAGGAGGCTGTAAATGTGTTTTTCCTGTTACCAGAGTTACATGTGCACCTCGACGTGCAGCAACTTTGGCAATGGCGTACCCCATTTTTCCTGTAGAATGATTGGTAATATATCGTACCGGGTCAATGGCTTCCTGCGTAGGGCCTGCTGTCACCAGCACACGAAGTCCTTTCATATCTTTCTGAAAGGCAATTTCTTGATAAATATATTCCAATAGAACATCCGGTTCCGGTAATTTACCGGCTCCAACATCTCCGCAGGCTAAATATCCTTCGGCAGGAGGAATGACGGTAAAACCGTAAGACTGCAATGTTTCTATATTATCTTGTGTAATCGGATTTTCATACATAGCCGTATTCATAGCAGGAGCCACAATCTTAGGACATCTGCATGCCAAAACTGTAGTGGTTAACATATCGTCTGCAAGTCCGTGTGCCAACTTTGCAATTACATTGGCGGTTGCCGGAGCAATCAAGCAGATATCCGCCTGTTTCGCCAATGCCACATGCTCCACATTATGCTGAAAATTTCTATCAAAAGTATGAACTACACATTTATTCCCTGTTAGTTCCTCAAACGTAATAGGAGTAATGAAATTGGTTGCATTTTCGGTCATAATGACATGGACATTACAGTGCTGCTTTTTTAGCGCACTTGCAACATGTGCCATTTTATAAGCAGCAATTCCTCCCGAAATGCAAAGCAAGACTGTTTTGTTTTTCAACATACCGTTCATACCTTTCCAATCATTTTACTTAGTATACCAAACTTTTTATAGTTTTAAAAGTAAAATTACCAAAAGAACACATTTTACGACCTTTTATATCAATCATCACAATTTCAATATTCTATTTCGAAAAAAGTTATATTATCACTTTTACAGACAGTAACATTTATTGTGCCATAAACCTAAAGCTATGATTATTTCAGTGATATCAAATAACTATGCTATATAAGATATCTCCCATATTTCTAATAGAAAATACAATGTGTAAGTGTATAAAATCGTACTAAAATATGTGGTAACAATATATATCGTATTTATGAAGCAACATAACAAAAAGCTGATTGTGAATCTAATTCACACGAATAAGAGTAAACATAAAAATAACTCTGTCATTTTTATTGCATTTTATATATTTGTTCAGTATAATAAAAAGGAATTTGCGCTGCATCCTTGTGAGCAGCAGCAGGAGGAATGTAAATTGAATAAATTAAATGTAAAGTACCGCGATCTTGTGCTATTGGCATTATTCGCGGCCATCGTGTTGGTATTAGGCTTCACCCCATTGGGTTTTATTCCTTTGGTGGTAATCAAAGCCACTATCGTCCATATTCCGGTTATTATCGGTTCTATTGTGCTTGGACCTAAAAAAGGCGCCATATTAGGTGCACTTTTCGGTATTTGCAGCTTAATTACCAATACAGTCAGTCCCGCATTAACTTCATTTGTTTTTACACCGTTTTATCCGTTGCCGGGACAAGAACACGGAAGTTGGCTCAGCTTAATTATTTGCTTTGTTCCACGTATTTTGGTGGGAATTGTCCCCTATTTTGTATATGCTGGTTTACAAAAATTAATGAAGCACAACAGTAAAGCTGAATTTGTCTCACTTGCAGTAGCAGGCGTTTGCGGCTCCATGGTAAACACTATATTGGTTATGGGACTTATTGGCCTGATGTTTGGCGACAGTTATGCCGCTGCAAACAATATAGCTTCTGATGCTCTGCTGGGTACCATTATGTTTGTTGTAGGTACCAACGGGGTTGCGGAAGCAGTGATTGCAGGCATTATTACGTGTGTGATTGCAAAAGTATTATTAAAACTAAAACGAAGTCAAAAACAATAGAAGAAAAGGGATTGTTATGATTTTTGCATTGGATATTGGAAACACAAATATTGTGTTGGGAATTATTGATACAAAAACAGAGGAAATTGTCTTTACTTCCCGTATCTCATCTGACCATACCAAAACGGTTGACGAATATGCTGTATTGATTCAAGACGTCCTTGCAATACGGCATGTTGCGTTATCCAGTATAACGGGAAGCATTATATCTTCGGTAGTACCAAATTTGTCACAGACCATTTTGTCTGCTGTTGCACTGCTAATCGGAAAAGAACCGATTATGGTGAGCAATCAAATCAAAACTGATTTATCCATAACCATAGATAATCCTGACCAATTGGGAAAAGATTTGATTGTAAATGCTGTCACAGCATTGGAATCATACCCTACCCCTATTGTAATATTTGACATGGGAACAGCTACCACAGTCTCTGTCATTGATAAACAAGGGAACTATGCCGGCGGTATGATTATTCCGGGCGTAGGACTTTCCTTAGAGGCGCTGTCAAATCAAGCGTCACAATTGCCTCATATCAGCTTAGATGCTCCCCCACAAATCATTGGAAAAAATACAACTCATTGTATGCAAAGCGGTATTATATTTGGAACCGCAGCAATGATAGACGGTATTATAGACCGTATTGCCGCCGATTTGGGTGAAATGCCAACTTTACTGGCAACAGGAGGATTGGCCGGAATGATTGTAAAACATTGCAATCATTCCATTATTTACGATGATAAATTAATGTTAAAAGGTTTACTGTCACTATATCGAAAGAATCATTTAAACCAATAAAAAACAGAGCCATGCATGTACATGGCTCTGTTTTTTATACCTGAATTTATTTCGTTTTCATCATAGATTTCAGTTCATCCATAAAGGTTTGTATATCTTGGAATTGACGATAAACAGATGCAAAACGAACATATGCAACTTCGTCAATATCTTTTAATTTTTCCATTGCCAATTCACCAATTCGTTCCGACGGAACTTCTCTATCAGGCGAGTTTTGTAATGTAAACTCCATTTCGTCCACAATTTTTTCTAATGTTTCAATGGATACGGGACGTTTTTCACAGGCACGAAGCAAGCCGCTTAGAATTTTACTTCTGTCAAATACCTGGCGAGACTTATCCCTTTTTATCACAATGACAGGTACTGTTTCAATTATCTCATACGTTGTAAAACGTTTTCCGCACTTTAAGCATTCTCTGCGCCGTCTGATTCTTTCTCCCTCATCTGTTGGACGGGAATCAATAACTTTGCTTTCCTCATAAAAACAAAACGGACATTTCATAAAACAGCCCTCCACATGTTGATTACTATTTTAAGATTATATCATATAAAATCTATAAACTTCAACCTGTTTATCCAAAATATTTGGATAATTTTTCATTTAAATACATTGCAGAACTGTTAAGTTCTTCCAATTTCTCAAAATTTCTACGATACACTTCAATAATAAAAGAGCCGTGATAATCCTGTTGCTTTAATTGCCTTAATAAACGAGGATAATCCATCGTTCCGTTTCCCGGCAGCAAACAATCCTGTGAAGGTGCATTATCGTTGATATGCACGTGAATTAAATTTTTTCCCATAGCATCACACATGTCATAAGGGTCGAATCCGGCACGTACTGCTTGCTTTACATCAAACACAAATGCACAGCAATTTTGTAATTGTTCTCTCATACGACGAATAAAAGAAGGATTGGCACTGCGAAATCCATTTACGTTTTCCTGCGCTACTGTAATTCCAAACTGCTGCCCCAGTTCATACAACGCCAGATATTTTTCTAAATAATCCTTTTCCTCAATTCCGCCATATCTGCCGCAATTATTTTGTCCATGCAGAACCAGTATTGAAGCACCTAATATATTAGCTGCTTCAAAATACTGCTTATAAAATTCCAAACCATCCAAAAAACGCGTACGATAATTTGTAAAAATTAAAGCAGATTCAAATCCTGATGTAAAGGGATGTATCGAACGCATAACAGCACCGTAATCATCCAAGCGTTTTCGCATCTCCAATGTGTAAGAAGATTGTATTTCACGAAATGTATTAAAAAAAACTTCAAACTCTTGAAATCCCATATCAGTTAAGGTTTGAAGTGATTCTTTTGTTTCCATTGGATACAGGCAAGATGTAGAAATGCCACACTTCATAATTGTTCCTCCCTGTTTGATTGCTGTAATTATAGCATAGAAAAAATTGCGATGCAATTTTTAACTATAAAAAGCTAAAACGTTCTTGCCAACAGTCAAAATTTTAAATATTGAAAGACGTTCCTTTCAATGTTTGTTTTGCTGCTGTTGCTAGGCTGTTATAGCATAGAAAAATTTGCGTTGCAATTTTTAACTTTTAAATGCTAAAACATTTATCTTTATTTTACTAAAAATAGTATTCCCCCAATTTAAGCATAAAAATATATAATATCTAATAATGATAACCTTTATGAACAAGCTATAAAAAAGATGACACCAAAGAAAAGCTGTGATAATATAAAAATGTATTTTAGTTTCGTATTAAGGAGTTCTTATAAAGTATGGAAATTATAATGTTAGGAACAGGAAATGCCGTAGTGACAGAATGTTACAACACCTGTTTTATACTAAGTGAGAATAGCAATTATTTTTTGGTTGACGGCGGTGGAGGAAATACACTTTTGCGTCAACTGAAGCAAGCCGGAATTCCATGGACACAAGTAAAAGATATATTTGTTACACATAAACACATTGACCACTTATTAGGAATTATTTGGATGTTGCGTATGATATGTCAAAATATGAATCGTGGCAACTATACGGGAGAAGCTAATATTTACGCACATGAAGAAGTAATATCCCTTCTAACAGATATGGCAGAAATATTGCTGGATAAACAGGAAACACGTTTTATAGGTAACAGACTGCATTTGATTACTGTGACAGACAAAGAAGAGCGCATGATTTTAAACAGAAAAATAACATTTTTTGATATACACTCAACAAAAGCAAAACAATTTGGCTTTTGTATTGAGTTAGACCATGGAGAAAAATTAACGTGTTGTGGAGATGAACCGTATCATGAAAGTGAACGTCAATACGTGGAAAACAGTAAATGGCTTTTACATGAAGCATTCTGCTTATACTCACAGGCAGATATATTTTCGCCTTATCAAAAACATCACTCTACCGTGAAAGACGCCTGCGAATTGGCAAATAAAATGAATGTAAAAAATTTGCTGTTATATCATACGGAAGATAAAAATATAAAAAATCGAAAAGAGCTTTATACAGCAGAAGGAAAACAATATTATCAGGGTAATCTTTATATACCTGATGACCTAGAAGAAATTGAGTTATGATTTCAATTGATACCATTCTTAAAATGTACATGCTGTATAATATCATACTGACTTATGATTTTCTAAACAAAAAATGTAACTTGGTGAATTACAATATCATATGGAATTTATCACAAATGAAATCAAAGCAGGTTTGTATATATACAAACCTGCTTTTATTATTTTATATTATTCAGATTTTTTCTTTTTGCGAAAGAAGAAAGCGATAGCAGCTGCAATAGAGGAAATACCTCCTGTTACCAATAGTGGTTCTACAATAAAATCATCCCCTGTTTTGGCTGCTTCCAAATTGGCGCCTGTTTGTGTTTTTATTTCTGTGTTGTTCATCTCTCCGCCTTGTCCCGGTGCTTGTGGCTGCTCCGGTTCTGTTGGTGGTACGATAGATTCTTCTTTCTCATATTGTGCTGTTACTATGGTGTCTCCCATAATATTTTCAAATGATACATCCCAACCTGTGAAGCGGTAACCTTCTCTGTTTGGTTCTGTTGGCGCGCTTGCTCCTGTGTTATATGTTACCTGCTCTGTTTTCAGCACGCTTCCGTCCCAATCTTTGAACGTTACTGTATATTGATTTACTGTATATGTCGCTGTTACTACTGTATCTTCTGTTACATTATCAAAAGCAGCATTCCAGCCTGCAAAGGTATGCCCTTCTTTTGCAGGCTCTGTCGGTGCAGTTGCTCCTGTTCCCTCGTCTACAATTTCTGTCTTTAACACGGTTCCGTCTTCATCTTTAAAAGTGACTGTCCAAGTTTTTATGTATTGCGCTGTAATTTCTGTATCACCTGTAATGACATCAAAGGTTTTGTCCCAGCCTGTGAAGCGATAGCCTTCTCTTGTCGGGGCTGCCGGGGCTGTCGCTGCTGTGTTATATGCTGTCTGCTCTGTTTTCAGTTCTGTTCCGTCCCAATCTTTAAATGTTACGGTGTATAGTAAGTCAAAAGTTAATGTTACATCCATCATGCTCCCATCAGGACTACCAACATCATACAGATATGTTATCGAATTTCCTTGTTTGTAATCTCTCATAACAGTTCCGCTAAAAGTTGCTCCCACAGGGTTTAATATTTTATCACCAACAATTTTCGGATCTTTTTGCAGCAAATCATATTCCTCTCTCGATATTGGCCCTAAGTCAACTTTCTGACTCATTGTTGGATCGTTCCACCAGCCAATTTGCCGAATGTTAGGATTATTGGTTAAATCCAAGCTTAATAGTTGATTGTCATGTATAACTAAAGTTTCCAGCGCTGGGTGATTGCTTAAATCCAGAGCACGAAGTCGGTTATCAGTACAATTCAAAAGTTTAAGTGCTGTATTATTGCTTAAATCTAACTCACTAAGTCGATTATAACACACAGCCAAATTGGTAAGCTTTGTGTTATGAGTTAAATCTAACTCACTAAGTAAACAGTTACTCAGCCCCAATATTGTAAGCTCTGTGTTATTGCTTACATCTATAGTACCAAGTGAAATTGGATTATCGTCCACCGACAAATATGTAAGCGCTGTATTATTGCTTACATCTATAGCGCTAAATTGATTCTTAAAAGCGTTCAACCATTCAAGCTTTGTGTTATTACTTATATCTAAAGCGCTAAGTTGGTTTCTGTAACAATGAAGCTCTATAAGCTCTGTATTATTACTTACATCTATAGCACCAAGCGGATTGCCACCAGTGGCCAAAAGTTTGAGCGCTGTGTTATTACTTACATCTATCTCACTAAGTTGATTTTCGTTACAGGACAACTGTTCAAGCTTTGTGTTATTACTTACATCCAGAGTACTAAGTTGATTATCATGAAGGTGCAACTCTATGAGCTCTGTACATTTGCTTACATCTATAGCACGAATTGAATTTACACCAAGGTTCAAAATTTTAAGCGCGTATTATTACTTACATCTATCTCTCTAAGTTTACTTTTAAGGTCCCCGTTAATACGCAACTCTGTAAGCGCTGTAAAATATTCTATTCCTTGTGCAGATTCAACACCTTCATAGATACACTCTATTTTAGTTACACTAGCAATTTCTGCATCAGAAAAACTTCCGTTATTATCTGTATCATATTGTTTTACAAAGTCTCTAAAATTTGGGTCAGGAAAATTTGTTGCATCAATTGCTACTTCTCCGGCTCTTGGTGGTACTGACGCAGGGCTATTTACCGCAGCTGCAGCAGCAAGAGGCATAACGGTTTCTTCTTTTATCACAATTTCATCTTCTGTATGTTCTTCTTGCTCGTTCAACTCTGTTTGCCTTTCAGATTCTGCGTCTTCTGTCGGTTCATTTTCTTCCACTGTTGCTTCATCTGCAAGTGGCAATGCATTTATATGATTGGCTGTTTCCCCCTCATCATTGGTTACCGCAAATACGCTTACACTGCAGGAACATGCCAATGCTGCTGCAAGTGCTATTGCTATCATTTTCTTTCTCATACTTCCTGGCATAAATACTGTCCCCTTATTTTCTTAAATTTGTGATACAAAAAGCGATAATTCTCTTACGCAATTACACCGTTTTTTGAATCATCATAATTTTATCATGTAGGATATAAAAAGTTTACTTTTTGTATCCTAACGATATATTTATGTCATAAACGACATTTATAAAAAAGAAAATGTGATTTAATCGTCTTTTTCGATTCGTTTCTAATACATAAATTCCAAAAATCTCCGCAAACTATAGAAAATCATATTATGGAGGTTTTATATATGCATCACGAAAATACCAATTTATTGAACGAAGTATCTAAAGCGTCTAAAATGGGTATAGATGCCATTAACATTCTTTTACCCAAGATTAAAAAGGAAGATTTAAAAAAAGAATTAAAAGACCAATGCTCAGAATATCAAAAATTACAAGCAAAAGCCAATGAGGCAATGTCAGAATATAACGTTACGCCAAGTAAAGAAAAAATGATGGAACAAACAATGCTTTGGGGTTCCATTCAAATGAACACGCTGCTGGATTCTTCAGAACAGCACATTGCAGAAATGATGATTAACGGCACAACCATGGGAATTATCGATATGACCAAAAAGTTAAATGAACTGGAACAGCCCAAAGCAAAAGAAAAAGAAATTGCAGAAGAATTTATAGAAAACAGTCAGGCTTACATTGATATGTGGAAAAACTATCTATAAGTTCTGTTATCCTCCCTCTTCCCTTGATTTCATTAACATTCTTTATTATAATAATAAGGATTAACACAGCAAAGTAATGAGGGAAAACAATGGCATTATTAAGCGCAAGCGGTTTAGAAAAATCATATGGTACAGACACGATATTCAGTGGTGTTTCCTTTGAAATACAAGAAAACGAACGAATTGGCTTGGTAGGTGTAAACGGAGGCGGAAAAACAACTCTGTTTCGACTGCTGACCGGCTCATTAACCCCTGATAACGGAAGTATTGCTCAATCCAAACAAACCAATATTGGTTATATGGAGCAGCATGTCTGCCGTGATTCCGATATCAGTGCTTATGCTGAAGTATTAAACGTATTCTCTTCTTTGCTGGATATGGAACAAGAACTGGAGTATTTAAACCAACAATTACAAAGTGCATCGGACAAACTGAGTGATTTGATTGAACAACATGCAGTTTTAAACGATGCCTTTCTACATAAAGGCGGGCTTACCTTTCGCGGACGTACCCGTTCTACGTTGCTCGGTTTGGGATTTAGTGACGAACAAATGGCAATGCCCGTAATGTCACTAAGCGGCGGACAAAAAGCAAAATTGCAGTTAGCCAAACTGTTATTGTCTGAAGCAAATTTATTGTTGTTAGACGAGCCAACCAACCATTTGGACATTTCTTCAGTCCAATGGCTGGAGGATTTTTTACGTTCCTACAAAGGCGCCGTCTTTGTCATTTCTCATGACCGTTATTTTTTAGACCGTATTACCAACCGTACTTTTGAACTGGAACACGGCAAACTTACCATATACAAAGGAAATTACAGCACCTATTTAAAATTAAAAGCAGAACACAATTTAACCGTACAGCGCAATTATGACAATACCAAAAAGGAAATTGACCGTATTTACGGAATTGTGGAGCAACAACGGCGCTGGAATCGTGAACGCAACATCAAAACAGCTGAAAGCAAACTAAAAATGATAGAGCGCTTGGAAAACACTTTGGAAAAACCTGCTGATGAATTAGAGACAATGGAGTTTCACTTTGACATTCAAAAGCGAGGCGGTAACGATGTTTTAACCGTAAAAGATATTTCGTTGTCTTACGATTCAAAACCTGTTTTTAAACATGTTACCATGGATATTCATCGCAAAGAGCGCATTTTTTTAATTGGTCCCAACGGATGCGGTAAAACATCACTGTTCCGTACGTTATTGGGTATGCAATCTCCGGACAGCGGCAGTATTCAATTTGGTGCCGATATTGAAACCGGATATTATGACCAAATTCAAGCCGGATTACATGAAGACAAAACTGTACTGGATGAAGTATGGGATAGATATCCTTCTATGACACAGACAGAATTACGCTGCGGATTGGCCGCATTTTTATTTTTTGGCGATGACGTATTCAAACCGATTTCCGCATTAAGCGGAGGTGAACGCGCTCGTGTCTTACTTCTGATTTTAATGCTTTCAAAAGCAAATTTTTTAATGCTGGATGAACCTACAAACCATTTGGATATTCAGTCTTGTGAAGCGCTGGAATCTGCATTACAGTCCTATGAAGGCACATTGCTTATCATCTCTCACGACCGCTATTTTATCAATAAAATGGCAGACAAAATTTATGCGCTTACGCCAAACGGAATTGAGCAATATATTGGTGACTATGACACTTATTTGGAGCATCAAAAAGTTCAGCAGCAAAAACAGGAAATCATCACACCTAAAGTAAACGATTATAAACTGCGCAAAGAACGGGAGTCTGAACTCCGCAAAAAAAGAACTGCTTTAAAACGTACAGAAGAAAAAATTGACCAACTGGAGCAAGAAATTGCAAAATTGGAGCAAACGTTGCTGCAACCTGAAATTGCCAGCGATTATCAAGCTGCTGTTGAAATTACCGAACAAATGAATGCATTTAAAGAAGAAAGTGAGCAGCTTCTGGTCACTTGGAGTGAGCTAAGCGAAGAATTGGAACAACAAATATAAAAATAGCAGGAGTAAACGGATACTCCTGCCAATTATAATGCAGCGGATACTGCAAATTCTTCCAAATCTTGTAACACCGCATCTATTTGCTCCCGTTCCACTTGGTGGTTGGGCGTTCCAATTTCTACAGTAAGCGGTTTTGTTAAATCCATACCAAAAATACCGATTAAGGACTTTGCATCAACCTTGTAACGCTTTGTGGTAAGGTGAATCGGGCAGCGATATTTACTCATCGCAGTTACAAATCTATTTACTTTGTCGCCATTATCCAATAAAATTGTCGCTGTTTCCATAATGACCCTCCATAAACATGTATATTCGTTTCAGTAAAACTGTTCTTTTAACCATATTATCATTAAAATGAAATAGAATCAATATGCATAGTTGCCATATATTGTTTCAATTTATTGACCAACAACGCATATCAAAAGAAAATTGAGAGGTATCCATGAAAGTTTCTACCATTACATTAGGCTGTAAAGTAAATCAATACGAAACGCAAGCCATGCTGAATCAATTGCTTCAGGGTGGTTTTTCCGCATGCCAAACAGGCGAAGATGCTGATATTATTTTACTGAACTCCTGTACCGTTACTTCCACCAGTGACCACAAAGTAAAACAGACACTTCATAAAGCCCGTCGAGAGCATCCGCATGCGGTTATCGTATTAACCGGCTGTATGCCTCAGGCATTCCCTGAACTGGCTGAAGACCTGACCGATGCAGATATTGTGCTTGGCAACAGCAATCGTTCTTCTTTACTTCCTCATATTTTGCAATATTTATCTACGCGTCAACGAATTATTGACATTGTCCCTCACCAAACAAAAGAAAAATTTGAAAGTATGTCCGTAGAAAATTTTTATGAACGTACCCGTGCTTTTATTAAAATTCAAGACGGATGCAATCGCTTTTGCTCTTACTGCATTATTCCTTATGCAAGAGGAAGAGTACGCTCAAAACCATTGGACGATTTAATTGCTGAAGTCACCCAATTAGCTGAAAAAGGATATAAAGAAATTGTTCTGACAGGAATTAATCTTTCCGCATTTGGACAAGATATCAACTTACATCTTTGTGATGCTGTGGAAGCAGTTTGCGCCATAAACGGAATCGAGCGCGTGCGTTTAGGCTCCTTGGAGCCTGAACAGCTCAGTGAAGATGTCATTATTCGTCTTTCCAAACAACAAAAACTTTGTCCGCAATTTCATTTGTCATTGCAAAGCGGTTGTGATGAAACTTTAAAACGTATGAATCGTCATTACACGACAGAGGAATACAGAACCATTGTTCAAAATCTTCGTAACGCATTTGACAATGCTGCAATTACAACTGACATTATGGTAGGATTCCCGGGTGAAACAGAAGAAGAATTTATGCAATCTCTGGAATTTGCAAAAGAAATTTCTTTTTCCAAAGTTCATGTATTCGCATATTCTCAGCGTCCCGGAACAAAAGCCTGCAATGCACCGAATCAAATCACAAAAAAGGTGAAAGAAACACGCAGCAAACAAATGATGCACGTAACCAATCAAACAAAACAAGCATTTTTAAACCAACAATGCGGTACGATACAAGATGTTTTGGTGGAACGCGAAATAAATACCAATTTATATGAGGGTTATACTGCAAATTATACACCTGTTCAATTCCATTCAGACAAAAATCTGTGCGGCCAACTTGTTGCAGTACACATTACAAAAGCAAACGAAAATGATTGTTACGGAATACCGACAACTGCATGAATACCATTTTCACTATATCACATATCAAATCATAAATACCGCGAAAAAAGGACTTTCACTTAGAAAAGTCCTTTTTATATAGCAATCGCATTAATTTAGTAATTTTACTGCATTTTGTACTTCTTGTTCTGTCTGCTCATGATTTAGATAATCATAGGAATAAAACATAAAACCATCCCCTTGAGCTTCTCTCCCCGCCTGAATTTGGTCGGCTATAATGGTATCCGATTTCTGCCAAGTACCTCCGTCTACATCAGAACCTGCTTTATATAATCCCAAACCGAAATATAATTTAATGGATGGATTGGTAACCAAATCTCTCCATTCTTTTACCGCCGAACCAAACGGCAGCACTTGATGCTCAAAATTTACATATAATTGAGGACATATGTAATCAATGTATCCCTGCGTACTGCACCATGTTTTAACATCTGCTCCCATATTCAAACAATTCTGTAAATTGCCTTGCGGAGAAATTCCAAATACTACTTCCGGTTTTGTTTGTTTGACCTCTGCATATACTTGGGAAACCATAGCGTTAATATTTGCCTGCCTCCACTCCAATAATTCCATAGGAACGCCGTTTTGGCTTGCTTCTTCTTTATAAGCATCGTATTCCGCTTGGTCAAAGACACTGTCCTGCGTTGGATAAAAATAATCATCAAATTGAATTCCGTCCACATCATAATTCTGAACAATCTCTTTAACTCCGTCTGCAATATACTTTCTTACTTCCGTATATGCAGGATTAAAATATTTGCCACTTTCATATTCGACTACCCACCTTTTTTTAGATTCATCTTGACTCCATTGTGTATAAGGGTTATTCTCTGCCAGTTCACTCGGATTGGTATTGAGTTGGATTCTAAGCGGATTCACCCATGCATGGATTTTCAGACCGTTTTCATGTGCCGCTTTCACCATATATTCCAAAGGATCGTAGCCAGGGTCTTGCCCTTGTGTGCCCGTTAAAAGATGTGACCATGGAAATAAAGAAGAACGATAAAAAGCATCTCCAAACGGTCTTACCTGAACAATCAGTGTATTCATTCCTTTTTCCTTTGATGTTTTCACAATCTCATCAAACTTCTTCTGAAAAGCAGCCTCACTTTTATCACTTTCACTGCTCATAGTCAAACTCATAAACGGTACCCATACTGCCCGCATTTCTTCCGCTTCTTCCGCTGTATTGCTGACAATAGGTTCTGTATTCGTTTGTTCTGTTGATATACTGCTTATTTGTGAAGATACAATCTGTTCCTCATTGTTCACAAAAAGAGGTACCAATTGTTTTACAATAATAGAGATAACCAATACGAAAACCAACACAATGGCTGCTGTAATCTTTGGATAGTTCTTCATTAACTTAATCAAAATGCATTCCCCTTATGTTTCAATTCTGCAATACTTCTGATACGTTCATAGTTAGGACAAAGCCTTATGCTATATTGATAGTAACGCTTTATTTAAAATATGCGTAAAAGCTGAAACTTTGGAGAAGTAAAAATGAAAATTTTTTGGACAATTCTTGTCATTTATTTGGTCATTATGAATATAGCAGCAATGAGTATGACCATTATTGATAAACGAAGAGCAATACGAAATCGGTATTATAACCGTATATCAGAACGAGCATTGCTTTTCACTGCTCTATTTGGAGGCGCACCATTGATGTATCTTACAATGCTGAGTATTCGACATAAAACAAAGCATAAAAAGTTTATGATTACACTCCCAATGATTTGTATCGTATGGGCGACTATCATCATTCTATTATTATTAAAGCCACCTCTGCCTTATTAATATAAACAAAAAAGAGCTCTGCCACGTGGTAGCAGAGCTCTTTTTTATGATAATTGTTCCAGTCGTTCTCTAAATAGCTGTGCGGCATATTTTGCATCCAAATCATTGGGATGCAAAGCTGCAACTTTGTGTCTTAATTTCTTTTCAGGCGTTAACGCATGCGGATTATCCGGCGGCAAGCTTTTAAAACGTTCCAATAGCTTAGGGTCTACGGGACCTTGACATAAAAAGCTGCCGATTAATGTGCACCCTTCCCCTAACATGGCGTTGGCATTTTGCATAGATTGGGAGCCATGTGACGAATAAGCATACGCACCTAACGTGCCAAACAGCCCAACAGGTTTTCCTGTAATTTGTTCAATACAATGTTTCGCCTCTTCATTCGGCTGCGCTTTATCTACCCAGTAACCAATCAGATACGCATCTGCTTGAGGCAGGCTCTCCATAGTTTTGATATCTGTAATTGTAATCTCAAAATCGCTTAGTTCGTTGGCAATACTATATGCCAACTTCCGTGTATTTCCTGTTTTGGAAGAGTATAAAATGCTTACTTTCACGCCGAACTACCCCCTTAACATTCTCAAATAATTGTATATTTCTTCAACGACAAAATCAGTTCCGTACTCACCGCACAGAGGCAGATGATTTGCTATAGGTGTAAATCCGGGTGACGGATAAGATACACGCAGTTTATAGTTATTTTCTTTTGCTACATGTAATGAAATACCGTCTGCAGCAATAAAGGTATCTTCCAACGATTCCAATTGCTGAATTTTGATTGTTTCATCTTCACAATGTACAATGGTTTCATCAGGCTCATTTACTGTTTTTAAGGAGTGAGAGCATAACTTGATAGTTGGAGTCATACCCAGTTCGTCCTCAAAAAATTGAGATAACCCCTTTGCCAAATGGTAGTTACCTACCACTGCAAATTTCAGTTTCTGATTTGGATTCATTCTTGACCACATTTTAATGCGTCTCAAATCCATACTTTTTTCTTGTATGTCCGCAATCAATTTCGGAGAAACAGATTCTCCAATAGAGGCAGCCACCTGTTCCAGCCATTTTAATGTGCCTTGATATCCATACGGCATACCTGTGACATATGGGGTTTCACAACGTTCCTCCAATATTTTTGCTGCCGGTAACGCCTCATCTCTGATGACAATATTCACTGCAGCAGAACCTGCATGACGGAAACTATCCAATGTACTTTCACACGGAATAATTTCGTGTGCAGTCCAACCAAAAGCTTCTTCCATTAAACGGCAGATTTCCTTTACATCAGACTTCATGCGATAACTGTCCATACCTGCACCCAAAATATTGAAAGTGCGTGGTTTTACTTCCTGCGTTTTTTCTGCCAACGCTTTTGTAATGGAAGTCAAAGCAAGTTGTAAGCCATAGCTGTAATCCCCAACAAAACCGCCTTGGTCAAAGGGAATCAATTTAGCAGACACATCGTTCTCTACCACACGGCATATCCCGTTGATATCTGTTGCAATGACAGAAGTAAGAGAAGACCCCATCAAAAACATACAATCAGGATGTCTCTCACCATCAAGTTCAATAATCGCTTCTTCAAAACGAGCAGTATCACCCATGATGATATTATCTTCATCAATATGCGTACAATATAAATTACCGCGCATTGGAATTCCAAATTCAGAAATGGACTCCATACTATAGTGGGTAGTACCGGAAGGACCCAGTTCCAATATTACGCCGTCTTTAATCGTAAGCAATGTCCATAACAATCCCATACGGTCAGACGGTGTTGGCAAATATCTTACAATTCCTGTCTCAGCCACGTTTTACGCCTCCCTGTTTCATCATTTCCATCATTGCACGCATGCTTTCCGGAATTTGGTTCGGCGCTGATGCTGCATTTACAAATACGGAAACCACTTCTTCTGTTAATTCAAAGCCTAATTTTTTAGCGGCTTTGTCCAAAGTAAGCTGTGTAATTCCCTTTTTTATCAAATTCATTGGATTTTCATGTCCAATATAAAAGGTTGGTTTTAAAATATCGTACAATGGCTGCAACGGTGTAATATTTGCAGACTTTGTTATGTACGGGTCATACCCTGCATTTTTAATCTGCTCAATATAACATTGTTGTTCTTCAGGTATCTCTTTTGTTTGAACCAAAAGAGGTTTCATACCTAAGCTGACCAAAAAAGCAATACATTCAAATATGGGTAAAGTTGTATTACCGTAAATAAAACTTTTTCCGTCTAACGTCTTTTTGGCTTCTGCTACTGTTGCCAAAGCATGCTGATATTTCTCTTCCAATTCTTTGGGAAATGGTTTTCCTAAGTAATTGAATAAATCTTTGTAAGCATGATATACAGCATCAGGACTACAAAAATTATAAAATTCAATGTAAGGAATCCCAAAGCGTGTTTGCATTTTCTTTGCCAACGGTAACGCAATGGCATTGGTAACAACGTTTACCTTTGCTGCTGAAGCATTGGCCACATCAGCCACGGTACATTCATCAGAAGGTAATTTCATATGAACGCAAATATCATGGTCTTGTAATACATGGACAAATTCTGTTTTTTCCAACTCTCCAAAACGGTGACCCAGAATATTGATTCCATCTACTTGTTCATCACAAGGTTCCATTAACTCTGCACAAGCAGTCAATACGCGTTCCATTCCTTGCATGTGACTTTCACAGCGGAAATGTTCAGTATGTACTGTAACAATCGGAATACTAAGTTCATCTGAAAGTACATCACCAACCGAATCCACATCGTCTCCCGTAATTTCAACCACACAAGTAGTAACTAGGAAGATAGCGGAAGGTTTGCGTTCCTGATACATTTGACGGATACCTGCTTCCAATTTCTTTGCGCATCCAAATGTAACATCATGTTGGTCTAATACCAAAGAGACACAACGCCCATCCATACCGCCAAAGCTGTCATATCCTAAAGAGAACTTTTTCGTATAATAAGTACATTCATCGGTACCTATTACAATCATAAGTGCATCCGTTACACCTTTTAAAATCAGTGCTGAACCAAATAAAGGACAGTGCGCACCGGGAAAAACTGTTTTTGCCAGAGGTTTTACATCTTTGATTGACTCCACTTGAGATAATGTTTTAAGTGACTCTAACTTTACCAAAACAAAAAGTCCTTTCTGTAATTAGTTTATATGGCATAGTCCGTCATAACATATAATAGGGCAACGTCTGCCTTCAATGGGAATAATTCTGCTTTCCACACCGTAAACATCTCGCAGCATTTCAGGCGTAATTACTTCCTGCGGAGTACCATGCGCATATTTTTTTCCATCTTTAATCACAACAACTTGGCTGCTTACTTCCAAAGCTTGAGAAATATCATGCAATACCATGACAATTCCAATCCCTGTCTCTTTGTTCAGCTTTTGCACCAATTCCATAATTTCAATTTGATGCTGGATATCCAAATAAGTTGTCGGTTCATCCAAAAACAGCATTTCAGGTTTTTGCGCCAGTGCTACAGAAATCCAAACACGCTGTTTTTCACCGCCTGACAATGCAAAAATGCTGCGTTTTCTCATATGAGAAACACTGGTTGCCTCCATAGCCCAATCTACAATTTTTTTATCTTCATCAGATAATCTTTGAAGAAATTTTTGATATGGCATTCTTCCAAAGCCAACCAATTCTTCTACGGTAATGTCCGGCGGCATGGTTTGCTGCTGAGATAAAATAGCAATTTTTTTCGCTACCTCTTTTGTTGGCATAGTATGAATGCTGTTTCCATCAATTTCAATCACACCCCCACATTTTAAAATACGCGTGAGTGCTTTTAAAATTGTAGATTTTCCGCATCCATTGGGACCTATAAACGTTGTAATATCATGTTTATGAATTACAACATCAAAATCGGGAACCACAATTTTATCATCATAACCAATTTTTAAATGGTTTGCACTTATTTGCATAAAAGGTTCTCCTTTCCAATATGGTCATTATGCTCTTGCTTTTCTTTTTCTGCGCAGCAAAAAGAGGAAGAATGGACCGCCTACTACCGACATTACAATACCGACAGGAATTTCAATTGGAGCTACTATGGTTCGTCCTATGGTATCTGCTGCAAGTACCACAAACGCACCCAGCAACAAAGACGCCGGAAGCATCACCTTATGATTGGAACCAACAAGCATTCTGGTAACATGCGGAACAATCAAACCAACAAACCCAATCATACCTACGACAGCAACGGTAGAAGCAGCTAAAAATGCGGATACCGCGGAAAGCAGTACGCGAGTCAAATTGACACGGGTACCTAAGTTTTTCGCCATATCATCGCCAAGCTGCAATACATTTGCACCTTTGATACACAATAATGCCAATACAATACCAATTGCGCCGTAAATACCCATGGTCTGTACTTGATACCAAGATTTTCCGGAAAGACTGCCGTTTAACCAAGAGAGCACACCTTGTAAGCTGTCAGAGTTCATGAGAGTTAAAAAGGAGGTAACGCCGCTTAACATGGTATTAATAGCTACACCTGCCAAAATAATTCGGACAGGGTCAGCACCCCTTTTCCAAGACAATAAATAAATCAGTACACAAGCACCGGCCGCACCAACGAAGGAAAAAATCGGCACAGAAGCGGTAGCTGTGGGAAATACCAAAAAGATGATAGTTGCCGCCGTACTGGCGCCTGATGAAACACCGATAATACCGGGGTCTGCAAGAGGGTTTTGCATAACCGCCTGTAATAAAGCGCCTGCAGCAGCCAAACACATACCAATGATAATCGCCAGTATTACTCTTGGTAATCTAAGGTCTATAATAATTGTATGTACTGAACTGTTGGCATCAAATAAACCGTTAAAAATTTCTGCTGTTGAATAATTTACACTACCAATTCTTAAAGCTAAAATAGCTAAAACGAAAATTAAAATTGGCACCACGATAAAAAAAACACTGACTTTGATTGCATGTTTCTGTTTTTTATTCATTTAAAACAACCTATTTCTAATTGTATTGCTCTAATTGGTTCATCAAAGAACGAATGTCATCAATAATGTTAATACCGGAAGATTTTGCATAAATGCTTCCTAAGTAAACAACTTTATCATTTTGAACGGCACTTAATTGGTTCCAAGTCTGAGGGTTATTTGCAAATTCTTGTTCGTAAGAAGTTTTTAAATCATCACCTGTTTTGGTTGTTGGAGAAACAGCAAACAACAAATCAGGATTTGCAACGATTAAGTCTTCCATACTCAATTGTGCATTTGAAGTAGCTTGACCGTCTTTATCCGAAATGTTTACATAACCAAGTTTTTCTAACATATCGCCTAGGTAACCGCCGCTGCCTTGCATATATGATGGTGGATAAGAGAAGAGGATACCAACAGATTTACCGCCGCTTTTCTCTTTAAATGCTGCCATATCGGTTTCAAGGTCAGTAAATTTCTTCATAATAGCATCAGTTTCTTCTTTTTTATTAAATGCTTCACCTAAAATTTGTACTTCTGTTTTGATATCATCATATTGCACTGTTGGACCTGCATTTACATAGTAACAAGCAATGCCTTGGCTTTCTAATGTATTGCCGTATTTTTCTTTATTTGTGCTGGAAAGAATAACAAGATCCGGTTTTAAAGCAATGATGCTTTCCATATCAATTTCATTCATGCCGAATGGAAGACGTTCTGCCTTCAAATCATCCGGCCATTCAGTAATAGAGGAGTTTGGAATAGCAACCATGTCCACACCCATTTCGTACAAAGTCATAACAGGACCCGCTGTCATAACAATAATACGTTCCGGTGTTTTTTCCATTTTTAAGCTTTCACCAAATTGTTCTTGTAATGATTCAGGATATTTGATTTCAAATCCTTCGGATTGCTGATTTGTAGCAGAAACAGCAGTAGAAGTTGTATCTGTCCCCGATTCTGTTGAGCCACCGGAACTGGAACAACCTGAAGCTACCATTAAAATTGCAGCTAATGCAGCCGCAACACCAATAACACCTTTTTTCATTTTCATTTCTATTTCCCCACTTTCATCATATCTCTTGCCAAAGCACGATAAATTTCACACATTTCAGATTCAGGCAATGCTTCTAAAACAGTGCAGCCTTGATTTTCCGCAATTTGAATATCTCCGCATCTTGGAATGGTTGCCACAATTGATGTACCTATTTCTTCACATGCCTTTCTTACTATTTCATCTTCGTTCTCAATATTTTTCTTATTTAAAATTAAACCTTGTAATTTAGCATAACCTCTTTTGCCAAACCCTTTAATTGCAGTTGCAATATTATTGGCTGCAAACAGAGACATCATCTCACCTGATGATACTACATACACATCCTGCGCATATCCGCCGCGAATTGGCATTGCAAAACCACCGCAAACTACGTCACCCAATACGTCATACAGTACAACATCAGGCTGATACTTTTCAAAAAATTGAAGTTCTTCCAATTTTTCAAATGCTGTAATAATGCCTCTGCCGGCACAACCAACTCCGGGAGTAGGACCACCTGCTTCAATGCATAGAACACCGCCGAATCCGGTAAATACAATATCCTCTACTTTCAAATCATCCCCCTTTGCCTTTATTTGTTCCAATACGGTGGGAATCCCTTTGCCACCCATCAAATTTTTTGTGGAATCTGATTTTGGGTCGCAACCTATCTGCACCACTTTATAACCTTCTTTGCTAAATGCTGCAGATAAGTTGGACGTTGTGGTAGATTTTCCTATACCGCCTTTTCCATAAATTGCAATTTTCTTCAAAGCGCTCCCCCTACCAAAGTTAGTCTTAGCTAACTATTGATGAAAATAAAAGAGATCCTCCAAACGATTTAGAATGATTGATCTCATCAGTTAGCTTTCGCTAACCTAAATAATAGCAAATTTTATTTCCCATGTCAATATATTTCCCAAAGATTTTGTACACATTTTCATATTGTATAAATTGCATATTTCGGTCTCATTGTGTCAAAAAACGCAAAAAAGCAAGGGAGAAGTTTTTTCACTTCTCCCTTGCTTACTAAAGCTATGAATAATAGAGCAGCTACAGCTATTTATTAAAGAGAACTCTATTTGCGGTTATCTCTGCTTTTTACCTTTGGAAAGCATATATAAAAGCACTCCTGCCGCACATATACTTACTGCTGCAATAACTGCAACCATACTGTTTGTATCTCCTGTCCGGGGACTCTCCATTCCTCCTGTTCCTTCCATATTCCCTGTTTGTGGAGTTTCTCCCGGTGTTTGCAGCTGTTGACTTTGAGCAAATACCACTTTTACCGTCACTGCCGCTGACGGCATTTGGAATGTATATTGAT
>UQNI01000023.1 GCA_900542375.1 uncultured Oscillospiraceae bacterium | reverse complement strand
TGTATTATCTGGAAAAGGTAAAAATTGATTTTCCAATAATTTAAATTCAACTTCCACTTTATAATGATTTGCGTTTTCTTTTGCTTGCTCCAACATATCTTGTGTTAAATCCACTGCAGTCACATGATGCCCTTTTTGTGCCAATATAATCGCAAAAAAGCCCGGTCCTGTACCTACATCCAAAATATTTAAACACTCCTTTTGAGGAGCATATTTTAAAATCATATTTTCCCACTCATGCCGTTTTTCGTTTTCAATCTTTGCTCTATTTTGTTCACTATAACTTTTGGAACGTTCCGGCCAATAATGATTCATTTCTGTTTCTAAATGTTGATCTTTCAAAAAGTCCACCACTGTTTCCGAATATTTTATTGAAAATATTATAACACAAAATGAAAATATAAATATTGCTATTTTATATTTTTTCCTAGATTATTGCCTAAATTTTTTCAAATAAGCTTATTTTTCTTTTTGAGAAAATAATTTCAATCATTTCTATGTAAAATAAATAAATAATAGTTACAGAGTGGAGAGATATAAGAAGATGAAACATCAAGATATTCGAGATAAAATTCATCTTACTTATCTTTCTTTGGTTACGTCCCAAGATGCCTCTACCATAAATGTTCGTAAATTGGCAGAAGCAGCAGGTATTGCGCGAAGCACGTTTTATATCTATTTTGATAATATAGAACAATTAGTCATTGATATTGAAAATGAATTCTTATATCAATTCGAAAAAATATATAAACAACATATTCGTTGTCCCTTGACTGCACCGGAGCACTTTGAAGTCATTCAAAAAATGATCTGCTTTTTAAAAGAAAATTATCATACTTTTTTGATATTATGTGGCTCTCAGGGCAGCAACAGTTTTGTTATAAAATTGGTAAATACACTTAAAGTGTTGTTGGTGAAAAAGCTAAACTATTTACATATTGAATACAGTGAAGTCCAGTTAACTTTTGCCGCTACCGGTTTTATGTCCGTAATTGACTTTTTGGATACAGAAAAAAACACAAAAGAAATTGCCCAAGAATATTTCGATTTATTCATTCATTTATTTGATTAAAATGCTTGAAATATTATATGGTAGAACATGTATCTTCAATTAAAATCTAACTTACTTAACTATCACTATTTTAGTGATGTTTTATATAGAGTATTCTTCTCAATCAGCAAAAACCTAAGTGAGCTCTGGAACGGTTCACTTAGGTTTTTCTTTGCTATATAATTTCTGCTCGTTCAATTAGGTTTGATTTATAAATGAAAATTAGTTCACACTTTCAATTAAGTTACCATTTTCGTCATAATAATCTATTGAGATACGTTCTCTACTTGACTGGCCATATTCTTCATGGATTCTTACAATATTTTTTCTAACAAAAATGTTTTGATATTCATAATAGTTCGTCCAATTGGTAAAAGAAAAATTTGGCTTTTCCTCTACCATTGTAGTACCATTTTTATTTACAATCGACTCTCTATTATTACATGTATAGAATACAATAATAAGAACCAATGCAACGACCGTTTCTATAACAAGTAACATAACCCCTACTTTTATTCGATAATGATCTGTTTTATACCCTTTAACTATCCACTGAAACGTTCCGGCTATAATGCCTAAACCAATTAATGTATAAGATACATATTGGAACCATTGTAGATAAATCAATCCCTGAGATTTTAAAATAAAATATGCTAAAAGATAAATTACTATATATATAATTACATATAGAAAAATGGATATCCCTAGCTTTTTAAGAGTTAAATTTTTTGTTTTCAAACTATATCTATGCAATTATTACCCACCAAATTTTTATGATATTTTTGATTGAATTATAATGCTAATCATTCTAAAAAGCAAATGCATAATTTAACATGAATATATTTCCTTTAAATTATTTAGGAGTTTTGTTTTCACTTCTTTTTGAAAAAAATGAGATGCCCTGTATGTTTCCATACGGAGCATCTCATTTTTTTCAAAAGACTCATTATAGTAAATTTACAGTAAAATATACGCTTTTGGCGTTTCAAAGTACTCCAACTCCCTGTATTTACGATATTTTTCGAGGGCATCATTTAAAGTTTATACATAATTCATTCAAACGATAGCAGTGAAAGAAAATGTTATTTTGAAGTATCCATAAATAACCTTATACACCTATTAATGAGTATACTTCACATTCTCCAAAATGTAGGTACTTTAAAGGTATAATTTTTATTATCATAATCAATCACAAGCAATATATGAAAATATTTATTGGACCAACTGAAAATGACATTATTTATATTTTTCTGTATGCCTTTTTCAACCCAAAATTAAGTTTAAATCCATAAATTAGAAATTTTTTAAATATTTTAATATTATTTACAATTATTATTTATTTTTCTAATATTTGGTGTTATAATTATTTTGTACATTTATTCAAAATTTACTCGAGGAGTATACTTTTATATGAAAAAATACATATTTAGTTTGTTTGTCATATGTTTCTCTTTTCTGTTTCTTGCAGGTTGTAACAGTACACAAACACCTCAATCTATTCAACTGCCAGTGAATACCTCTATTGTACCCGAATACGATGATATACAAATACTTGGTAACTTTGTCATTGCAGAAAAGGATGACAAAAGCGCTATTTATAGTTATGATGGCATAACTTATCAACTAATTGCCCCCTTAGGTACTTATGTTACCGAACCTAATTTTTCTAACTGTTCCACAGGAAATACATTATCTGTTTACACAGAAGAATATGATGATAATGGAAATATAATAATAAAAAATGGTCTTATTGATTTGCAAGGCAATATAGTTTGTCCTTTCGAAAGTGATAATTTTTTTGAAATATATATTGACCAATTTTATAGATTAAAAGATTACAAAAAGCAAGAAACTAGATTTTATGATGATAATGGAACACTTATCGCAAAAGCGCCTTCTAATGGTAGAGATAGTATGATTCTGGCTGAACACAATGGTCAATTTTTCGCATATACTCAATCTTCTTATGACTCTAGTGTTGCTTCAGCTAATATATACAATAAGGACGGTAATAAAATACTTTCATCCGACTATAAAAATATCATGATTTTTGGAGATTATATTTTATTAACAACACAAGATAACACATATGGAATCATTGATTGGGAAGGCAATATTATAATTCCCTTTGATAATAATATATTAAGTAGAGCTTCCAATATCACAGACGATAGCTTTCAATGGTTCACAGTGCAAGATAAAACTCCCTATACAGATTATCTGATGAATATAAATGGAGAAAAATTTCTGGAGGGATGTAATTATGAATTTTTAACGATACTGCCAGATAAAAATGTTAGAGCAACAAAGGATCATAAAAAAGGTGTAGTAACACTGGACAATGAGATTTTAATTGATTTTAATTACGATTATATTAATACATTTTCATTTAACGATAAGTTATATCTATATTGTGAAACTCAAAACAACCTAAAACAATATAATAAAGATATTTCCATCTCTTTATACGATGAAAATTATCATCAAATTGCTAGTTTTGAACATCAAGATGACAGTAGCTTTAAAAATTACCCACAATTTGGAATATATACCGTAAAAAATAATTCTGGAGATATGGGTGCATATGATTACAATGGAAATATTGTCGTACCTTTCAATTATCAATCTGTAAAAGCATTAAATGCCACACATTATGTTGTACAACAGCATAATCAATATTATTTATTTGATTCTCAATCTCAATCCGTTATTTCTCAACCATATGATTCTATAGTTTTTAACAAAGAACTAGTAATAGCTGAAAAAAACAAAAAACAATCTTTCTTTAATCATAACTGTGAACCAATCCAATTATCTTATAATTCGAATCAAGCCCTAAATATACAACTTGAGGATGATGAAACGTATTATCTTAGCAACCAAAATGGTTCAAACAGCATTGCTATACTAACTACCTCTGATTCCGGAAAAAAGGGAGTTGCAGTTATTCCTTGCATCTAATAAAAAAACTTAGGAGTTGTTATAAACATCCTAAGTTTTTTTTATTATGCAAATGCTAAAACAGCCATAATTGCTATAAGAATAATACCTCCTATTGTCATAGTCGTTGCCACTGAAGTCTCACTAAAAAATGAACCTATCGCTTCTCTATCAATGATTTGACCACTGGAAAAACTTCTATACAATGCAGTTATATTTTCAAATATTTCCATTTCTTGCCCTTCTTGATCAGATGGAGGACGCTTTTGTTTTATGATTTGGGTGAGTTCCATAGACATTTCTACATTAGAACCATTAGCAAGTGAAATATCGTTCATATTAATAATGTAAGAAATAGCAATTTCTGAATAAGAATCAGTAGCAACAACATTTTTAACAGAAACAGCAAGATTTCCTGACGACATTTTCAAAGCTATGTCTCTTAATTCCTTTCCATTCTCTAAAAATATAGAAGGAGTCATTTCTGCTCCTAACACTGGAAAAGAACCCATATTTAAATCAACATCTAATCTGCCTTTTGTAACATTGTAAATAGCATTTGTATTAATAGGCATAAAGTTTAATGTCTCACTTACTATTAATTCGACATCAACTGTATCTGATGTAAGTAACCTTATAGTTTTTTCAAACTCGATACTTCCAGATGGCAATTTATCCTTTACCATTTCAAAAGCTGATAGTACTTGGCGCACTTTCCATTCACGTGCAGTTCTTGCATCAGCTTGAATCACAACTGCTTGACTACCCTGTGCTTTATATGCTCTGTCTACAGCTTCCTTTCTGTAATAGGTACGGGCTTTGCTGTCTCTTGGGTCATTAAAATAATAAAAATAATCATCATAACCAACCAATAATAAACAATGTTCCGGCGCAACCCATTGAATTTTTCTACCTGTCCAAGCAGTCCATGTTTTACTAATATACGGCGTTTTCATTTCCATAGTAGCCCATACAATGACCGGAATATTATTATCGATATATTTTGAACAAAGTTCCGGTAAAGATAAGCCTGTAATATTTTCTGCTGTATAATAAGTATTGGCAAATATTTTATCCAGAGCAGTTTTAATTACCGGAGCATAACAACCATATCCATCCATTGTTCTGGGATTTCCACCAAAAGTAATATAAGGGTCAAAACTTACAGGGAGCAGTGGATTAAGTGGTTCAATTGGCAAATATTGGTCAATAAAAGTATCAACAGAAATATTTTTTCCAGCATACTGCAGTGCCATAACCGTGGCCACACTTTCGCAGCCAGTTGGATAATTGGGCATCTGCGAAATAAATGGTGCGTCTATAATTTTAGATTGACCTGATGGTGTTTGAGGAGTATCAGGAATATCCGTATTGTTTTCCTCAAAAATACGTACTTCAATGCCACTAATGTTTTTTCCATCAATACCTGCATAGTAAGCTTTTTCGTCCAGTAACCCATCTAAGTTATATTTCGCCTGTACACTTCTCATCCATTCCGGATTTGCATTACTTACCCATGGCAGCCATCTGCCTTCTACATAGGCGCGATACATTACTACAACACCAGTGACTAACTTCGTACCGTCATTTTTATATGCATACAAACTTAGCAGCTGAATTGGTTTGCCGGCAGAACCTGCGTAATCGTTTTCACGGCTTGTTACAAACGGATAATAAGTTCCTTGTCCTTGGTTATGTGTACGGTATGTAATATAATACGGTTTGCTTGCATCTGTCTGAATTTTCAAACCATCCAAACGACCGGGAATCACACTCTTATCAAAGTTGGTCCAATTGTTGTCTACCATATAACTTAAGGTCGGAGGGGCTTCTTGTCCAACCAATCCTTCAATCGGTGTATCATTGGTAGTACCTACAAATGCACGAATTTCAAGACCGCTGATGTTTTGTCCGTCAATACCTGCATAGTAAGAAGTATAATCAAGTGTACCGTCTAAATTGTATTGACTTTTTACACTGTCCATCCATTGTGGGTCAGCATTAC
The DNA here is from genome assembly GCA_900542375.1 of uncultured Oscillospiraceae bacterium. GTDB lineage: Bacteria > Bacillota > Clostridia > Oscillospirales > Acutalibacteraceae > UMGS1071. The sequence goes on along the minus strand of UQNI01000023.1, from coordinate 19,151 downwards.
TTACCCATGGCAACCAACGACCATTTACCAAAGCACGGTACATAATCACAACACCTGATGTTAGCTTGGTTCCATCACTTTTGTATGCGCGAATGCTCAGCAGCTGAATTGGCTTACCTGCAGAGCCTGCATAATCATTCTGCAAGCTGGTTACTTCAGGATAGAATCCACCTTGCCCCTGATTCCATGTTTGATATGTCAAATAGAAACCATGGGTAGAATCTGTTTGAATTTTCACACCATCTATATGGTCTGCTGTCACTGTTTTATCAAATGTATTCCAGTTTGATAAATTGTCGAACATATAGCTGGTTGCCAAACGAATTTCTGAGCCTGAAAAGTCACCTGAACCCGGATTGGAGGAACTATCTTCAAAAACATGAATTTCCAAACCGGAAATGTTTTGTCCATCCAATCCTGCATAATATCCGGTTGTATCCAATGTACCGTCCAAACTGAATTTATTTTTAACATTTTGCATCCATTGCGGATCAGCATTGCTTACCCACGGCAGCCATCTGCCACCGACAAATGCACGGTACATGACAATTACACCGGATGTTAACTTTGTGCCATCTTTACTAAAAGCTCTAATACTTACTAATTGAATTGGTTTTCCGGCAGAGCCCGCATAGTCATTTTCCAAGCTGCTGACGGCCGGATAAAAACCGCTTTGACCTTGGTTCCATGTTTGATAGGATAGATAATATGGTTTGCTGGGATTTGTTGTAATTTTCAAACCATCTATATGATCTGCAAGTACACCGGTACCCATATCCTCCCAACCACCATCTATCATATAACCGATACCGGGCGCGACCTCACCATCAATTAAACCACCTAAACTACCGCCGGTTTGAGAATTACATTCATAAACGCGAATGTCCACACCATCAATATTTTGTCCGGGAAGTCCTGCGTCAGCTGAAGTTGTATCCAATGATCCGTCTAAGTGATGTTTATCAAATACACTTTGCATCCATTCCGGGTCGGCATTACTTACCCATGGTAGCCATCTACCGCCAACATGTACACGATACATGACTACTACACCTGTAGTTAACTTCGTTCCATTATTATCAAATGCTTGAATTTGCAGTAGTTGCATGGGTTTTCCATTAGAGCCTGCATAATCATCTTGTGAGCTTGTGACATATGGATAAAAATCACCCTGACCTTGATTCCGTGTACGATAGGTAAGGTAGTATGGGCGTACTCTTGTCGCTTGGATTTTGATACCATCCATATTCGACATTGCTTGATTTGTAAAGATTGTCCAACTTCCACCGTTTAGATAAGACAATTGAAAAGCGTCGCTTAAAATTCCACCATTTGGAGTGCCTCCGGATATACCGCCGCCTCCCGGAATGGTTCCGCCGGAAGCGCCGTCATCATAAACACCGCCAACTACATTGGGAATACCACTGATAGCATTAATATCCAATGGTGTCATTGTTCCTGCAACACGGCAGCAATAATGACAATGACTGCCTGTAGAATAGCCGGTAGAACCCTCCAAACCGATGATATCCGTAATTTTAACAGTTTGGCCTACAGAAACATAAATCTGTGACATATGACCATAGTAATAATCTTGGTTACCTACTCGAATACAAACATACAAACCGAAGCCTTGAGAATGATTGGATGGGTTTTCCCAGCCGGCATGAATTACAGTTCCGTTTACTGTACTGTGTATCTGTTTGCTGTCCAGACCGACCAAATCCAATCCATCATGTTCGGAGGTAAAGGCCTGGGTAATTTGGAATCTTCCCATATAAGGACTGTTCATTTCTTCTTTCTCCTTTTCATAATAATATAATATTCCAACTTTTGACGTCATAGTTGTAAGAAGGTGAATTTTCTATTAATTTACATCTTCTCTAAAAATTACTATATCATGTGAAATCCGTACAAAACGAACAACAGATGTGTTTCAGATAAACTATTGGAACGTAAATTTATTGGAAACAAAAATCAAACTGATATAAGAAAAAATTAAGGGCTATCCGTACGGATAGCCCTAATTTTTATAGTAATGTAAATTTATTTTTTTCAAATTTCAAAATTCCTTCATCTCGCATTTTACCCAATTCACGCGACATAGCACTTCGGTCTGTACAGAGATAATCCGCTAATTTGTTACGATCAAACGGAATCAAAAAACTTCTGCTTCCATTATTTTCTGCTTGTAATTCTAAATATGCCAACAATCGCTCACGGATAGAACGTTTTGCTAATATTTCCAATCTACGATTCAACCTCAAATTTTTAAATGCAATGATACGGAGCATATTCCCAATTAACCTGGTATGAAAACTGCAAGCTGATGAACAAGAAGTAATTACTCTATGATAATCAATCCACATAATATTACAATCAGTAATTGCCTCTACAGTGACCGGACAATGTTTGGTCTCGATACAAGCAAATGTTTCTCCAAACAAGTCGCATCCCTTCAATTCTGTTATAATCATTTGGTTTCCATCAACATCCTCACGAACAACATGAGCTTGACCACTTAATACAATTCCGACAGAAGAAACCGTATCTCCTGCCATGAGAGGAATTTCACCCTTTTTATAAGAATGAATTCTGGCTCCCAGACATTTTAACATAACCAACATATCAGAATCTTCTATATTTTCAAATAGTGTAACCTTTTTTAATAATGGAATATATTTTTGCATAAAATCATCTCCATGTTGCAAATGCAACAGATTTATTGCTATCAGTATAGTACAATGCCATTAGAAAGTCAAAATAAATTTAGCAGGAGCAAACCAGGTATGAAACGAAAAATTATTAAAATAGAAGAAGCGCTTTGTACAGGATGCGCATTATGTGTATCCGCTTGTCATGAAGGCGCTATCGGAATGATTAATGGAAAAGCAAAACTACTTCGAGATGATTACTGCGACGGTTTGGGCGACTGCTTGCCTGCCTGTCCGACAGGAGCCATTACATTTGAAGAACGTGAAGCACTGCCTTACAACGAAGCTGCTGTAGTCGCCGCACAACAAGCGAAACAAAAAGCAATCTCTTCTACCCCTTGCGGTTGTCCAGGTTCTCAAGTAAAAACGGTAAAACCTTTAGAACAATTTGTTCAGCCGATGCACACTTCCGTCCCTTCGCAGCTGCAACAATGGCCGGTACAAATAAAATTAGTTCCGGTTAATGCACCTTACTTTCATCAAGCACATTTGTTAATTGCAGCTGATTGTACTGCATTTGCTTATGGAAATTTTCACGCAGACTTTATGAAAAAGAAAATCTGCCTCATTGGATGTCCTAAATTAGATGAAGGGGATTACACAGATAAATTGACAGCAATTATACAACAACATCAAATTCAAAGTATAACTGTTGTACGCATGGAGGTACCTTGTTGCGGCGGAATTGTAAATGCAGTAAAAACCGCTCTGCTGAAAAGCGGAAAAATGATTCCATGGCAAGTGGCTGTTGTCTCTACAGACGGCCAACTGATTGCTTAACGATAAATGATAAAAAAGGAGAAATGAATGATGTCTATGTTTTGTTTTCAATGTGAACAAACAGCCGGTTGTAATGGCTGTACCAAAGTAGGAGTATGTGGCAAGCAACCAGATACTGCACAATTGCAAGATGAACTAACCGGTGCATTGATAAACCTTGCTCTTGCCGCAAAAGGAAAAGAGCATAAAGTAACACCTGAACTGAATCAGCTTGTATTGGAAGGACTATTTATTACCGTTACCAACGTCAGCTTTGACAATGAACAAGTACAACGTCAAATTGACAAAACACATGAAGCAACCTTATCTCTTTTGCCCCAATGCGGCTGTTGCGCTGCTCATAGTATGGGCAAAGATTATGACTTAGAGGAAATTTGGAATGAGCCTGATGAAGATATCCGCTCCTTAAAGTCCTTAATTTTGTTTGGTATTCGCGGTATAGCAGCATACGCTTATCACGCTATGGTATTGGGATATACAGATGATACAGTAAATCGCTTTATGCTGAAAGCATTAAGAACCATCAGCTTGGATTTTAGCATGGAAGAATTGCTGCCGATTGTGATGGAAACCGGTGAGGTCAACCTAACTTGTATGGAGCTGCTTGACCGTGCCAATCGTGAAACATATGGCAATCCAGTACCTACAACAGTTCCGTTATCTATTGAACCCGGACCGTTCATTGTAGTTTCCGGACATGATTTGCATGACCTTGCATTACTGTTAGAGCAAACAAAAGACAAAGGTATTAACATTTATACCCATGGTGAAATGCTGCCTTGCCATGCATATCCAAAATTAAAAGAGTATCCTCATTTAAAAGGCAACTTTGGTACTGCATGGCAGAATCAGCAAAAAGAATTTAAAAATATCCCCGGTCCTGTTCTATTTACAACGAATTGTATTATGCCTGTCAAAGAAAGCTATGCAGACCGTATCTTTACCACTTCTGTTGTTGCTTATCCGGAAATGGTTCACATAGGAGCTGAAAAAGATTTTACCCCTGTCATTGAAAAAGCATTGGAATTGGGTGGCTATGAAGAAACACAGCACATGACAGGTATCAACGGCGGCACAACCGTAACCACAGGATTTGGCTGGAATACCATTTTATCTGTAGCGGATAAAGTAATTGACGCTGTAAAAGACGGTGCCATTCAGCATTTCTTCCTGGTAGGCGGCTGCGACGGTGCGCGTACGGGACGCAATTACTATACAGAGTTTGTAGAGAAAGCGCCAAAAGACACTATGATTCTGACTTTGGCCTGTGGAAAATATCGTTTTAACGACCTTAATATTGGAGAAATTGGAGGTTTGCCACGTATTTTGGATATGGGACAATGCAATGATGCTTACGGTGCAATTCGTGTGGCATTGGCACTGTCCGAAGCATTTGCATGTGATGTAAACGAATTGCCTCTCACCTTAGTCTTATCCTGGTATGAGCAAAAAGCAGTATGTATTTTACTGACTTTGCTGCACTTAGGTATAAAAAATATTTATCTTGGTCCTACACTTCCTGCCTTTGTATCTCCAAATGTATTAAACTTCTTAGTGGAAAATTATCAAATCCATCCAATTTCCACTGCGGAAAAAGATTTGGAACAAATTTTAGCAAAAGCATAATCATATTGTGATATATGCAATCCCCTCCTGTATAATAACAATACAGGAGGGGATTCTTCTTGCATCATAAAACACAGCAAATTAAAACCATCGCGAATTTTCTCTTCTCAAAGATGAGGATACATCTTTCTGATATGGGTCATAACGATTTACATTACAGCCAAATTCTTTTAAAAACTCAATTTTATTTTCCTGTGTCCATTGAATGAGAGAAACTCCATCAAACATTTCTATCGTACCGTTTTTCATCTGGTTCTTAAAAAACCATTCCACCATAGTTTGATTTTCTTTATGAAAATATTGTTTGATATCCCATTGCAAGACACTTCCGCGAGTATTCCATTCTTCAAACCAAAGTTTAATTTTTTCATTCCCTCTATATTCGGGGCCCCAGCTTTCTATGTATACTGCATCTTTTGAAAATATCTCCTGAATTCCTAAATCGTTTTTTTGCAGCCACATTGTAAACCAAAGGTGAACGATAGATTCTTTATGATTCATCTTATCTGTCCTTTCACACATTCTATCTGAACATAAATGTTTTCCGGAGGCTATATTGAAACAAAGATTAAATATTCCTATTGGTAAAATTAATAATCATTATACCAAAAGTAATTTATTCAGAAAGTTTTTTCTCCATTAAATAGAATTTTCCTTTTCTGAAATTGGCAATTCCCACCTCTCTGTATCCAAGCTTTTCATATAAATTTAAGGCATGAGGATTTAATGTAAATGCATCCAGACGAATGGTTTCTGCACCCATATTTTTGGCTTGTTCCTCAATATGCTGAACCGTTCTTGTCCCAATTCCCTGTTTTTGAAAATGTGAACTTACGCATAGCCGATGTATTACATAATAATTCGCATCGGGATATAGCCACATTCCATTTTGATATTCATCATCGCATTCTTGGTTCAACACATATGCTACCGCTGCTTTTCCCTCTATTTTTCCTACATATAATTCTTGTTGTTCCATGTCATGCAGTAAATCATCACGGCATGGATAGATTTCATCCCACTGAGGAATTCCATTTGCATTCATCTCTTTTATGGTATACCGGAACATATCCACAATTTCATCAATATCGCTTCTCTTTGCCTTGGTAAACTCAATTTTTTTCATAAAAACCTCAATATCATCTTTTTGTTTTCTCCTATTTTATCATTAACGATTGTTTTTTGTAAACTTCTTATTGCTAAAAGAAAATAGCTGTATGTTCATCGCTTGGTTCATACGAACATATTCATACAAAATGGTTTCTAAATAAAAATTTTTATTGACATTACAAAAAAATCATGTAAAATAAAAAATAGAACATAACTAAATAGTAAAATCCTGAGAGCAAAAGTAAGTAACACATAATACGGTGGTTCAGAGAGTCGGCGGCTGGTGGAAGGTCGGCACACACGCTATGTGCGAATGGGTTTGTGAGGAGCATAACGAAACGGAATTTCCTTAGTAGTTATCGCCGTATCTCCTGCGTTAAAGGAAAGGATATTCAGGCAAATATCATTTGCTGCGTATCTGTAATGAGGAAACATGATTTTTAATTGCATGTTTTAAATTTGGGTGGCACCACGAGTCTATCGTCCCTTTTGATATGGGATGGTAGGCTCTTTTTATTTTTATCATTCAAAAATCTTTCAGTAAAGAAGGAGACTTTATTATGTTATATCCAACCTTAAATGAAGTAACGGAATTACTAAACGAATATAAAAGGACACCTGTGTTTTGTGAAGTTCTCTCAGACACATGTACCCCAATTCATATTTACAATGCGCTGGAAAGCAAAGAAGAAAACTGTTTTATGTTAGAAAGCGTTGATAATTCTCAGCAATGGGGTCGTTATTCTTTTATTGGTATTCATCCCAAAGCAGAAATTAAGGTAAAAAACGGAACTATTACACATACGCAAGGTACGAGCACTGCGACGCTGTATATGGAAAATCCCATTTCTTATTTATCTCATATCATGGAGGAGTATCGTTCCCCCAACTTTCCAAACAAACCCAAACTGACAGGAGGACTAATCGGATATTTTGCATATGATACGGTTCGTTATATGGAACAAACTGTGTCCAGCTCTCCTGAAGATGATTTGGATATGCCCGATTGTCATTTGTTCTTATACGATGAGATTGTTGCTTTTGACCACTTAAGCAATAAAGTGGTAATTATTTTAAATATCTCACAAAACGGAGACGCTACAGCACAATATGAAGCGTGCCAAAAACGTGCTGACGAAATCGCAGAAATGATTCGCAGCTATATTCCCACACCAAAGCCACGTGGTGAGAAAAAAGATATCACAGTTACCTCTAATGTAACGGAAGAAGAATTTACTGATATGGTTGTAAAGGCAAAAGAACATATTGTAAACGGAGATATTTTTCAAATTGTATTGTCACAGCGTTTTGAAGTGGAAAATCCACCGGAACCTTTTGATGTTTACCGCATGCTCCGTGCTGCCAATCCCTCTCCCTATCTCTATTACTTTAAACATAAAGACTACCAAATTGCAGGTGCATCCCCTGAAATGTTGGTAAACGTCACAAAAGGAATTGTATCCACAAAACCAATTGCAGGTACCATTGGAAGAAGCATCTTAGAGGAAGAAGATAAAAAACTGGAACAACAGCTTCTCAACGATCCCAAAGAGCGTGCCGAACATACCATGCTGGTTGATTTGGGACGCAACGATGTTGGCAAAGTTTCAAAATTCGGCACCGTGGAAGTCACAGGATTTATGCATGTTGAGCGCTACTCCAAAGTCATGCATTTGGTCAGTGATGTGAAGGGATTGCTCAGGGACGACAAAACTGCATTAGATGCATTATTGGCAGTTCTGCCGGCAGGTACGTTGTCAGGCGCCCCAAAAGTCCGTGCTATGCAGCTCATAGACCAATTAGAAAACAAACGACGCGGATTATACGGAGGCACCGTCGGTTATTTGGGATTTGACGGAAACATCGACACCTGCATTGCCATCCGCACCGTACTATTTAAAAACAAAAAAGCTTATGTTCAGGCAGGCGCCGGAATTGTAGCCGACTCTATCCCGAAAAAAGAGTATGAAGAAACACAAAAGAAAGCGCTGGCAGTCATCAATGCAATCAAAGATGCAAGTCAAATTTGAACAGGAGGGATATAGGATGATTCTTTTAATAGATAACTACGACTCTTTTACCTACAATCTCTATCAGGCAATCGGACAGTTGTATGAAGATATTACTGTCATACGCAATGACAAACTTACCATTGAACAAATACAAAACATGCAGCCGGAAGCAATTATCATCTCTCCCGGCCCCGGTTACCCAAAAGATGCAGGCATCTCTGTTGCCGTTATCGAGAAATTCAGCGGAACCATTCCAATTTTAGGCGTATGCCTCGGCCACCAATCCATTGCACAAGCATTTGGCGGAGATGTTATACATGCCAAACAACTGATGCACGGAAAAGCAAGCACCATTACGGTAAACAATCAATGTCCTGTTTTTAAACATCTGTCTGATGATATTACGGTTGCCAGATACCATTCTTTAATTGTAGATGAGAACACCCTTCCCTCTTGCCTTGAAATCACCGCGAGAGATGACACAAAGCAAATTATGGCAATTGCCCATACATCTCACCCGACCTATGGCGTACAATTCCATCCCGAATCCATCTTGACAAAAGACGGCATGCAAATCATTGAAAATTTTCTCTATTATGTTGCAAAAGTGAAAATCACACCGCTTCATACAGAGAAAAATCTATTACCTCCTGCCCAACGAAATGCCTTAAAACCTTATATCTTTAAAATTATAGAAGGTACGGATTTAACAGAAGCAGAAGCTTATGACGCAATGGACTGCATTATGAACGGCGGCGCAACAGATGCGCAAATTGGCTCCTTTACCACTGCATTGCGTATGAAAGGAGAAACCATTTCCGAATTGACCGGATTTGCAAAAGTCATGCGTCAAAAGGCCGCTACCATTGAAAATGGAACAGATGCAATTGATATTGTGGGAACAGGCGGAGATATGGCAAATACATTTAATATTTCTACAACCACATCTTTTGTGGTTGCAGGCGCGGGAGTAAAAGTAGCAAAACACGGAAATCGCAGTGTTTCCAGCAAAAGCGGAAGCGCAGACGTACTGGAACAACTTGGTGTAAACATTTCACTTACTCCGGAACAGGCAGCTGCTTGTTTGGACCAATGTGGAATCTGTTTTCTGTTTGCACAAAAATTTCACGGCTCTATGAAATTTGCAGCGCCTTCCCGTCGAGAAGTGGGTGTACGTACAGTGTTTAACATTCTTGGTCCTTTGGCCAATCCTGCGCTTACCAATTATATTGTACTTGGCGTATATGATGAAGCACTGATGGAACCTATGGCAAAGGTGCTTATGAATTTAGGCATTAAAGGCGCTATGATTGTACATGGCAATGATGGATTGGATGAGGTTACCATTTCCAGCCACACCACGGTTTGCGAAATTCAAGAAAATAAATTAATCAAATATGAAATTACCCCTGAAGATTATCACATTCCTATTGTTGATTTAAACGAAGTCATTGGAGGAACCGCAGAAGAAAATGCAAAAATCACATTGGCGGTGTTAAATGGCAAGCAGGGACCTCAACGCGATATTGTTGTAATGAATGCCGCTTGCGCTTTATACACAGCAGGCAAAGCCTCCTCTTTGGCAGAAGGTATTCGTCTGGCACAAGAATCAATTGATAGCGGAAACGCATTGGAAAAACTGGAAGAATTAAAACAAGTCACCGCACAGTATTTGTAAATAATGAATCTATTTTCATAGAAAGGAGTTTATGATGATATTAAATCAGATTGTAGAAAAACGTAGACAACAGCTTCTCAAAGAACAATCCGCAATTGGTTTTGAAGAAATGAAAGCACTTGCAATGCAGGATTCAAGAACTTGTATCTCACTTTATGACGCACTGAAACAGGATACGCTTTCTGTTATTTCCGAAGTAAAAAAAGCATCTCCTTCAAAAGGACTCATTTGTCAAGATTTTGAGCCTGTATCCATTGCCTTACAATATAAAAAAGCGGGAACCAATGCAATTTCCGTATTGACAGAGGAACATTATTTTCAGGGCAGCAGTCAATATTTAACTGCAATTCGTCAGCAAATTGCTTCTATTCCTATCTTAAGAAAAGACTTTATCATCGAACCGTATCAGATATACGAGGCAAAATGTATTGGGGCAGATGCAATACTGCTCATCGCTGCCATTTTAGACACAGAAACCTTAGCGCAATTTCGTTCTATCGCTCACGGTTTAGGGTTGGAATGCTTGGCAGAGGTTCACAATCAAGAAGAGCTTAACCGCGTATTGGAAGTTGGATTTCAAATTGTAGGCATCAACAATCGCAATTTAAAAACGTTTGATGTCTCTTTAGAAACAACCGCACAGCTCGCTTCTTATATACCAAACGAATGCGTCATTGTCTCAGAAAGCGGTATTACCACCAATCAGGATATGAAAACAGTACGCAGTCACGGTGCCGATGCCGTTCTGATTGGAGAAACACTGATGAGAAGCAGCCATATTGCAGAAACCATGGCAGCATTGAGGAAGCAAGTATGAAACAACAATGCAAAATAAAGTTTTGCGGTATCCGCCGTTTAGAAGACGTGACATATATGAATGAATTCATGCCCGATTATGTAGGTTTTGTATTTGCACCAAGCAGACGTCAAGTGTCTCCTGCCGTCGCTATGGCACTGGAACAGGAACTGCATCCGGATATCAAACGTGTAGGCGTGTTTGTAAACGAACCCATAGATAAACTGATACAAACAGCCCAAACAGCGCAATTAGATGTACTGCAGCTACATGGGGACGAAGATTGCTCCTATATGGATAAATTACATGAAACGCTAAAACAGGAAAATCTGTCATATGAGATATGGAAAGCCGTTCGTGTAAAAGATGAAGATACAATACGAATGGTAAATCAATTTCAAGCGGATAAACTGTTGTTGGACAGCTTTACAGCAGTTGCTTACGGAGGCAGCGGCAAAGTTGCCAACTGGAAGATAATACAAACAGCAAAAATAGAAAAACCGTTTTTTCTTGCCGGAGGCCTTACATCGCAAAATATTGTAGAAGGCATAAAAACAGTACAGCCGTACGGTGTTGATTTATCCGGCGGCATTGAAACAGATGGCTGCAAAGACAGAAATAAAATTGCACGAATCATAGAACTGGTTAGAAATTGTTAAACAGAAATGAGGTACATCCATGAGCAAAAAAGTAGGCAGATTCGGAGATTTCGGAGGACAATATGTACCCGAAACCGTTATGAATGCTGTTCACGAATTGGAACAAGCATATGATTTTTATAAAAATGACCCACAATTTCAAAAAGAATTAACAGACCTGTATCACAACTATGCAGGCAGACCTTCCATGCTTTACTATGCAGAAAAAATGACCAAAGATTTAGGCGGAGCTAAAATTTATATCAAACGGGAAGATTTAAACCATACAGGTTCCCATAAAATCAACAATGTATTGGGGCAGGCATTATTGGCAAAAAAAATGGGCAAAAAACGTTTAATTGCCGAAACAGGAGCCGGTCAGCACGGAGTTGCAACTGCTACGGTGGCTGCTCTGTTCGGCATGGAATGCGAAGTGTATATGGGTGAAGAAGATATGGAGCGTCAAGCATTAAACGTATATCGTATGAATTTACTTGGCGCAAAAGTAACGGGCGTAAAAAGCGGTACCCGCACTTTAAAAGATGCCGTAAACGAAGCTATGCGAGACTGGACTGCAAACGTTGAAAATACATACTATTTAATCGGTTCCGCAATGGGTCCTCACCCGTACCCTACCATGGTTAGAGACTTTCAAAAAATTATTGGTGAGGAAACAAAACGCCAATTAGAGGCCATGGAACACACACTGCCTGACTGTGTAGTTGCCTGTGTGGGAGGCGGTTCCAATGCCATTGGCATGTTTTATGACTTTATTCCAAATGAAACCGTGCGTTTAATAGGAGCTGAAGCCGCAGGTCATGGTGTGGATACCGCTTTACATGCGGCCACCATGGCAAAAGGCTCCAAAGGAATTTTCCATGGTATGAAATCTTTATTCCTCCAAAATGAAGAAGGACAAATTGATTCTGTTTACTCTATTTCTGCCGGTCTGGATTATCCCGGCATCGGTCCGGAACATGCTCATTTACACACCAGCAAACGTGCTGAATACGTAAGTATTACAGATGAAGAGGCTGTTTGCGCCTTTGAATATTTGTCCCGTATGGAAGGTATCATTCCTGCAATTGAGTCTGCCCATGCAGTAGCTGCTGCAAGAAAAATTGCTCCAACCATGAAACAGAATGAAATTATGGTAATATGCCTGTCAGGACGCGGAGATAAAGACGTATATCAAGTAGCCAGATACAGAGGGGTGGATATTCATGAATAGAATTGACAGCATGTTTGCAGAATTAAAAAAACAAAACAAAAAAGCATTGATTACCTTTATTACGGCGGGTGACCCTGATTTTGATACCACAGAACAGTTGGTACTGGAAATGGAACGTCAAGGCGCTAATCTCATTGAATTAGGTGTTCCGTTCTCTGACCCAATTGCAGAAGGACCCATCATTCAAGAAGCAAGCCTGCGTTCCTTACAGGGCGGAACCACTCTGGAAGGTATTTTTGAATTGGTAAAAAAACTACGCACAAAAACGGAAATTCCGTTGGTATTCATGATGTATATCAATACCATTTATCGTTTTGGAGTAGAGCGTTTCTTTTCTCTATGCCAGGAAACAGGAATTGATGCCGTCATTGTACCTGACCTTCCGTTTGAAGAACATGACGAAATTGATGAATGTGCTTACGCTCATGGCGTGTATCCAATTAATCTTGTCGCTCCAACGTCTAAAGACCGTATTGCTGCCATTGCGGCAAACAGCAAAGGATTTTTGTATTGCGTATCCTCTACCGGCGTTACCGGTGTCAGAAATACATTCCAAACTGATTTTGACAGTTTTTTTGATACAATAAAACAACATGCCTCTATCCCGTATTGTGTTGGTTTTGGCATTTCCTCGCCTGAACAAGTGAAACAGATGAAAACGTACTGCGACGGTGTCATTGTTGGCAGCGCCATTGTAAAAATGATAGGACAAGAACAGAAAAGTTCTGTAGCAACTGTGGGTACATTTGTAAAAAGTCTACGAAATGCTTTGGATGATATTTCTAAATAAAAAAGAGCAGCATATGCTGCTCTTTTTTATTTAGAGATTGCGGTTGGTACCAATACTACGGATTGTTTCCCTAGCTCTTCCCAGCGTTTTGTTACCAAATTTTTATGGTATTTTACAGTACCATTGCTGTTGTATGGATCATTAAAATAATAATAATTTTGGTCTGCTCCTACCAATACCATGCAGTGTTCTCCCGCTGTCCATGTAAACCATTCTCCTGTATCTTCCAGTATCCAGCTATCCCCTACGGAAGTTGGAGCCAAATTAATGCTGGCCCACAGCAATACAGGTATATTACGTTTTACATAGTTATCGACCAACGTATCTATATCCGTATTGGTTGTATCCATCGCTAAAGCTGTATTGCCAACCGCATTATTTAAAGCACTTACAATAACCGGTGCATAACATCCGTATCCTCCGGAAGACCTGGGGTCCCCAATAAAAGCCTGTGTAGGACTTGTACTGGTTAAAAGACCTGTCTCCGTATCAACAAAAATATCCGCTTGCGGAAGATAATCATCAATAAAGTCATCAACGGATACATCATATCCATAATAGGAAAGAACCATAACCGCACTCACAATTTCACATGCTGTAGGATATTCACCTTCTTGTGAAAGATACGGAACATCCAATAGAAAGCCATTGCTTTCTTCTGCCTCTTTTTGATTCACCGTTTCTGCTTTTTCAATTCCGGTATTGCCAAGATTTAAAGTAGACATAGAATCTTCTTGATGAAATAAACCCATTGCTATCAGAACAACTCCTATCACTACCAGAATGGTAATCACAAAACTCACGATGCTAACCAATAAAATAAAACGTTTCTTTTTAAAATATATGTATAAGGATACATGTTTATTTTTCATTTTTACACATTCTTTCCAAAATAACTTTTTCATTCCATTATTTGTAACGATAATATTATGTCATACTATATTACATGTTGTCTGTAAGAATATGTCAAAAAAGTGTAAAAATTTCAACTTTATTTATGCAGATAATTTTTCCAGGCTCATTCCGGCTATTTGCTCCATCGGAACATTGTAAATAAAAATAAACCGATAACCTGAATCCAAGGTATAAATCAACAAAATTTGCTGGTCTTGTATCACAACATCATAAGAATTATGGTCAGAGTTTAAAAAGTTTTCTAACGCTGTAGCAGCTTTATCTTGATAAGGATTTGTCAAACATAAGTGGTACAAATCAGTTGCTGCAATATCTACGATATCGCCTTCAGAAGTAGCATCAGACTCTTTGGAAGTTGTAAACTTATTGTATGCTTCTTCAATTTGAGTTCTATCAGCAGACTTTTGAAGACTCTCTTTATCGTCCACATGTAAATACAATAATTGGCCATATTGGTCTACTGCACAGTTCACAACTTTTGTCTGTTTTACTGCATTGTTGGATACATGATTTGCTTTCTCTTCTATAGCAGGAGATTGCTCGGAATTTTCTCCTGAAAATGAATATCCGGTACATTCAAAATTCTTTAGAAAGTATACCGGAACATTATTTGAAGTTACCTTTTGAAAATGAGAAATAAAATCTGTTTCTTTATTCGATTGAGCTGCCTGATTCAGTAAACCGGAAATATGAATTTCACTCAAAAACATCTTATCATCTTCAGTTAAAGATGTCACAGCATCATTTTTATATAATCCCCATGGATAAATAGTGATTTCTTCTTCTCTATTCCAGTAGAGAGGCTGCATTTGAACATTTTCTTCGCCCATATATGTCATTTTATTTTTATAACTTGGAATCCAATATTGCAGACTACTGATTAAAATATATCCAAGGCCCAAAATAGCTGCTGAAATAAGAAGTGTTATAAGGAGCCTGATGACATGAAACTTTTTTTCTTTTTGCCGTGGTTTCATTCGGTCTCCCCCTTTTTATCAAAGATAATACTCACGCAAGTACCCTTTCTAGGTTCGCTTTCAATTTGGAGTCTGGCTCCGTGTAATCTTGCAATT
Source organism: uncultured Oscillospiraceae bacterium (assembly GCA_900542375.1). Taxonomy (GTDB): domain Bacteria; phylum Bacillota; class Clostridia; order Oscillospirales; family Acutalibacteraceae; genus UMGS1071. The sequence goes on along the minus strand of UQNI01000023.1, from coordinate 3,788 downwards.
TCGGAGCATAACGCCAATCCCAAACCTGCTCCTCCTGCTTTTCTGGTTCGTGATTTATCAATCATATAAAATGGCTGCATAATTTTATTGATTTCTTCTTTTGGAATACCAATACCATGGTCTTTTACGGCAATTGTTAATATTCCATTTGTTTCTTCGGCGAAGACTTCAATTTCCTGGCCGGATTTTGAAGCTTTAATTGCATTGTCAATCAAGTTATAAATCAATGACTTAAATAATTCTTTGTCCACTGACACTTCTATTTTACATACTTTTATATTCAGTGTAATGCCGGACTTAGATAAAGAAATTTGCAGTGCCTGTCCTACTTCTTCCATAATGCTGGTCAAAGGAATGGTTTGCCAATCCAATTGTGTGCTTCCTACTGTAATCAATTCCATCAATTTACCAGACAATGTTTTTAAGCGTTTGGTTTCCTCTACAATAATACCGGCATATTCACGCCGTTCTTTATCATCTACCGTACGTTTAATGCGGAGTAAATCACCAAAGCCCAAAATAGAAGTCAGAGGTGTTTTCATTTCATGCGCCAAATTTGCAATGAAGGTATTTCTGTCTTCTGCAACGCTTTCCAAATCTTTAATATTATGTTCAATTGCTTCCGCCATCTCGTTCATATTACGTGATAATTGAGAAAATTCCGTACTACCTTTTTCAGGCAGTCGTTTGCTATAATTTCCCTGCGCAATTTGTCGTGTTCCTTCATTGATTCTTCGCAAAGGCAACAGTAATAGCCACACTACAATCAATAAAACAGAAGCAATCACCGTTGCACATATCATACTCATTACCAAAACATAGTTTAATTGCTGCTTATATAATGTATAAATTTCTGTTACGTCAGAGGAAGTCATCAAATAATATGGCTGACTCTCCAATATAATTTGAGAAATGACAATTAAATAAGACGCCTCTCCGTCATCTACAATTTCCAGCGCATAACCGCCCAAGCCCTGCACTTGATTTAATACACTGGATTGAGATGCACTTTGCAAAATAGAAACCTCCAATTGTTCCGAACGTCCATTATAGCTAAGCAACCGCCTTTGCCCTGTATATAGCGACAAGCCTATGGTACGTGCACTGGATTGGGGTTCAAACGCAGACTGAGTTACCTGAATTACTTCCTCTTCGGTCAGAAACACTTTATTTTGTTTTAACCGTTCATAAATAACATTATCTTTCAGCATCACGGATAAGTATTTATGCTCAGAAACGGCATTCTGTTCTTCACGCATGACGGTTAATCTATGGCTGTTGGACAGCAGCAAAACCGATGTAACATCAATTGCTAAAATTACCAATGCCAAAGAACACAAAAATATCTTTTGCCAAAGTTTCATTTAGTTATTCCTCTCCAAACGATAACCAAGCTTCGGTATTGTAACCAATTTATTGTGTAATCCCATCTTTTTTCGTATTTGTTGTACGTGTATATCAACCGTACGGGTTTCCCCCATAAATTCATATCCCCATACAGTAGCAAGCAAGCGTTCCCTTGTCAGCGCAATATCCTGGTTTTGCAGGAAAAAAGCAAGAATATCAAATTCTTTTGGAGTTAAACTAACGTAGTCGTCTCCTTTTTTTACTGTATGTTCGTCAATATTCATGGTAATATCACCATAATGTATGGTATTGTTGCTTTTATGTTTTCTACGCAGTACGACTTCAATTCTGGCTAATAATTCCACTGTTTCAAACGGTTTTACAATATAATCTTCCGCACCTAATTTTAGCCCCTTTACCTTATCCATAACATCCTGCAATGCTGTTAGAAAAATAACTGCTGTCTCTTCTTTATCAATGTATTCAATTACTTTAAAGCCGTCCATATCCGGCAGCATAACGTCCAATAAAACCAAATCATAAGACTGAGAAGTTACCAAATCTACAGCTTTTTTTCCGTTATCACATCTCTCAGATTCATATCCGCCAATGGACAACGTCACTTCCAGCATTTTTGCTATATTTACATCATCTTCTACAATTAATATTTTTGCCATTCTTTCACCTCATTTTTAAATTTAATATAGCATTCATAACGTTGTTTTACAACCGTACAGCCCTATTGTTCCAGATTTTTCTACATGTTTTTACAACTCAATTACAAAATGATACATCGAACATAAAAAGCGCTATAGAAAATGAATCTTTCCCATAGCGCTTTTGAGTCAATGTATTTCTTAATGATAAATATCGGATGTTGATTTTCCACTTTCTTCCGGAGATGTTTCATGTTCTTCCACAGACCAAGTCTCTGTATGATGAATAGACATATTATGTTTTCTTTGAGCAAAGGATTTTACATTATTTTGGATGCCTGTCGAAGTATAGACCAGCAGAAACAACATACCTGTTTGTATCCAAAAAATAGTAACATCCGTACAGCCGTGAATTAAAACTGCTGCAAACATGACCAATACCAGAATATTTCTGTTTTTACACACATTCACTTGGAATCGTTTCATCAGCAATTTTAACTGAGTTAAAACATAAAAGAAAATGGCACATCCGCCTACTACACCAAAGTTCAGCAGTGTATCTAAAAATAAATTGTGTGCATGAAAAGTTGGATAACCGCTGTAAGCAGGCCATACTAACTGATAAGCACTTGGTCCCATACCAAATAATGCATGGTCAGCTATACCTTTTAACGCAGTGCTCCACACATCTATCCTGGTGCGGAAGATATCGGTAGTTGTATCAATACGCGGAAATATTTGTCCTGATAATAAAGCAAAAGCAATAATCGCAATGAATAAAAATAAAGCTGTTGCTGACTTCTTTTTTCCTTTTATCATCAGATATATTAACATTGTTAAAAATAATGTCATGCACGATGACATACTCATCGACATATATAGACCAATCAGATTAACCAGAATAATACCTATATACCACTTTCTCATTTTTACATTTTGATTTGTAAAAATACGGTACATAGCAATAATTACTACGAATTCTATCATCATGCCGTAATAATTAGCGTTAGTAAAGGTTGACGGCGGTCTACCGTCTACTGTTACCCCAGGAAACCAAAACATTTGAATTGCAGCAATCGGTACACAAATGATACTGGTAAAACAAGCTACATCCATCATATTGTCAAATAATTTTCGCGTCATGATTGTTTTTCCATAAAACATAACAATCAAGGCCACCAAAAAAACCAGCGAATACATAATTCCTGTAAAATTCATATATACACTGCTGACAATGATTCCATAAATCATAATGCTCATAAGAAATAAGTTAGATGGATTTAAAAATACGGCTTTTCGAGAATTCTTTTGGATAACAGAAACAATTACCACAAAAATCATACACGCCAAAGTGATATAAAAAGGAAGGAAAATAGAAACTGTTAACGAAAGCATTAAAATACTGTTAAAGCCTCCAAGTGTTTTGGTATGTTTCAAAACACCGTTTAATTTTTTTATAATATGTAAACCCTCCGAATATAAAAAATGATATACATTGTTATTATAACATAAAAGAAATTGCAAAGCAATTTTACTCATACAATTACTAAAATATACCGACAATAGCTAAAAGTTCCCTTTATGTGCCTATCTAAAGCTATCATCTTATAAAATATGATATAAAGCTACCCTATATCCAGCCATATATTATGATATATTTTTTTGAACACAATATTTATGTTTTATAAAATTTCATTAAACCAACATAAAAGTTACAAAATAACTTCAATATCATAATTTATCTACAAATTACGGTCAAAATCATGTATAATATGATTATATATG
>UQNI01000022.1 GCA_900542375.1 uncultured Oscillospiraceae bacterium | reverse complement strand
ATTTTGATGCGTTTACCTTCTTCTTTGAAATCAGTTTCGTTGGTTTTTAATTTAACTGAAATAATATTATCGCCGTTTAAATTGCTGTTCAGCACACCTGAACAAATGGTATACCCGTTTAAACCAATCAGAAGATTGAACAGAGTGGCTCTGTCGCTGACATGAATCGTCTTTTTGTGGGGCTCTGTGCTTAAAATTTCTTCTGAAAAGTAAAAAGAATTGTAAGTTCCCTGCTCAAACGCCAAGAAAGGATATTCTGATAAGTCTTCCAGTGAAACTTCCGAACAGTGGGATAAAGGATGAGCAGAACTGATAAAGACATGCGGTTCAGCTTCAAATAAGGGAATAAAGGACAGATGTTTTTCTATCAGCATTTTTTTTAATATCTTTTCATTAAAATGACTGAAATACAAAATCCCTACTTCACTGCGAAAATTTGCAACATCATCAATAATTTCATATGTTCTGGTTTCACGTAATGTAAATTCATATTCTTCCGCAGAAAGGGAAGAAATCAAATTGACAAAAGCGTTGACGGCAAATGCATAATGCTGGGTAGAAACAGAGCAAAGCTGTTTAGAAGGCTTTTTATTGTTATATCTTTGCTCCAGCAGTTCCGCTTGTTCTACAATTTGACGCGCATAAGACAGAAATTCAATGCCATCAGGGGACAAAGATATTCCTTTGGAAGTACGGTAGAAAATTTCAATCCCAAACTCAGTTTCAATGTCTTTTAAAGCTGCCGATAAACTGGGTTGAGAAATAAATAATTGTCTGGCGGCTTCTGTAATAGAACCACACTCTACAGTTTTTATTACATATTTTAGTTGTTGTATGGTCATAAAGAACCTCTCATAGCTTTTTTCTATATTATATAGAAAAAATTCATGATTTCAAATAGTAAGCAGAGATAAAATTTCATGCGAAAAATCAAACTCTGTCATTTTTGATGTATTGAATCATTTTCCGGTGTCGTTTATCCTATAAAATCAATCAGAAAGTCCCCCTGTATTTTGGTTATAGCCATACAGGGGGATTCCTCATTGAGAAAAATTAATCAAATATACTGGACATTGGTCATAACTTTGTCTATCAAAGATTACCATCATTACGATATAATAAAGATAATTATTTTTGTTCATGAAAACAGGAAGGAGTATCACCAATGAAGCAAAAATGCAGTAAACAAGATTTGCTCATAAATGGCAGCATCAGCAAAGCGCTTATTTGGTTTGCCCTTCCATTATTGGGAAGCAGTTTTATCCAACTGTTATACAATGCTGTGGACTTAATTTTTATAGGTAATTACGTTGGCAAGAGTGCTTCTGCGGCAGTGGGCTCAGGCAGCTTGTTGCTCACCTGTCTGGTAGGCTTTATTACAGGCATTTCAGTAGGTGCAGGTGTCGTGGTTGCTCAATATTATGGAGCAAAAGATTATAAAAATTTACAGGATTCTGTTCACACGGCAATGTCTTTGGCCGGCATAGGGGGCATCGTTCTTACCATTGCAGGACTACTGTTATCACCGTTCATCCTACAGTGGTTAAGAGTTCCGCAGGAAATTTTTGAGCTCTCCGTCAGCTATATTCGTATTTACTTTATCAGTATACTGCCAATGGTTCTTTACAACATGGGAAGTGCGATTTTAAGAGCATATGGTGATGCAAAAAGACCCCTAATCTATTTAGCGTCCGGTGCAATATTAAATGTGTTTCTTGACTGGCTGTTTGTTGCTGTTTTTTCATGGGGAGTGGCAGGTGCTTCATGGGCAACAACAATTTCTCAGACATTATCCGCAGTTCTTATCGTCGTTCATTTATTCAGTACAAAAAGAGAATATCGTATTCATTTGAAAAGACTTCGTATACATAAAAAACAAATGATGCGTATTGTGAAATTGGGAGTTCCTGCAGGTATACAATCTTCACTTTTAACCATATCCAATATGGTGGTCCAATTTTATATCAATGGTTTTGGACAAGACGCAATGGCTGCATTTACTGCTTATTTTAAAGTAGAAAACTTTATGTATTTGCCTATTTTGGCATTTGGTCAGGCAATGACTTCGTTTGTTGGTCAAAATATCGGAGCAGGACAATTAAAGCGTGTCAAAAAGGGGGTAAAAATAGGCCTTTTGTTAGGTGTAAGCTGTACAATCGCAGTAAGCACAATTGTATTGTTGAGCCGTTATTATTTATTTAGAATGTTTAATTCAGAACTTGAAGTGATACAATGCGGTATACAAATTCTTATGATTACAGCTCCCGTTTACTTTATCTATGTTGCAATAGAAGTGCTGTCAGGTACTGTTCGAGGGGCAGGCGCCTCTTTTATTCCTATGGTAATATCAATCAGTCATTTATGTATATTGCGTATTATTTTATTGGCAATTATTGTACCGTTATGGAACAGTGTTCAGGCAATTGCCATTGTTTATCCAATTACATGGGCTGCTACCGCCTTTAGTTTATTTATTTACTATAAATGTTTTCGATGGAGAAATACGGCTATCACGGTACAGTGTAATCAATCTGTTTCTTTGGAATAAAAATAAGGAATCCGACTGTTTTGACAGTCGGATTTTTACGATATAAAAACAGATAAATTTAATTTTATATAACAATATTTTATAAAGTTTCCCTTTGCAGGCGAAAAATCACTGTTTTTTTTACGGTATAGTAGAGAGATTGTTCTCTCAAGTCAATATAAGGAGTGATTTTTTGACCAGTGAAGCATTTAGAAATAATCCCCTCTTTTTGAGGAACCAATTTGAGGGAGAAGGAACATTTCAAATTCCTATTGTGAAAAAACAACATATAAGCCTTGAACAATTAAGATTCATTGGATATGATCATATTAAATCAGATGAGCGTGAGAATAAAGATTCTGTTGTCCATTTCTTTTTAGATGATTATAAATTTGAGGTTTTATGGAATCATCCTGAACCAAGATTGGAAAAGTTAAAGCAGTATAAAGCAGTATTGACACCTCAATATAGTTTATATACGGAAATGCCAATTACATTGCAAATATATAATACCTTTCGTAATCGATGGGTGGGAGCTTATTTGCAATCAAACGGAATTACTGTAATTCCCACAATGTGTTGGGGAGAACCGCAAAGCTTTTGGTTTTGCTTTGATGGTGTAGAAGCTGGTTCTTTTGTAGCAGTCTCAACAGTAGGAGTACGTAAAGAAAAAACGTTATTCATGCAAGGTTATGAAGAAATGTTAAAACGTCTCCAACCTGAGCGTATCATTTGTTATGGTGAACCGTTTCAAGAGATGGAAGGAAATATTGTTACAGTAGACTATGAAGAAACCAATCATTTATCCAAGTGGGCGGCATGCATTTGTGGTGAAGAAGCTTTACCGCAGAATCATAGTATAGTGATTAAACGATATGGTTATGTGCTGGCTGAAAAAGGTATGGGAAGAGCCGGAGGTGAAAGAACAAACAAGCTACATTCCAATAGGTCTCAATTAATGCATATACTTAGGAATGATAAAGGACATCTTCCGGATACTCCTGCAAATCGGGAGTTGATAGAAAGCGTAGCAAATGACCCGCAAAATTATGTAGGAACTGATAGCAGAGGACATGCTTGGTATGCGCAGACCCGTTCAGATGGCACACAAGTATGGGCAGAAGTTCGTGACCACACCATAATAAATGGTGGTGTAAATGACAAGCCAAAAGATTTTAATGAAACTACAGGTTTGAAAAATAATCCAAAAAAATCTTATTTAACATGGGGGTATGAAGAATGAATAAGTTAAATGAAGAACAGTTATATTATGCAGTATTTTTTCTATTAGATAGATTTTATGATCAATATGAAGAAGAGTTTAAAGGTGGACTATTCGAAGTATTTTTGAGCGCAATGGATCCTTTTGTTTTCGTAGATTCTAGATCTGCCGATCCTGCGATGAGCATTGAATTTGAGAAATGTTTTAAAAAGACATTTGGGGAGAGAAATTTGATTGGTTTTGATGAAGGCTTTCAATTTATAAAAATTTATTTTGATTATTATGTAGGTATATATGCTTTTGATCTACAGTCAATTTTTAAGCGTTTATCCAAAAAAGACTGGGAGAAATGTTGCAATTATGCAATTGAATTCCTAAAAGGAAATAAGAACTAACCTTATATCAAGAGCATTGCAGGAGTTATAAATTCATAAAGAATTTTCAATCGTATATAAGCATTGTATTTTGTTTAACATATAAATAGGATGAGAAATTCAATAGTAAAGGTTACTAGCTTTTGAAATTTTCATTCGAATTCAATTTTGGTATTATAGAATAACAAAACAGACCTGTATATGAAATACAGGTCTGAATTTTTTTGGCAGGGGCAGAAGGACTTGAACCCTCGGCACGTGGTTTTGGAGACCACTGCTCTACCAACTGAGCTATACCCCTATATGATTCAATTGTCAAAGATTATATGACGCGTGTATTATGTTACCATTTTTTTTATTTGAAGTCAATGCCTTTTTGAAATAAATTTTATGTAAAATATGTCGTCTTTTAGAAAAGATTTATCAGTTAATGCTTGACATATGTTACGGTTCTCTGTATAATATTTTTGTGTTATTGAATACTAATTACCCCTGCCTGGTGGCGGATGGGAGGGAAACGATAAATGGCTGAAATCAGAATCAAAGATAACGAGTCTTTGGACAGTGCTCTTAGAAGATTTAAAAAGCAATGTGCAAGAGCTGGCGTTATTGCTGAGGTTCGCAAAAGAGAAGCTTATGAAAAGCCTTCTGTAAAGCGTAAAAAGAAATCCGAGGCTGCTCGCAAACGTAAATTTAAGTAAACAAATGAATGAAAATGGAAAAGCGGGCAACTATGCCCGCTTTTTTGACTATTTACAGCATTTTAAACGGAGGTTCGACAATGGCAGTATTACTCCCTACACTGGCAGTGAAGCATGTTACGGATATTACACCGGAAATGCTTCATGTTATGAAAGTAAAAGGCATGATTTTAGATGTTGACAATACGTTATCCAGACATGGATGCCCAATTCCGTTTGAAGGTAGTATCGAATGGACTCATGAAATGCGTGCGGCCGGTATTAAAGTAATTATTGTTTCCAACAATTTTAAAAAACGTGTATCCGAATTTGCAGCCAAATATGATTTGCCTTATTTATATCGTGCATTTAAACCGCTTCCCAAAGGCTATAAACAAGCAATGCACTATTTGCATTTACCGCCAAAAGAAATTGTGGTAGTAGGTGACCAAATTTTTACCGATGTACTGGGCGCAAATGCGGCAGGTATGAAATCTATTTTATTAACGCCAAAAGATATGGAACATTCTTTTACATTCCGAGTACGCCGTAAAATAGAATCTCCCATACGCAGACGCATTCATCGAAAAGGCATTTACCAATATACAAAGTCAGACCATAAAATGCATCAGCATCACAGAGATGATAGGAAGTGAAACATATGGCCAAAAAGAGAGTTTTAGTTTTGTTTGGTCCTAACATTTTAAGAGAAGTAGAAAAAGACACGGTTGGCGCAGAAACATATGATTCACTGGTTTTGCATATGAAGGCGCATGCAAGTGAACTAAACATATGTTGTGATATTGTGCAATCAAATTGGGAAGGCGAATTGATTGATAATATCCATCGTTCCGCCGAGCTGTACGACGGAGTTGTCATTGATATTGGAGCATTTACCCACTACAGTTATGCCATTCGGGACGCCATTCAATGTGTGCGTATTCCTTTTATTGAAGCGCATATGGAAAATCTATTTGCTTTGGAAGATTTCCGTAACAAATCTGTTATTGCCCCTGTATGTGCGGGACAAATCGGTGGTCTGGGAGCAGAAAGCTATTTGTTGGCATTGGAAGCTCTGGCAAGAATGAAATAAAATCTCACAGGGAGGTTATTATGATGAATTGGGAAATATTAGCGCAAACTATGCCCGAGGAAATAAATGGTGTACCCATTGATGCCGCAATTATTACTTCAGAAGAAAACTGCCGTTATATTAGTGGGTTTCATGCATCTGCCCGTGTAGTGGTTGTGACAAGAGAAATTGCTTATTTGCTTACAGATTTCCGTTATGGGGAAGCTGCACGTATGCAGGTCAAAGACTGTAAAGTTGTGGTATATCAAAAATTAGCCAAAAGCATTGAAGAAATTCTTCGCCGTCACGATATACGCGGTGTACTGCTGGAGCATGAACATTTGACATTGGCACAAGCAGACATTTACGAAACTGTCTGTAAACAATGGAATGCAGTACCTGTCAAAGATACCACTTTAGATACTTTGTTAAAAGAAATGCGTGCTGTAAAAACAGAAAAAGAGATTGAGAATATCAAAGCGGCTCAATCTATTACAGATGCAGCATTTACCCATATTTTGGATTATATTGATTCCAATAAATCAGAGCGAGAAATTGCATTGGAACTGGAGTTCTTTATGAGAAAACAAGGTGCAGAAAAAATTGCATTTGATACCATTGTGGTTTCGGGGACAAATGGTTCTATGTGCCATGGTGTTCCTTCTGATAAGAAAATTCAAAAAGGTGATTTTATCACTATGGATTTTGGTGCCGTGGTCAATGGATATCATTCCGATATGACAAGAACCGTAGCATATGGCACCGTAAGTGAAGCACAAAAACAAGTCTACCAAACCGTTTTGCAGGCACAGCTTGCAGCAATTCAAACTGCTACATCCGGCATTCCTTGTAATCTGGTAGATAAAGCTGCTAGGGATATTATTGATGTAAACTATGCAGGAACATTTGGACATACAACAGGACATGCGGTTGGGTTGGAAATTCACGAATGGCCTTATTTCGCTCCGGCATGTCAAGTAATTACAAAGCCGGGAATGGTCATTACGGTAGAGCCGGGAATTTATTTGGAAGGCAAATTCGGCGTTAGAATAGAGGATATGGTCTTGATTCAAGAAAACGGATGTGAAAATTTGACAGGTTCTTCAAAAGAACTGCTGATACTTTGATTTATTCACGGATATATCTTGAAATATTTTGCAAAATAATATAAACTGTTATGGTAGAAATATAATTGGAGGATATAGTATGATATCTGCAGGTGATTTTAGAAACGGCGTTACTTTTGAGATGGAGGGTAACGTATATGCAATTATTGAGTTCCAACATGTAAAACCGGGTAAAGGTGCTGCGTTTGTGCGCACCAAAATCAGAAATGTCATTTCAGGTGCTGTGACAGAAAAAACATTTAACCCAAATGATAAATATCCAACTGCTTTTATTGAGCGTAAGGACATGCAGTACCTATACAACGATGGCGATTTATACTACTTCATGGATAACGAAACTTATGAACAAATTCCGATTAATGCAAATATTCTTGGTGACAACTTCAAGTTTGTAACAGAGAATATGGAATGTAAAGTTCTGTCTTATAAAGGTAATGTATTTGGCGTTGAGCCACCAAACTTTGTGGTACTTACAGTTACTGAAACAGAACCGGGTGTAAAAGGCGATACTGCTACAAACGTTACAAAACCGGCTAAATTGGAAACAGGCGCTGAAGTAAAAGTTCCAATTTTCATCAATGAAGGCGAAGCAATCCGTATTGATACAAGAACAGGCGAATATATGGAACGTGCTTAATTCATAAGATATCGTTTTTATTTGCTAACAAAATGAAAGCTTTCACCAAGTAAAAGGAGGGTGTTTATTATGACAAATTTAGAAAGAGTTGCATATATTCGTGGTTTAGCAGAAGGTTTAGAACTGGACACAGATAAAAAAGAAGTAAAAGTGTTAGATGCTATGTTGACCTTATTGGAGGATATGGCACTGTCCATTTCTGATTTGGAAGAGGCATACGAAGATATGGCTGACCAATTGGATGCTGTAGATGAAGATTTATGCACTTTGGAAGATGACTTTTACGAAGAAGATAAATGCTGTGAAGACTGCGAAGATGACGATGATGAGTTTTATTACGAGGTAACTTGTCCAAACTGTCAAGAAACAATTTGCCTATCTGAAGACATTATCGAAGAAGGCCAAATTGATTGCCCAAACTGTGGTGAATGTCTGGAGTTTGATATTAATGATGTATTGGACGACTACGGTTGTGGAGACGACTGCGATTGTCATGATGATTGCTGCGGTGGCTCTCATAAAGAAGAGAAATCCGGTTCCGGTTGTGGCTGCGGTAATCACTAATTCCATTTTTATTGATTATCTTGTAAGAACACCAACATTTGGTATATCCAAATATTGGTGTTCTTTTTTATTTTTACGTATATTTTGCTTATAATCAATTCAAATTGTTAAAAAAATAACAAAAATATAGTGATTTTTTGTAAAGAACGTCATAAATTCATACTATGAATTAGGATATAAGTAGAAAAATATGTGGACTTGTTGACTTATTCCTACTAAAGAATATAATATAATTATTGTACAAAAAAGTATATGGTACTTAGTTAATTCTGTTAAAAATGTGTCAAAGTGATTTGTCGATTGATAAAACAAATTTTACATGCTTTTATCCGGAATGAAACGCTTTTAAGGAGGAATGAATTATGGTAGAAAATCGCTACGAATTAACTACGCCTGCTGCTCAGTTAGTAGAAGTTGCAAGAATCGCTGCACCTTACAAAAACAGGCCTGAAATGTTAATGAATGTCGTAATCGAAGTGCAAAAAGTAGTTCCTGCACTTTCTGAGGCAGTTGCTGCGGTAATTGCACGTGAAATGGGTATTGCTCAAACTCATGTATACGGTTTTATTACATTTTATGCTATGCTGTCCGTAAAACCGCATGGCAAATATATTGTAAGAATGTGCAAAAGCGCTCCATGTCATGTACGCGGCGCACAAGAAATTGTTTTGGCTTTGGAAGACCAGCTGAACATTAAAATGGGAGAGACCACCGAAGATGGACGTTTTACTTTGGAATATTGTCCTTGCTTAGGTATCTGTGATGTTTCACCGGCAATTATGATTAATGATAAAACTTATGGTGACCTCACTCCCGACAGTGTGCGCGAAATCATCAAACGTTATATCAGAGAGGATGTGTAGACATGGAAGAAATGCACGTTTTACTTAGAAACAGAGGTAAAATTATTCCTACAGATGCCAAAAGCTACATGAGTGTTGGCGGTTATGTGGCATTGAAAAAAGCGCTTTCCATGGAAGGAGCCGAAATTATTCAGGTATTGAAAGATGCCGGTTTGCGCGGCAGAGGCGGTGCAGGCTTTCCAACATATCTAAAACTGCAATTTGCTTATAATACACAAAGCGATGAAAAGTATATTGTATGCAACGCCGATGAAGGCGAACCGGGTACCAACAAAGACCGTGTTTTGTTAAGTGAAGATCCAAACAGTATTTTTGAAGGAATGGCAATTGCTGCAAAAGCAATAGGCGCACATAAAGGCTTTATTTACTTGCGCTCTGAATATCCATACATACGTCCAATTTTGATTGAAGCATTGGAAAGTGCACGTCAAGCAGGATGCCTGGGGAAAAATATTTTGGGCAGCGGCTATGACTTTGATATTGAACTGCATTCCGGCGCAGGCGCTTATGTTTGCGGCGAGGAAACTGCGTTGTTTGAATCTATTGAAGGTAATCGTGGCGAACCAAGATTCCGTCCTCCGTATCCGGGTACAAAAGGCTTGTTCGGCAAACCTACTGCATTAAATAACGTAGAAACATTGGCAAATATTCCTCCGATTTTGTTAAATGGTGCAGAGTGGTACCGCAGTATTGGCTCTCCAAACAGCCCCGGAACCAAATTGTTTACTGTTTGCGGAAATGTCAATAAAAGAGGCGTATTTGAGTTTCCAATGGGTGTAAATTTAAAAGATATTTTATATGACGTTTGCGGCGGTGTCGCAGACGGAGAATTGCTGGCTGTACAAACAGGCGGCAGCTCCGGTGCGATTATCAATCCGGATCAAATTGATTTACCGCTTGATATTGACCATGTTTCAGCATCCGGCGGTAGATTGGGCTGCGGTACCATTTTGGTCATTAATGATAAAAATTGTGTCGTTGATATTGTAAAGAATAATCTGGATTTCTTCCGTTCCGAATCTTGTGGTCAATGTACTACTTGTCGTGAAGGCGGAACAAGATTGTATGAATTGATTTGTCATATTTCCAGCGGAAAAGGCACGTTAAAAGATATTGAAACCATTAAAGACTTAGCCAATACCATGCGTGTTTCTGCATTGTGCGGCTTGGGTCATTCCACTGCGGTTCCGGTTCTTTCCAGCTTGCAGAATTTTGAAGAAGTATATAACCGCCACTTGGACGGCAATGACTGCTCCATTTGCGGACACGACAGGGGGTATTAATCATGGTTAATATTACAATTGACGGTCAAAAGCTGCAAGTGCCGGAAGGTGTAACCATTTTAGAGGCAGCCCGTACAGCAAATATCAATATTCCTACTTTGTGCTATCATGAGGACCAGAAAATCAAATCTGTTTGCCGTATTTGTGCGGTTGAGGTAGAAGGTCAACGTTTGCTTCAGGCGGCATGCAGCTATCCTGTAGCGGAAGGTATGGTAATTCGTACCTCTACACCTACCGTTTTAAATGCACGTAAAAATAACTTGGAACTTTTACTTGCGCATCACCCGCAAGACTGCTTGGTCTGTGGTAAAAACGGCAGATGTGAGCTGCAAAAATTAACACAAGATTTAAATATGAACAAACCGCTTCGTTACGAAGTGGAAACACGCGGTTTTCCAATTGATAATTCTTCTCCATGTATCACCCGTGACCCAAATAAATGTATCTTATGTACGCGTTGTGTAGAGGCATGTAACGAAGTACAAACAGTTGGTACATTTTCAAAACAGAATCGTGGATATGAAACGGTTGTGGTTACCCCATATGACAAGAAGACAGTAGATACACCTTGTGTAGGCTGCGGTCAATGTGTTCAGGTATGTCCTGTTGGTGCTTTAACAATTCATGATGATACAGACAGAATTTATAAAGAACTCATCAACGGTAAAATTTTAGTTGCACAAGTTGCACCGTCTGTTCGTGTTACCATTGCCGAAGCATTGGGAGAAGACCCAGGTACTATCAGCCCCGGAAGACTTGTAACAGCGATGAAAAAGCTTGGATTCCATCAGGTATTTGACTCTGACTTCTCTGCTGACCTTACCATTATGGAAGAAGGTTACGAATTGTTAGACCGCATTAAAAACGGCGGCACATTACCAATGATTACATCTTGCTGTCCGGGATGGGTAAAGTTCTGTGAGACATTCTCTCCAAAAGAATTAGATCACTTGTCTTCCGCAAAATCTCCGCAGCAAATGTTTGGTGCAGTCATCAAAACGTATTATGCTGAAAAAGCCGGTGTTGATCCAAAAGATATTTGCAGCATTTCTATTATGCCATGTACAGCCAAGAAATTTGAGTGCTTAAGACCTGAGTTCCATGACAGTGGCTATCAAGATGTTGATATATCCTTAACTGTTGTAGAACTTGCAAATATGATTAAAGCAGCAGGTATTAATTTTAAAGAGTTGGAAGAAACTCCGTTTGATACACCATTTGGTCTGGGAAGCGGTGCCGGTGAAATTTTTGGCGCTACAGGCGGTGTTATGGAAGCTGCGTTGCGTACTGTATATGAGGTCATTACAGGCAAAGAACTTCCAAGACTGGACTTTACAGAGGTACGTGGCGTAGAAGGCTTGAAAGAGGCTGTCATTGATATTGATGGACTGGAAGTAAAAGTAGCGGTTGTTCACAGCTTGAGCAATGCACGCGAAATGCTTCGTAAGGTAAGAGCAGGCAAAGCCGATTATCATTTCATTGAAGTAATGGCTTGTCCCGGCGGTTGCGTAGGCGGCGGCGGTACTCCGGTCAGAAGTTGGAAGAAAGTAAAGGCCAGACTGGACGCAGCTTATGAGCTGGATAAACAGCTTCCAATCAGAAAGTCTCATGAAAATCCTGCAATCAAGGAGATTTATGCAGAATTCTTAGGTGAACCTTTGAGTGAAAAAGCACATCATTTGCTTCACACTTCCTATATTAGTCGTAGAGATTTATTAAGCTAATAAAAACGCTGTTCTGATGTTCAGAACAGCGTTTTTTGCTGCGTAGCAGTCACGCAGACAGAGTTCTGACGTGTTATGTTGACAATAAAAACACAAAAATGTATAATAATTTATAATTATATTGAATCTGTTACATCATATTGATATTTAAGGTTAACGGCTTATTAAAATGTTTTATCCATTTTTAATAATAGGATAAGTAATGACAGAATATATAACGCGATATATTTTATGAAACACGGATTTCCAAAACATAAATCTAACGACTTTATGTTTGATATATCATGTAACAAGAAATCCGGTTGGTATCACAATCATGATAAGACGCAGCAGATTAAGATTTTTGCTCATAAATTGATGAAGTTTGATTAAACTATATGGCGAGAACACAATTCCTATTATTTTCATACACAAAGGCGCGCAAGATAAGTTAAGCGGTATGCCGGCACCGGTATGCTGCTTTTTTATTACATGTTTCCCTTTCTTTTTTGTTTTCCAACAGAGAAGAATATGATATGATGAAAACATTTCAAGCAGAGGTGTATCCATGAGTGAAAAACAATACGCTGCGATGTTGAAATTTTGCTGTAAAACGAAATTTAGAAAAGAAACATTATTGCGTTTTTGTAAAAGAACCCCGTGGTTATTGATGGGAATTTACGTATGTTTTATTGCCTTTTTAGCGTTTACGAGAGATACTAAAATTGTATTTTTTATTGCAGTACCTGTTATTGACTTGATATTTGTAACGATTTTGCGTTTTCTTCTGGATAAACCGCGCCCCTTTGAAGTGTACCAAATTGAACCTTTGACCAAACACTCAAAAGGCAATTCTTGTCCAAGCAGACATACAGCAAGTGCGTTTATCATTGGTATGGCATGTTTATACGTGAATATACCGTTTGGTGTTTTAACATTGTGTATGGCATGCATTGTTGGTGCTACCAGAGTGCTTTGCGGCTTGCATTTTATTCGTGATGTGTTGATTGGAGCGGGTATCAGTGTTGTTTTAGGAATCATTGGATTTTATGTTTTTCCTCTGTTTGTTACCATTCCGGCTTTTTAGTGGCATTTATGATGAAAAATGCATAGTTTGAAACAGAGACAAGCTATTATGATTCAATAGAAAGGAGGTGCTGTTATGTGTGAATTGTATGCTGTAAACAGCAGAGATACCGTTAATATTAAACCAAATTGTGATTTATTTTATCAACACAGCATTGACCATCCGGATGGTTGGGGATTGTCCTTTTGGCAGAGAAATGCCGCGATTGTTTATCGAAGCCCTCTCAGAGCATTGGATGATACCAAGTACTGTGCTTATTTACAAAAAGATTTATGGTGTACCAGTGCCATGGTGCATATTCGCCTTGCCACGGTAGGTGTTATGAGTTCTATCAACTGTCATCCGTTTCGTCACGCAGATTACAGTGGTCGTATATGGACATTTATGCATAATGGCACAGCTTTTCAAGACAGCATGTTGGAACCTTATAAGCACTTGTGTAGAGGAGATACAGACAGCGAAGCCGTTTTTTATTTTATTCTTGACGCAATTAATCGAGCGATAAAAGCAAAAGGACGTTCGCTGACAAAAGAAGAGCGTATTCCGATTATTGAAGAAAGAATTACGCATTTGGTGCAAGGCAATAAGATGAATCTGATTTTTTATGATACGGAACAGATGTATGTGCATACCAATATGAAAGGAACTTTGTTTTATGCGCAAGAAGGGAATACTTGCAGCTTTATGACAGTTCCCGTAAATGACAGACAGCCGTGGCAGCAACTGCCGTTAAACAGGTTACTGGTATATAGAGACGGTATTCGTGTCTATGAAGGAACAGACCACCAAAAAGAATTCTTTGAAGAAATGGGAGCGCCTTATATCGAAGCGCTGCTGAAGAAAATAGGTAAAAAATAAAAAGCAGACACGTGATATTAGCGTGTCTGCTTTTGCTTTTGTGGTATAGGGTATCTGCTGTGTCTATAAAAGAACTCAAACCGTTATTTTAATAACTAGGTGAATAAATGGGAGTAGAGGCACAGTGACCTGAAGACGGAAAATCATCTTATAGAAAGTTAAGGATTTACTTTTTGCTCCAGCTATCCATACCCAAAATGGAGATAGAATGCGGTGCACCATAAAAGAAACATGGATGATAACATCTGAATGGAATTTGTTCCGGTTGCTAGGTCGGGCGATGATTTCTTTTCTAAAAAACGCCAAAGATTGAAAGCAAAAATCCTGCCGCAACAGAAGAGCCAATGACTCCCGCAACGTTTGGTCCCATAGCATGCATTAACAAAAAATTAGATGGATTTACCTTACGGCCCTCTACTTGAGAAATGCGAGCCGCCATAGGAACAGCTGCAACACCTGCGGAACCGATTAACGGATTGATTTTTCCTTTGGTAATCACACACATCAGTTTGCCAAACAGTAATCCTCCTATGGTGCTGATGCAAAACGCCAGTAATCCCAATCCTAAGATAATCAGCGTGTCAATCTGCAAAAATTCATTTCCGGCAGTTCTGGAACCGATAGAAATCCCTAACAATAATGTGAACATATTCATCATGGAATTTTGTGCTGTGTCAGACAAACGATTGGTGACACCGCTTTCCCGAAGCAAATTTCCTAACATAAACATGCCAAGCAGTGGTGCAATGGAAGGAAAAAGCAGACAGGTAAACAGAATCACAACAATTGGGAATATGATTTTCTCTTTTCTTGTTACAACACGCAATTGATGCATCTCGATGGAACGTTCCTTTTTCGTGGTGAGCAGATGAATCAAAGGAGGCTGTATCAATGGCACCAAAGCCATATAGGAATATGCAGCTACAGCTATCATGGGCAATAAGTGATTGGCCAGTGTAGCAGTTAAATAAATGGTTACAGGGCCATCGGCTCCTCCAATGATACCGATAGCGGCAGCTTCTTGCGGCGTAAATCCGGCAAAACAAGCAACAATAAATGTAACATAAACGCCTAACTGAGAAGCAGCGCCTAATAACAAGCAGGAAGGATTGGCAAGCAGAGGTCCAAAATCGGTCATAGCGCCAATTCCAAGAAAAATTAAACAGGGATAAATGCTGGTATTGACGCCAAAAGAGAGATAATAAAACAAACCGCCTTCTTGTGTCAGTCCTGTCAGTGGTAAATTTACCAATAACATGCCAAATGCAATGGGGAGCAATAAAAACGGTTCAAATTTTTTCCCAATTGCCAGAAACAACAAAATGAGAGAAATGCCAATCATAACGCCTTGCTGCCACGTAAATGTGCTAAATCCCATGTTGTTCCATAAGTTTACCATTGTGTTGGTAAAAGACATGCAAACCCTCCCTTAACCGATTACAACAAGGATATCATCCGTTTGCACGGCTGAACCTTGCTGCACTTCTGTTTTTATGATTGTGCCGTCGGCGGGAGCGATAATTTCATTCTCCATTTTCATGGCTTCCAAAATACATAATATCTCTCCGCGTTTTATATTTTGACCATTTTTCACATTCAATTTTGTAATAGTACCCGGCAAAGGCGCCTTTACAGCAGTGCTGTTTGCAGGAGGATTTCCTAATGAACCAAGATGTTCGGCTTGCTTTTGCTCTATGGACGATTCCTTTGGAGAACGTTCGGATACAAAGGGAGTCACATTTGTAACATTTGCAGTGTGATGTTCCACAATTACTTCATATTGTTTTCCGTTGAGAGAAACTAAATATTTCATATTTCATTCTCCTCCCGTGACCGTACTTCTCGTATGGAAATAAAGGTAATTTCATTTAAAGGCAATTTCATTTCGTCCGCAACAATTGCCATAACTATTGCGGCGGTACGGTCATCTACCTGATATTGCTTGCAAAGACCACGTGAGATATTGGGAACAGAGGGAAGCGGTATGCTTCCGTGACCTGACAGAGAAACTTTGGCGTGTCTTTTCCAGGGCGTTTGCAGATGTACGGTAAAGCTAATCAATCGAATCAATATGCTCAGTGCAAACAATACGGCAAATACGGTTAAAATGCCAATTCCTGCAAGAATAATACAATCTATTACATTCATAGAGTGACCTCCTTATTCAGACAGTTGTGTAATCATATAAGGGCAGCAATGTTCTTTTTCCTTTTTTCGATTTTTGAAAAAAGAAATAGCTGTCTGCGGAAACGCAAGATAAGATAAAATATCTTCTTCTTTTTCTGCCAACTTTCCCAGCTCCTTTGCTGCAGCGGACATGCTTTTCGGCAGTTCCGATATGGTATTCGATGCTTGTTGCTTTTCTTGCACTAAATTTTTTAATGTTTCGTCTATGTTTCCGGGCGCTGTTCCGTATGCTCCGTTTACGTATGCACAAATTTCTTTTCCGATAATGTGATAACGGCTTCCTGTTAAAATATTAGTGACTGCCTGTGCTCCAACCATTTGACTCATGGGTGTTACCAAAGGAGGATAACCTAACTCTTTTCGCACTTTTGGAACTTCCTGAAGCACTTCATAGAAACGATGTTCTGCATGCTGTG
This sequence comes from uncultured Oscillospiraceae bacterium, assembly GCA_900542375.1. GTDB lineage: Bacteria > Bacillota > Clostridia > Oscillospirales > Acutalibacteraceae > UMGS1071. Next base: position 8,561 of record UQNI01000022.1, on the reverse strand, counting down.
TTTTTAATTGGGAAATCAAATTAGAGAGCATGCCTCCGGGAATTTGATAAAGCAATGCGTTGGTATCTGTTGTCAGTACAATGGGATTCAATGCCCCGTCCGTAAGAGCTTCCTGACGAACGGAAGTAAAATGTTCATTGATTTTTTTTAATACTGATTGGTCAATTCCCGTATGAATTCCCAATTCTTCTAAGGCGTATACAAGCGTTTCTGTAGCAGGCTGCGAACTTCCTCCGGAAAAGCTGGATATGGCAGTGTCAATCACATCGACGCCTGCTTCAACAGCTTTGATGCACGTCATAAAAGCAAGCCCTGTTGTGCAGTGTGTATGTAAAACAATAGGAAGGTTTACAGCTTTCTTCAGAGCAGTAACCAGGTTAAATGCTTGTTGTGGACTTAAAATTCCTGCCATATCCTTAATGCAAATGGAATGTACACCCAATGCTTCCATTTGTTTTGCAAGTGTGACATAGCTGTCAAGTGTATGAACAGGGCTTATAGTGTAACAAATTGCCCCAGATGCGTGTACGCCTTGGCGTATGGTTTCGTCTACTGCCACTTTGATATTTTCAATATCATTGAGAGCGTCAAAGATACGTATGATGTCAATTCCATTTTTGACACAGCAGCGAATAAAGTTACGAATGATTTCATCGGAATATGGTTGATATCCAAGTAGATTTCTGCCTCGCAGCAGCATTTGCAATTTAGAATTGGGCATGCGATTGCGTATGATTTTGAGTCGTTCCCACGGGTCTTCATTTAAGTAACGCAAACAGGAATCAAATGTAGCGCCGCCCCAGCATTCTACAGAGCCATATCCGGCTTTGTCCATGGTACTTAATATAGACTCAAATGATTTCAGAGGCATTCGGGTTGCCATGAAAGACTGGTTGCCGTCTCTCAGTACTGTTTCTGTTATAGAAATGGATGCCATACCGTCCCTCCTATATTACTTAAGCGTATTTATAGATGTTTTGATATTACATGCTTTGAAAAAGAAAGAATCCCGAGTGTACCCGAGATTCTTTTTTCGTTGTTTTGTTTCCGAATTGTATTTACTCGGTGCTATACAATGTATACACAAAATCTATTATAATTATGTTGTTTTCACAGCTTGTATTAGGCAACTTATCTGAATTTATAAGTGTATATTGTGCAAATAGGCGGTTGTTACCAGTGAATCAATGAAAGTTTTTGCAAGAAAAATTTTCATTACTTGACAAACAGAATGGTTGCAGATAAAATTTAAACAGTACTTATTTAGTAGGTATTTATAAAAGTTCAATTTGAATGAAAAATGATAAAATATTTGGTTTAAAATAGTTTTTGCACATATGATAATGGTAATATGCAAACATAGAATTTTATGGTACTATCATAATACGTATGAATACTGCATATATGCAGAAAGGTGATGTATGATGAAGCAATTTGATATCGACAAAGCAATTTACGAAAAATATATTGTACCGACCAAGCATAAAACAGGCTATATGATTGGCATTGAATTTGAAATTCCAATTTTGAATATGAGTCAAGAGAAAATTGATTTCAGCGTCATTCAAAAAGTAGTATTGGCTTTGAGAGAAGCATTTGATTTAAACATAGAAAAACGTGATGATAACGGCGATATTTATTGTTTGTCCAATGAAGAAACAGGGGATACCATTTCATTTGACTATTCTTATTGCAATGTAGAATTTTCTATGGGTACCGTATCTAATTTGCATGTGGCATATGAACGTTTCAAAACATATTATCAGTTCCTGGAAAGAGAGCTTGATAAATATCATTATCGCATGACAGGTATGGGAGTAAGCCCTTATGGCATTTATAATGATAACAATGCCTTGCCTGGGCAAAGATACCGTATGATTCAGCATCATTTAGAGTCTTATGTGGAGCATCCACGATTTAAGGCATTTCACTCCAGACCCAACTTTGGTTCTTATTCCTGCGCTTCTCAAGTTCAGTTGGATGTGTCGGAAGAAAATTTGATTCGTACCATCAATACATTGAATCGTTTGGAGCCGATTAAAGCTGTTTTGTTTTCCAATTCTTTGCTGTTAGACCCGGAGTTTAATTTGGTCAGTGCGCGTGACCGCTTCTGGGATTCCAGTATGTATGGTTATAATCCTCATAATGTTGGTATGTTCGAAATTGAATTGACAGATATTGAAGAATTGGTGGAATATATTAAGCGCACCTCGTTGTTCAATGTGGCAAGAGACGGAAAATATATTTATTTTACTCCAATTCCTGCAGAACAGTTTTTCCAAATGGAGTCTGTTGAAGGTATGGTTTTCAACGGTGACCATTTTGTACCGTACGTCTTTCATCCGGAACCTTCTGACTTGGAGTATTTAAGAAGCTATAAATTTGAGGACTTAACCTTTAGAGGAACCATAGAGTATCGCAGTGCATGTTGTCAGCCTGTCAGCGAATGTATGTGTGTAGCGGCATTCCATGTAGGTTTGCAAGAAAAATTGGATGAATTGGAAACATTGCTGTATCAAGACAGAAGTGTCTATAAACAAGGATACTCTCCTTCCGAATTAAGAAAAATGTTGATTGAGTTGGAATTTCCAAAAGAGTTGAATCAACAAGCGGTGCAAGCGCTTACTTTAAAAGTTTTGGAACTGGCAAAACAAGGATTAATTCAGCGTAATTTGAATGAAGAGTGTTATTTGGAACCGTTGTTTGAACGAGCACAAACAATGATGAGTCCTGCCCGTCGTATTTTAAACAGAGAGCAGGAAGGTAAAACAATGCAGCAGTTTATTGAAGCGTATGGTGTATTAAAATAATTTGCAAATGGTGCAAAGAAAGTGGTGTAGAAGCCATGAAACAATGGATTGACCAATTATTTGAAACAGGAATCTTAAGCGGTGAGCAGCTGCTTCAATTATTGGAACACGTAGATGAAGAAAACAGCAGTTATTTGTTTGAAAAAGCCCGTATACGTCAAAAGGAACATTTTGACCACAAAGTGTATACCAGAGGATTAATTGAACTGACAAACTACTGCAAAAATGATTGCTATTATTGTGGCATCCGCAGGAGCAACCGGAATATAGACCGTTACCGCCTGACAAAAGAGCAGGTATTGTCTTGCTGCAAAGTAGGCTATCCGTTGGGATTTCGCACGTTTGTACTGCAAGGAGGAGAAGACGGACAATTTACAGATGCGTTTTTGGTTGATTTAATCCAAAGTATCAAACAGCAGTATCCCGATTGTGCCATTACACTGTCTTTGGGAGAACGCAGTTATGAGTCTTATACCCGTCTGTATCAAGCGGGAGCCGACCGTTATTTGCTGCGCCATGAAACAGCAAACGCAGAACATTACCGTACATTGCATCCAAAGAATTTGTCCTTGGAACACCGTATCAATTGTCTAAACAATCTGAAGGAAATAGGCTATCAGGTAGGTACCGGATTTATGGTGGGCTCTCCCAATCAGACCAAAGAAGATTTGGTCAGGGATTTATTGTTTATAAAAGAATTCTCTCCACAGATGGTGGGAATCGGTCCGTTTATTCCTCACCATGACACGCCGTTTGCGAATGAAGCAGCAGGTACGTTGGAAATGACACTGTTTTTGATTGGTATTTTGCGTTTGCTGATTCCAAATGTACTTTTGCCTTCAACCACTGCTTTGGGAACCATTCATCCCAAAGGGCGTGAGTTGGGAATTTTGGCAGGAGCAAACGTGGTTATGCCAAATCTTTCACCGTTGGATGTGAGAGCAAAATATATGCTGTATGACAATAAAATTTGTACAGGAGACGAAGCTGCTGAGTGCAGGAACTGTTTGCAGGGCAGAATGAACTCTATCGGGTATCATTTAGCGGCAGAGCGTGGAGACTTTGTTCCTATCTCATGATAAGAAAGCATATACAATTATCCGAAACGATAGTTGTATATGCTTTTGTTTGTTTTGCAAGTATTTTATATTTTTTGTCAAATGCGCAACCAAATTTGTATGGAATAGATGAAAATTCACAGCAGAATTTGTATAAATCAGATATCGTGAAATTTTATAATAATGACAGGTTTTTCATGTACACAGAACGCTTCTTTGTTCAATACAAACGGAAAAGTATGATAAATTTTAAAACAGTGTATATAAAAAAGATAGATAATAGATAGGTTGTGTCGTATTTTCTTACATGTATTTATGCACCATTACCAGTAGAATGCATAAAATTTTGTACGGTTCGTATACTTAGACAAATGAACTTTTGGAGGATGATGTTTATGGTTACAAACCGCAACAGTGTAGTATTATCTTTGGAGCACCACTTATTCTTTGCCAGAATGATGAAAGAGCATGCTATTTTTCTGGAAGTTAGTTTTGCAGGTATGAATCAACATATTGCAAAAGAAGCAGACCGTTATAAAGTACAGTTTGAAAAAATCTTAAATCAGGCAGTGAAACTAAGTCATGGCGTATTGTCAAAAGATATCATTCAATCTGCTGAATTGGTAACGGAGTACACCCAAACTGCAGAAAGAGAGGTACAGCGTTTTACAGGTATTTCGATTGACCGTGCTATTACAGCGATGGAGGAGGATATGCAAGGAGAAGACGATGCATACATAAGCCCTAAATTGGCAAATCAAGTATTGTTGCTGAATCGTTCTGCAATTCGCATTCTTGACGGTATCATTGATTTTGAAGAAAATATTTTAAAAGAACTAATGGCAAGCAGTATTTTTTCTACCAGCTATCCTAATTTTGTAAAGCATCTTGTACATGAAGCACAAAGCTACAGAAGCTACATTATTAACTTTGACAATGAAGAAGAATTCTCTTGTGACGATATGACACAAGTAGATTTGTTCTGGGATCATTCCGTATTGGAACATACACAATATGTGAAAGCAATTTTAAATTCAGCAAATAACGAATTGATTCAATCTTGCAGTACATTTGCAGCATCTTATCAAAAAATGCTGGATGAATTGGATCAAAAAGCTGCTTGTACTATGAAAAATATTGAAATTGAGCCGGACATTGCGGGAACCGCAACTGAATTTTACATTCCTTCCGTCATTCTTCCGTTGTTTGCCGACCATATGCTAAGAGAAGCGAACCACTATATCAGATTATCTAAATAATATGATTCTTGGTGTTATCAGGTAACCTTATGATATAAAAAATTGCTATGCAATTTTTCATAGACAGAACGTGTAAGTGTTTTCTTAACATCCAAAATTTTGAATATGGAAAGGAGTTCTTTCCATATTTGTACTGTTATTGCCAGGTTGTTATATTCCATAAAATAAAAAGCAAGCTGTAAATTTGCAGCTTGCTTTTTATTTTATGGGAATTGCCTTTTATATGTTTCAACTGGTTTTCCTGATATTTTTGTTGTTTCATTATCATTTTTTTAATGACATTAAGGTAATAAAAGATGTGTCGTTCTTAGAATTCTTTTTTCTTCATAATGGATAAGCTAATACGGTAAGAGATAGAGAGCATGAGAATTGTAAAACCAATAATAGCAAGAATGAGAACTGCTCGATTGAGCGTGGCTATTTGATGGAAGAGGAAGCTCAAATTGATATGGAATGCATTTGAAACTTTTGTTATGACAATACCCATCAGAAATACGATGACCAAAGTACAAATGATTGCAATTCGTCCTTTTTCTCCGCCAAACTTTAATTGGAACGGCAGCATAATCGCTAAAACTGAAAACACAATAGGTAAAATGATAAAAGCTGCCATTATTGTGTCTATGGATACATATTTCATTGCAATTATTTCTTTGAGAATCACAATTAATGTTCCAAATGCCCAAAAGCTGCTTCCCATTATCATGCCAAATCCATATTTTTCAATTACATAACTTTTCCGTGTGATAGGTAAGGAGAAGAGAAAGGCATTGCCGTTATCAAATTCATCGTAGCTAATCGAGCTGAGCGTAAACAATGTGGCGACGAATGATAAATAGCCGATGATGAAAGAAGATGATGTACTATTGGTAAAAATCTCCATACCGATTGCAATGCATAAAATGAGCAAAAAGGAATTTTTTTGTACTTTCAGTAATTTGAAATCTTTTATCAATAATCCTTTCATATTTCTGCACCTCCACTCATCATTGTGATGACATCATCGATGGTCCCATTTTCAACAGCAATGTTTGGTTCATTTTCCAGATAGTATTGTTTTTGATTGGTCAGGCAATTGTATCCGTAGATTTCTTTTTTATATTTCAAAATATATCGTTTATCCATATTTGTGTATTGCTGCGGAGTTACTTTAAGCAAGGCATAATCGCTTAACAATATATCTGTATCTTCATGAAAGATAATCTTTCCCTCATCAATCATATAAAAGTCGTCACACAGGGGTTCTAAGTCTGTTGAAATATGAGAGCTGATTAAAATGGAACGTGATTCATCCTGTTCCATGAATTCTCTCAGCATATCCAATAATTCGTCCCTGGCAGTTACATCCAGACCTGCAGTAGGTTCATCCAACAATAAAAATTTAGCATGATGAGAAATGGCAGTTAAAATTTTTAGCTTTGCTTTCATACCTGTTGAAAATTCTTTGATTTTTTGATTCTGTGGTAATCTAAATCTCTGTATTTGTTTTACAAAGAAGGATTTATCAAAATGCTCGTAGAGGTGGTCTAAAATAGGAATGATATCATGAATGGTTAAGTAACCGCTGAAACCGGAATCGGACAAAACTACACCTAATTGCTGTTTTTCTTTGTCATTCAAAGTTTGTATCTCTTTATCAAATAGTCGGATTGTTCCACTATCTTTTGCAATGAGTCCTAATATCATTTTAAAGACTGTACTTTTTCCTGCACCATTTTTTCCAATTAAACCTGTTACGTAACCGGATTTCACTTCTAATGAACAATTTAATGAAAAAGACTCATAGTTTTTTCTTACATGTTCCATCTTTAACATATATTAACCCTCCAAAAGTAGTTCAAATAAGTGTTTCATATCTTCATCACTGATGCCGCATCTTCTGCCTTTTTGAATGGCTATCTCTAAATCGTGTTCAATTTCCTTTTTTTGCTCTTCAAGTAAAAGTTCCGCATTTGCAGATGCAATATAAGTTCCCTTACCATGAATGGTTACTGCAAATCCTTCTGCTTCTAAAGCATCGTACGCCTTTTTTACAGTTAAAGCACTGATTTTTAATGTTTTGGATAATGTGCGCACAGAAGGCAAAGAATCATTTTCTTTCAGTTCACCTTTTCGGATGAGAGTTTTAATTTGGTCGACAATCTGTTCATAAATAGGGACCATGAATGAATGATTAATGATGATATTCATTTTTTAGCCTCCTTTTGATAAACAGTATATAACAGTATATTACAGTTGTCAAGATTTATACCTGTAGTTCCTTTAAATATAAAATAATCAAAATAGATTTGTATTTTGATGAAAGAAAATAAAAAAAGGTATTGCATTTTTTTCATTTATCGTTTATAATATAAAACGTTGTTAAGCCGGTGTGATGGAATTGGCAGACGTGACGGACTCAAAATCCGTTGGGGCGACCCGTGCCGGTTCAAGTCCGGCCACCGGTACCATTATAGAAAGAAGTCGATTGTTGTAAAACGGTCGGCTTCTTTTGTTATTATTCATAAATGAAATAAAGTCGATAGAGGAAAAATAAATGTTTCAAACTGCACCGGGAGTGACTATACCTTTTCCAGAGAAAATTCAGGAACAATTCCAAGTTTATGAAGGACAATCTATTCAGGCAGATATTAGCTTTGAAAAATTAAAATTTTTACTTACAGAATTTTATCAAAGTCTTCCGGAACCCTTGTTTTTTGTATTGCAATTGCCGCTTTCTATTCAAGAAGAACGGCAACTTGGGTATGATAAAATTTTACATCAAGAAGTATGCTATCTTGACGGACAGACACGAAATCAAATTGATTCTATTTTAAATTCATATGGAGAAATCTTGTTGGAAGACGGGATATCGCAATTTGCAATTGCATCCCACGTCAATCATGAAGAAATATTTATTCAAAAGTACAAATTGACTGATTTATATTCCCTGTCGCCACGTCACTTTATCCCACTCTTACAACGTTATGGAATTACGGAAACAGACCATCTCTTTACGGTATGGGATACCTTTTCACAGGAGACACCTGGTGAATGCAGGCGTATTTCAATGAAAGGATTGGACGTTTATGATATAGCGGAACGGTTAAAGGAACAGGGCATGTATCGAGCAAAAATAATAGAATATTAACAAAGGCAGCTTTTTTGCCGTGTAAATTCAAACAGAACCTGAACTTAATTGGTATTTGAGTTCTGTTTTTTTTATTAAAATTTTTTGTATGTATGCTTTTTTATACTCGCATGGAAAGCTGTATTTTGATATTTCAAAATACAGCTTTCATTATGCTTTGATGAGAAAACAAGAAATGATTTCTGTTGAGAGTATACTTTCTCATTTTGAAAATTGTCTATAATGTCGGGAAAAGAGCGTGTAAGATGAAACAATATTATTTTGTTTGAATTTTGAAGATGAAAGAATGATATCTTATTATTCT
>UQNI01000021.1 GCA_900542375.1 uncultured Oscillospiraceae bacterium | reverse complement strand
TTTCTTGTTCACTGGATTTAAAAGGAGGACAAGCGGTAGACCGTGTTGGTGTGATGTTGGGACTTTCCTTTCCTGCAGGGAAAGAATTGGAGCAATTGGCATTACAATGGAAGCAGCCGTGTAAAGTAAAAGCGTCTGTAAAAGGACAGGATTTTTCTCTGTCAGGCATTGAAAATCAATGTAAAAGATTATTGGAAACAGGGCACCCAAAAGAAGAAATCGCACGTTTTTGCTTGGATTCTATTTTGGCAGCTTTGGATTATGCCGCACAGACATTATTGCAGACGTACGGAAATCTGCCGTTGTTATTTGCAGGTGGAGTGATGTCAAACAGCATCATTCGTCAGGCGTTGACAGAAAAATATGGCGCTTGTTTTGCACCGCCGGAATATTCTGCGGATAACGCAGCGGGTATTGCAGTATTAACTGCTATGAAAGAAGGTCAATTGTAAATGAATGCACTATCTGTTTTAACCATTTCACAGTTGAATATGTATGTAAAATCTTTGCTGGACGGAGACTCTTCCCTCAACAGGGTGTTTGTCAGCGGTGAGATTTCTAATTTTACAAATCATTATCGTTCGGGACATTTATATTTGTCTTTGAAGGATGAAAAATGTGTCATCAAAGCGGTTATGTTTTCCTCCTACGCAAGCCGCTTACGCTTTGAACCGAAAGACGGTATGAAGGTGTTGGTACGCGGAAGGGTATCTTTGTACGAACAAAGCGGTCAATATCAGCTTTATATCGAAGATATGCAGCCGGACGGGCTGGGTGCATTGAATTTGGCTTACGAACAGTTAAAAGAAAAACTGGCAGCAGAAGGTTTGTTTGACACCAATAAAAAACAGCCGCTTCCTGAGTTTCCAAATAAAGTGGGTGTCATTACTTCTCCGACGGGCGCAGTGATTCATGATATTCAGCAGATTATGGCACGTCGATACCCTTTGGCAGAATTGATCCTTTGCCCTGTAAAAGTACAGGGAGAAGGCGCTGCGGAACAAGTGGTGCAGGCCATTGAATTGTTTAACCGGAAAAAAGCAGTGGATGTACTGATTGTAGGCAGAGGCGGCGGTTCTATGGAAGATTTATGGGCATTTAATGAAGAGAAAGTTGCCCGTGCCGTTGCCGCTTCCTCTATTCCGATTATTTCGGCTGTGGGACACGAAACGGATGTTACTATATGCGACTTTGTTGCAGATTGTCGTGCGGCCACCCCGTCAGCGGCGGCTGAATTGGCTGTTCCTGACCAACTGGAGTTAAAAGACACGCTGCGTTCCTATCAATTTACATTGACACATTTGATTCGGGCGCGTATGAGAAATTACCATGAACAATTACATAGATTAGTTGCTTCGAAATCTTTTCAAACTCCGCAAACAAGAGTGGCTATGGAAACAATGAGGCTGGACCGTTATACGGAACAGCTTTCTGTGGCAATGAAGCGTAAAACAGAGGCAGAAGCACATCGCTTGAGTAAATTAAGCGGACAACTGCATACACTTAGTCCTTTACAGGTATTGTCCCGCGGTTATGCTATTATACAAGATAAAAATCAACAAACCATAAAAAGTACAGCACAAGTCTGCACAGGTCAGCAGATAACGGTTACACTATCAGATGGTGTATTGGATTGTACGGTAGATGAGGTGAAATGCAATGAATAAAAATATGTCATTTGAAACCGCTATGAATCAGTTAAATGAAATCGTAGTAAAGCTGGAAAGCGGAGAAACTTCACTGGATGAATCGTTAAAATTATTTGAAAAAGGTACGGAATTGGCATCTTTCTGCTATGACAAATTAAATAAAGCAGAGCAGAAAATTACCCAGATGACTGCTTTGGAACAAGGGAAAGCTGAAAGTGGGGAAGACGATGAGTAATTTAACCGAACAATACTGCAATCAAATAGAAACCGCATTAAAATATTATTTACCTAAAACAGGTGGTTTACAAGAGCGATTGATACAATCTATGACGTATAGCTTATTAGACGGAGGCAAACGCATTCGCCCCATTTTGGTGTTGGAATTTAACCGTTTGTGCGGCGGCAGTCAAGAAGCTGCAATGCCGTTTGCCTGCGCAGTAGAAATGGTACATACCTATTCTTTGATTCACGACGATTTGCCTTGTATGGATAACGACGATATGCGCAGAGGAAAGCCTTCCAACCATAAAGTATTTGGAGAGGATATGGCTTTGCTTGCAGGCGATGCATTGCAGGCGCTTGCATTTGAAGTGATGTTAAGCGAGGAATCGATTGCAAAAGCAGGTGCTCAGCGTGCGGCATCCGCAGCGGGAATCTTAGGTAAAGCAATCGGCGCCGACGGAATGGTAGGCGGACAGGTGATTGATTTACTATCCGAAGGAAAACAAATTTCGCTGGAAACCCTGCGTAAGATGGATGAGGGAAAAACAGGAGCTCTGATTTCAGCCTGTGTACAAATGGGATGTGTGCTTGGCGGCGGCGGTGAAAAAGAGCTGCAGGCAGCACGGGAATATGCTGATGCTATTGGATTGGCGTTCCAGATTGTAGATGATATTTTGGATATCGAAGGAGATACGGCAACACTTGGTAAGCAGGTAGGGAGCGATATTGCCAACGATAAAAGCACATATGTTTCTATATTGGGCATGAAGCAGGCAAAGGCATTGGTACGGCAGCTGACGCAAACGGCTGTTCATGCTTTGAAAGCCTTTCAGGGTGACACACAATACTTGAAAGAATTAGCAGAATATCTGGCGTCCCGAAAGAAATAAGCGTACCACACAAACTTTCATAAAACACATATATTTTGTTGACAAGCTTGTATATTTGTGATATTATTGATAAGCCGCATATTACGGGTTTTAAGCGGATATTCCCACCTGATAATAGCGAGATTATAGAAAAGGCAGGGCCTTAGATTCATGTTTGCAGTGATTGAAACAGGCGGCAAGCAATATAAAGTACAAAATGGCGATGTCATTTATGTAGAAAAGCTTGCACAAGAAGAAAATTCCGAGGTTAAATTCCAAGTGGTTGCACTTGGTGGTGAGAACGGTTTGAAGATTGGTACTCCTTACGTAGAAGGTGCTTCCGTTACAGGTAAAGTATTGAAAAACGGTAAGGGTAAAAAAATCACAGTGTTCACTTACAGACCGAAAAAAGGTTCTAAACGTCAAATGGGCCACGGACAACCATATACAAAGGTTGAAATTTCCGCTATTAACGCGTAATGATTTTTGTACGCTTTTTATCGGAAGCTTCCGGTAACTTAGTTGGCTTTGTGATGGAAGGTCATGCAGGTTATGCTGACCCGGGTGAGGATATTGTATGTGCAGCAGTTTCATCTGTAGCATATATGACGGCAAATACCATAACAGAAATCATAAAAGCGGACACAGAAGTTGCTGTGGAAGACGGTATGATGTTTGTGAAAGTTGCTGCTGGTGATGCACTTCGCTGTCGCGATTTGCTCACAGGTCTCAAGCTTCATTTAATTGGAATTGAGGAGCAGTATCCGGATCGTATTCAAGTCAATTATTTGGAGGTGTAAGTAATGCTAAAGATTAACATTCAATTGTTCGCTCATAAAAAAGGTATGGGTTCCACAAAGAACGGCCGTGATTCCGAGTCTAAACGTCTTGGTGTAAAACGTGCAGACGGTCAATTTGTTCTTGCAGGTAACATTCTTGTAAAACAACGTGGTACACACATTCATCCAGGCGAGAACGTAGGCAGAGGTTCCGATGATTCTCTGTTTGCTTTGGTTGACGGCAAAGTAAAATTTGAACGTTATGGTCGTGACCGTAAAAAAGTTAGCGTTTACGCTGTTGAGCAATAATTTTATTTTTAAAATTGTTTGAAGAACCTGGGACTTGTTCCCGGGTTTTTTTATGTTATTTTGTTTATACTATGATTAAAAATCTTTATTTTCTATCAGGTATTTATACATTGCAGTTTTGTTTGTTTGGTGTTAGAATCAATATAACAAACGATAAGAAGAAAATTGTTCCATCAGATATGGAGAAACGGCGGTTAGAAAACGATGTTTATTGATGTTGCAAAAATTAAAATCAAGGCAGGTGACGGCGGTAACGGCGCAGTTGCCTTTCATAGAGAAAAATATGTTGCCGCAGGAGGACCTGACGGCGGTGACGGCGGCCGCGGCGGTAATATTGTCTTCCAGGTGGATACCAATTTGTCTACTCTGGCTGACTTCCGCTATAAAAGAAAATATTTGGCTCCAAACGGCGAAAATGGAAGAAAAAACCGCTGTAACGGAAAAAATGCAGAAGATTTGGTGATTAAAGTTCCACAGGGGACTTTAATCAAAGAAGCAGAAACAGGACGCATTGTAGCAGACCTTTCCACGCCTGAACCACAAGTAATACTAAAAGGCGGTAAAGGCGGCTGGGGAAATGCTCATTTTGCAACCCCCACAAGACAAACGCCTCGCTTTGCAAAACCTGGAATTCCCGGCGAAAGCATGGAAGTTATTTTGGAATTGAAACTGCTTGCGGATGTAGGTTTGGTTGGCTATCCCAATGTTGGTAAATCCACATTTATTTCTGTGGTCAGTGAAGCAAAACCAAATATTGCAAATTACCATTTTACCACATTGACTCCCGTTTTAGGCGTAGTTCGAATGGAAGAAGGCAATTCTTTTGTCATTGCGGATATTCCTGGGCTGATTGAAGGCGCTTGGGAAGGTGTTGGCTTGGGGCACCAATTTCTTCGTCACGTGGAACGCTGCCGCATGCTGGTACATGTGGTAGATATTTCAGGCAGTGAGGGAAGAGACCCAAAAGAAGATTTCAACGTGATTAATCAGGAGCTTCAAAAATTCAATCCTGAATTGGCTCAGCGCCCTATGATTGTGGTAGGAAACAAAGCAGACTTGGCAACGGATGAACAAATTGCAGAATTTGAGAAATTTGTAACAGAGCAAGGGTATGAATTTTATCCGATTATGGCAGCAATTCGTTACGGTGTGGACCCTGTGCTGAAAAGTATTGAAGAAAAATTGAGTAAACTTCCTCCGGTTCGTCATTTTGAACCGGAAGCAGCTCCTGTAAAGCCAATTGATGAAATTGGAAAGCATCACGTAGAGGTTACAAAACAAGGTGATATCTATGTGGTTGAAGGAGAATGGCTGCTTGCCATTATGAAAACCATAGATTTTGACGACTATGAATCTTTGCAATACTTCCAGCGCGTTTTGATTCATTCGGGCGTAATTGATGCGCTGCGCAACGCAGGAATTGAGGAAGGCGATACCGTAAGCCTGTATGATTTGGAATTTGATTTTGTTGAATAGTTGGAGGAAGTATGGAACGGTTATTTAATGAAGCGTGTGACCCGAAACAACTAAGTCCTCTGACATTGGCGTTTGTTGGAGACGCGGCGTTTGAATTATTTGTGAGAGAGCGTTTGGTGTGCCTTGCCAACTGTCCTGTTAAAAAATTGCATCAAAATGCAGTGGCGCAGGTGCGTTGTCAGGCGCAGGCAAAGTTTATGGAACTGCTCATGCCAATTTTAACAGAAGAAGAGATAGCGGTTTTTAAAAGAGGAAGAAATGCCAATACTTCTATTCCAAAAAATGCGGAACCTGCCGATTACCACGCAGCCACAGGATTTGAAGCGATGTTTGGTTATTTATATTTAAAAGGTGAAATTGATAGATTGCGGCAACTATTTTCAATTATTTGTGAAAAGTCGTGTTAATTTGATTGTATTGTCATACACTAACACTGATTGCAAGTAACACAAGGGAACCATATCTGTGTATATTTCATATGGTATCCTTGACTGTAAGAAGAAGGTGATATGGTAATGGAATTACAAAACAAACGAAATATTGCAAAAAATATTTTTTTAGATATTTTATGTTTTACATTGGGCGGTATTTTATACGGTATCTCGGTTTCTGTGTTTTCTGAACCAAACCAAATTGCTCCCGGCGGCGTAACGGGTATTTCTATCATTTTAAATTCATTGATCCATACGCCGGTTGGTACCATGGCTTTGATTTTAAATGCGCCTTTGATTATTTGGGCGATTGTGGAATTAGGCTATAAGCTGGTGGTAAAAACCATTTTTGCGATTATTTTAACTTCGATTTCCATTGACGTAATCGCTATGTTTATCCCTCCGTATCAAGGGGATCAAATGTTGGTTGCTATTTTTGCGGGCGTAACGGAGGGCGCGGGTTTGGCGCTTATCTTTATTCGCGGTGGTACCACAGGAGGAACGGATACGGCAGCCAGATTGCTGGGAAGACGTTTTCCCCATTTCTCAATGGGAAGATTAATGATGTTCATTGACCTGTGTGTGGTTGTCATCTCAGCAATTGTATTTAAAAGTGTGGAAAGCGCTATGTATGCGGTAATTGTCATTTTTGTGGCAACACGTTTGATTGACGCTGTATTGTATGGCACAGATATCGGCACAGGAAAAATGCTGTTTATTATGTCGCAAAAAAGCCAGGAAATTTCACAGGCAATTATCAGCCAAATGTCCAGAGGTGTGACCATTTTAAAATCAAAAGGCGCTTATACGGGCAAAGAGGGCGATGTGTTGCTTTGTGCAGTTCGTAAGTATGAAGTGTATCGTTTAACACAGTTGATTAAAGAAATTGACATTGACGCTTTTATTATCATAGGAGATGCGGGCCAGATTAACGGTGAAGGCTTTAAAGAAAACGGAAAAGAAGAAAAGACGCTGAAAGATATCATCAAAAACAGAAAGCGAAAGGAATAAGCTCTTTTTAAGTTCTTTGCATCCTGAATGTAAAGAACTTTTTTGGTTTTAAATTTAGATTATTAGAAAAGAAATCACGATCTAAATTTTAGTAATATATTTGTTTATGAAAAAAGCCGTAAGTATAGATTTGTAGAATTTTGTAGAATAATGTATAAAATAGAACTCATAAAGGTAATAGAGGGGTTATCCTATGAAAAAGAAATTAGCAATTTTAGGAGCATTAGTATTAGGTAGTGCATGGTGTATTCATAGAAATAGGAAATATCCACTTGCGAAGGGGTATGGTTTATTTAACAAAGTAGCTATTAATGGTGCGGTTATTAATACTCATACTGTAAAGTTAGGAAATAAATTATTAGCATACAAAAATTTGCCGAATGTACCTAGTAATCTTATTCGAGAAAGTAAGAAGATTAAAACTCGTGATAACGCAGAAATAAATTTATCTATTTATAAAGCGAAGGATATGAATGAAAAACAGCCATGCTTGGTTTATTTTCATGGGGGTGGTTTTTTTCTTAAAGATGAAGCCTATATTCATAAAATTGTAATGAAATATGCTTTATTTGCAAAATGTACAGTTGTTTTTGTACATTATAGAACTTGTGATGGCTATCCATTTCCTACCCCATTTTATGATTGCTGTGATGCAATGGAATATGTATGGGAAAATGCTGAAAATTTAAATATCGATAAGGATAGAATTGCAGTAGGCGGAGATAGTGCTGGTGGAGCATTGGCTGCGTCATGTACGCATTGGTGCAAAGATCATCACATTTTATTATGTTTCCAGTTATTAATTTATCCAGTGATTGATAAAAGAATGAAAACAGATACAGCTATTAGATACAAATACGGCCCTTTATGGAATAGTAGTATGAGTAAGAAAATGTGGGAATTATATTTAAGAGATGGAATAACGGATAAAGAAGAATATGCGAGCCCAATATTAGCGAAAGATTTTGGAGGTTTACCACCTGCGTTTATTGAAATTAGTGAGTTTGATTCCCTTTATGATGAAGGAAAAAATTATGCCCAAGTATTAAGAGAGTTTAACATACCGGTTGAATTATCGGAAATAAGGGGCGGTTTTCATGGTTTTGATATATTGCAAAATACCGAGTTGACAAAATATGCAATATCCAATCGCTGTAAAGCGTTATTTCATGTATTCCATGAAAGTTAAACCAATGATAAGTCAGTTTCGCTGAGTATTTCATAAAGTTTTAAAGAAGATGAAATTTTGAAAGTCAGTTGCTGGTTTTGGGAGTTCTCTTTTAATATTTGTCTGTTTTTATGTGATTTTTTCCCAGAAGACATCAAAAAAATTTCGTTATTTAATGTGAAAAAAGAAAACCGTTGGATTTGTGGTTCAAATCCAACGATTTTCTAAAAGGTATTGCTAACAGTTAGTTGCTGTGATTTTGATTTTTTCTATTTTGAGCGTTTTGATTGTTTTTATTTTGTTTTTGAGTTTGAGTTTGTGTGGTTGTGTTTTGAGCGTCTTGAGAATGGCCGCAGTTTTCATGAGTTGTGTTTTTTCTGTTTTGAGCGTTTTGTTTATCCATGAGAATTCACCCCCTTATCAGTATTATGTCTCATTTTTCTCTGCTTTATACGAGTAAATGTTCTGGAGTTGATATTTTTGATAAATTTACCAATCGATTTTTTAAATAAAATGGAACAGCTTTTACAAGATGATTATCCTGCGTTTTTAGAAAGCTATTCCAGACCATCTAAAAAGGGAGTACGTTTAAATCCTCTAAAATGCACTTGGGACATTTTGGAAAAAAATTTACCTTTTACATTATCACCGTCCCCTTTTTCTCCACTTTCATACTATATTGAAGAGGAAGAAGCCAAGGTTGGTATACTGCCCTTGCATCATGCGGGAGCATTTTATTCTCAAGAACCTTCCGCTGCTTCCGCTGTAACTGTTCTCAATCCCAAACCGGGTGAAATTATATTGGACCTTTGTGCGGCACCTGGCGGAAAATCTACTCAAATTGCAGGGCTATTGGACGGAAAAGGTCTTTTATGGTCCAATGAAATCGTCAAAAATCGTGCCAATGTTTTACTGTCCAATATAGAACGGCTGGGCGTGCGAAACGCAGTGGTATCTTCGTGTCATCCTGATGTCTTATGCAGCAAATTAGCCGGATTTTTCGACAAGGTACTGGTAGATGCCCCATGTTCGGGAGAGGGGATGTTCCGAAGAGATGAGCAAGCCGTTACAGATTGGAGTTTGGAACATGTAAAGACATGTGCGGTACGGCAAGCTGCGATTTTGGATTCCGCTGCACAAGCGGTAAAAGAAAATGGAATCTTGGTGTACTCTACTTGCACTTTTTCCAAAGAAGAAAACGAGGATACCGTATCTGCTTTTTTGGAACGTCATCCAGAATTTGAATTGGTAAACAGCGATGTTACCTTCGGACGCCCGGGCATTGGTTTAGAAAAAACAAGACGTATTTATCCTATGGACGGAGGAGACGGACATTTTGTTGCAAAACTACGCAGAGTCAAAGAGAATCCAAACCATCCCAAATTATTTACTCCAAAACAAAAACAAGATGTAAAATTAGCTGAGGAACTGTTGAACTCTATTATGAAAGAACATGAAATACTGCAAGTAAAAGAACAGTTTTTGTTACTTCCTAACAGATTGCCGCAGTTGGACGGTTTGGGTGTATTGCGTGCAGGTGTCCCGCTGGGAGAAGGAAAGACCAATCGAATTGAGCCGGCACACGGTCTGTTTATGGCGGCAAAACCGGAAGAATTGTATCAAGTGCTTTCTTTTGCCAATGATGACCCGGCGCTCAAACAATTTTTAAAAGGGGAAGAAATTGCAGTACCGAATCATCTGAAAGGATTTACAGGAATTGCAGTGGAAGGTGTGCTGACCGGTTTTGGAAAATGTTCTGCGGGACGCTTAAAGAATAGATATCCAAAAGGATTGAGAAATTTTTAGCTATATTCACTATATTTTTTGCACTGCCGCTTGAAAGTGAGGTCATTTGGTGGTACAATAAAATAGAATAAAGTGAAAGAAGGTCTTTCCCAATGCAGGAAATCAAAGTTGAACTTACAAAACAACCAAAGGCAAAACCAACAGATGAAACAAAACTTGGTTTTGGTTCTATTTTTACAGACCACATGTTTGTCATGAATTATGATGAAGGTCAAGGATGGCATGATGCTCGTATTGTCCCTTACGGACCAATTGAACTGGATCCTTCCGCTATGTGTTTGCACTATGGACAAACTGTATTTGAAGGCATGAAAGCATACCGAGCCAAGGACGGACGCGTGCTGTTATTCCGTCCTGAGAAAAATATGGCCCGCCTGAATGTATCCAATGAGCGTTTGTGTATTCCAAAAATAGATGAAGCATTTGCATTAAAATGTATTGAAAAATTGGTATCTATTGAAAAAGATTGGATTCCAACCGCAGAAGGTACTTCCTTATATATTCGTCCCTTTATTTTTGCTACAGACGCACATGTTGGTGTACATCCGGGCAAACATCTTATGTTTATGGTGATTTGTTCTCCGGTTGGCGCTTATTATCCGGAAGGTTTGAATCCGGTTAAAATTTATGTGGAAAGCAAATACGTACGTGCTGTTCGTGGCGGTATGGGTTATGCTAAAACAGGCGGTAACTATGCAGCTTCTTTAAAAGCACAAGATGAAGCGGAAGAACAAAAATATACCCAGGTGTTATGGCTGGATGGTGTGGAACGCAAATATGTGGAAGAAGTAGGAACCATGAATGTATTCTTTGTGATTGGTGATGAGGTTGTAACTCCTGCTTTGCAAGGCTCCATTTTACCCGGCGTTACCAGAATGTCCGCCATTGAGATTTTAAAATCTTGGGGATTGAACGTATCCGAACGTCCAATTGAAATTCAGGAAATTTACGACGCTTATCAAAACGGACAGCTGAAAGAAGCATTCGGTACAGGAACAGCTGCTGTTATTTCTCCGATTGGCCAGTTAAAATGGGATGACCATGTAATGGAGATTAACAACGGCAAAATTGGTGAGATTTCACAACGCTTATATGACACTTTAACAGGAATTCAATGGGGTAATATTGAAGATACCATGCATTGGACTGTAGAAGTAAAATAAGGCCCGTTTTATCATAAGGGTGACAGCAAAGCTGTCACCTTTTTTATTGCAGAGGTATATTACAATGAGAGCATTGACATTTACAGTACCAAAAGAATGGGAACAATCAAAACTGAAAGTATTTTTAAGAGGATACTGCAACTTATCCGCAAGACTGCTTACAAAGCAAAAGCGTGTCAAAATGGGATTAACCATCAATGGAGAACATGGAAGAGCCAATGATTTGTTAAAAACAGGAGATGTAGTATGCGTCAATTTGCCTGACATCGAAAAGGATATTGAGGCTGTTCCGCTGCCGCTTTCTATTGTGTATGAGGATGACGATATCATCGTAATCAACAAAGATTGGAGTATGCCTATCTATCCAACAGCAGGTCATGACAGAGACAGTTTGGCAAACGCTTTATTTTACCATTACCAAATCCATGGTGTAAAATTGGGATTTCATCCCGTATATCGTTTGGATAAAGACACATCAGGTTTGATTGTAATTGCAAAACATGGCTATGCGGCTGCAGTACTCAGTAAATCCATTGAAAAAGAATACACGGCTGTGTGTGAAGGTGTTTTAAAAGGGGAAGGAACCATAGATGTTCCCATTCGTTTGAAAGAAGGGTATACCATTCAAAGAGAAGTTGCCAAGGACGGTCAGCGTGCGGTTACTCATTGGAAAGTGGTAGGGGGTACCAATCATCATACTTTGCTGCAGATTCGTCTGGAAACAGGGCGGACGCATCAAATTCGTGTGCATTTTTCTCACATAGGTCATCCTCTTGCAGGTGACGATATGTATGGTGGTCACTTAAATGGCATTGGCAGACAAGCGCTGTGCTGTTCCAAAGTGTTATTTGTGCATCCCGTAACCGGTCATCGGATAGAGCTGGCTTGTCCGCCGCAGGACGATATGATGGCGTTGGTACAATAATGAGAATTGTATAGATAGGAGGACGAATATGCTTGATATGATACCGAATGAAGAAGAAATGACGGATTTGGTTGGGAAATCTCTCTACGATATATGGAATCAGTTATGTGCTGTTATTGATGAAAACTATGATATGGATTGTTTGTGGAGTACAGGTGGCAAAGCATGGAAATATGAATATAAATATCGCCGGGGCGGTAAAACGCTGTGTGCATTATATGCAAGAGAAAATTGTGTGGGTTTTATGATTGTCTTAGGAAAAGACGAACGGTTAAAATTTGAAACAGATAGAGAAAATTATTCAAAAGAAGTTCAAGAAATATATGACGAAGCTCAAATTTACCATGATGGTAAATGGATCATGTTTGAGCCGGTGGATACTTCTTTATTCCATGATTTCATTAGGCTGTTGAGGATGAAAAGAAAGCCGAACAAAAAGTAAAGTAACTATCAAATCATACAACTTGTCATTTGTCACAAAAATATGGTTGCGAAGCCATGTTACGCTTTAGAGTGCCTGAAACGCACTTATTTCCGAGGTCTTCAAATGGCAAAAATGATGTTAATAATACTATATACCTTATTGTTCAAATGAGGTTTGCAATTACAAATGTCCTTGTTGGATATAATTACATGATACCAGCACCATGTAGATAGGAGAAATGTTTGTAATACCTGCATGATATCTGTTTGATTGGAAACTGCGAAGAAAGGGTGAAATTTGAATATTATGGATACAAAAATCTCAAAAAGGCAATCAGATATTTCACAATTATGTTATGATTATGGGGAGTATCTATGATAAAAATATAAGTAGCAGTTTTTCTTTATAAAGGAAACATGAAAAGTTTATCCATCTGTTTAAAAAGTGGTGTATCCCTTCAAAATATGAGGAATTCAGGAGGAGAAGGTTAAAAAAAGAAAATCAATGAAAAGAATTACTATGGTTTACCAATAGAGATACAAATTCTTATTTTCATTTTTATGTATAAAGGTTTCCTATTTTTCTTTTTTATGCTACACTTATAGGGCAAAGGAGGGACAGTATTTGTTTACATTAATATGCCAACATTTATATGGGGAGCAAATAGGTGAATATGCTGTTTCTCAAAGCATAAAAGAGTGGAATCAAAACGCTTTTTTATGGGGTGTGCAAGGGTATGAATTTTTAACCTTTCATCGTTTCTTGTTTTGGCAGTCAGGCATTATGTTAAAATCTTATACAGAACGGTTTGATAGCTTGGAGTTATCCACCATTTTGAAAGCCATTGACGACTATCGGCAGAAAAAAGATACTCCTGTCTTGCGTTGTTATCGTTTTGGATTGGAATGCCGTGCTGTGTTGAAAGCAGAGACAGAGCCTTTTATTCAATATGGATTGCATATGCTCAAACAAGCGTACCCAAAAGAGCAAGAGCTGTCGCTGAGAAATAAGATAGAAACTTCTTTGGATATTATTCTGTTGCGCTATTTGAAGGGTCAATTGCCCATAGAGTTTGATATGAAACAAATATTTCCAAAGGATGAAGCGGTACAGCTTGAGGTAGCTTCATTATACTGCTATTTGCTGAATATTTTATTTGACGAAAAACAAGAATTGTCTGTTTTGTTGCAGGCAACAGAAGACGCAAGAAAAACTTGTGGTATGCTCAACGACCGTTCTACGTTGAAAAAAAGCTTTTTTGAACGTATGGAAAGAGGTAAAGAGTATAAAAGACGTTTATCCAGTTATTTCAGAGGCATCAATGAAGGAGATGCTTACGATTATGCCAATACGTATCATGCCCAGTGGCAATGGCCGATAGAGGATACCGCTGACCGTACAGAAAGTTATATGGATTTGTTTGAATTGGCAGTTGAGCAGTCCAAACATTTATTAATGAATCAGAAAAAGGAGTTATGACATTATGAAAAGAATTCCAAGTTTTTGCGTAGACCATACAAAATTACAGCCGGGTATTTATACTTCCAGAATTGATGATGATATTGTTACTTATGATATCCGCATGAAAAAACCAAATGTACCTCCGTTTTTACCGACCGCTTCCATGCATACCATTGAGCATTTATTTGCTACCATTTCCCGCAATTCCGAATATGAGCACAAAATTATTTATTTTGGTCCTATGGGATGCCGAACCGGTTTTTACTTTTTGGTAAGAGACATGAAACCGGAAGACGCCATTGCTTTAATTCAAAGAATCATGACAGATATTGCCAATTATGAGGGAGAAATTCCGGGAAATACAGCCGTGGAATGCGGAAATTATTTGGAACACGATTTAGAAGATGCAAAAAATCAAGCAAAAGAATTCCTTCCTTATATTGCAAATTGGACAGTGGAACAGCTAAAATACGAATAATTTATAAGCAAAGTTCACATAATTTTCTAATCGTTCGGAAAAAAGGTTGCAAATTTGTAATTTTTATAGTAGTATACACAGAGAAAGATTACACGAATGTAACAATTTAATTCGTAACGAGAGGAAGATTCACTATTAAACTTTTTCAGTTTAAACGTTCTGAATCCAATCAAGGGAGAATGGAACATAGCTCAGGACTGAAACGAATGCATCAAATTTGGAAAGGCATTTGCCAATCCATGTTTCAATTAACAAAGAAGTTATACTCTGCAACCATTCAAAAGGTGCTTGCTCACTTTGCAGTACAAGCAGAGTGCATTGCAGAAGGAACTCAACATACAGGCAGTTTTCATAAGAAAATTGCAAAATATGCATTACATGTAATTGCTCCGGCATTGGGAGTTGCAGCATTAACTGTTTCTTTTGGTTTTGCTATGCAGTCTGCAAACGGTGTCAGTGCATCCGCACAAGAAAGACAAATTGTTTATGGGGAACCGTTTGAAGTAATGAATCAGCTTATGGCTGAAAATGCTTCCGACACTTTAATGATACAGCCAAAACAAATAGTTGCTACCGTTTCATCATCCGATACGAAAAAACTTACTACGGTAAGCACAGATGTATTGGCTGAAAAAAGCACCGGTACCTACAAAGAAGCTGTTGGCCTTTACGTAAATGGCAATTTCATTGGAGCTGTTGAAAATGCTGTCGATTTAGACAATATGCTACAGGATTTGCTCAATAACAATGCGCCTGAAACATATGAATCAATTTCATTTGAAGACGATATTCAAACCAAAACAGACATTTACCCTGTTTCCAGTATAGAATCTGCTGATTCTATCAAAGCACAATTAACAGGCCTTTCCAACAAACCTATGGGTTATACAGTTGCTGAGGGTGATACATGGGATTCTTTGGCTGAAAAATTTGGTACTACTGCCAATGAATTAAAAGCGTTGAATCCAAATGTATCTTCTCCGCTGCAAAATGGAGATAAATTAAGTGTGATTGTAAAAAAATCCATTTTGAACATTTCTGTTGTAAAAGAAGAAACATATGAAAAAGATGTTGAATTTGAAACAGAAGTACAAACAGATGATACCAAATACAACACTTATTCCAAGGTAGTTACAGAAGGTGAGAACGGTAAAGCAACTTGTGTTGATACTGTAACTTATATCAATGGCAAAGAAGCGGAACGTTCCAATGTTTCTACCACTGTAACACAAGAACCTGTAACAAAAGTTGTGATTGAAGGTACCAAAACTCCGCCGGACGGCAGTGTGCCGGGCGAAAGCAGCGGTACACTAACTTGGCCGGTTCCAACCGTTCATACCATTAGCAGTCCTTTTTCTTTCAGATGGGGTACACATCACAATGGTATTGACATTGCAAACGGAAATACTTACGGTGAAACCATTGTAGCGGCAGATGCCGGTACTGTAGAGTTGGCTCAAATGGACAACTCCGGCTACGGGTTATATGTTATTATCAATCATGGCAACGGAAGAAAAACGTTATATGGCCATACAAGCAAATTACTTGTACAGGCCGGAGAGAAAGTATTCAAAGGACAACCGATTGCTTTGGTAGGCAATACCGGCAACTCTTTTGGTGCACATTTACACTTTGAAGTGATTGAAAACGGAACTCATGTTGACCCGTTAAATTACGTAACACCTTAATTTTACAAAAGTTTTGCAGTCTTTCTGCAAAACTTTTTTTATTTTGTGGTATGATGTTTATATAAGAAAGACAAACATCTATCCGGTAGGAAATAGGATTGATTCCTAATTTTTTGTCCATTCTTTTGATAAGTCCTACAATAGCATAGGATAATGTCAGATTCTTTGCAGTTTTTCACAATGTTGCGAATAAATTTTTGTGAGAGATTGACTTTTTTCTGTCAATGTATTATTATCAATGGAGATGTTTTTTTCATATTTTACGAAGATTATGTTTTTCAGATAAATGATATATAGAATGTTCAAGTTGGAACATAACACAACGATTGGGGCGTGTCTCATTGGATAAATATGTAGTTACAGGCGGCAAACCACTAAAGGGTACTGTTACAATTAGTGGTGCTAAAAATGCTGCCATTGCTATTATACCGGCGGCAATTTTATCAGACGAAGTTTGCCGTATAGAAAATGTACCGAATATTACTGACGTAAACGATATGCTTCATATTATTCATGATATGGGTGCAGTCATTAAAAGAATCAATAAATCTACAATTGAAATAGATCCCAGACCAATTCACTCTCATATTGCTTCGTATGAGCTTGCAAGACATATGAGAGGGTCTTATTATCTGCTTGGCTCCTTATTGGGCCGTTTTCATCATGCTGTGGTTTCCATGCCGGGCGGCTGTGATTTTGGTGTAAGACCTATTGACCAGCATTTGAAAGGCTTTTCTGCCTTAGGAGCTTCCTACAGTTTGGATGGCGGTATGGTAGATGTACAAGCACAAGAACTTACAGGTAACAATGTTTATATGGACGTAGTGTCTGTAGGCGCTACCATTAATATTATGTTGGCTGCCGTAAAAGCAAAAGGTTTGACTGTCATTGAAAATGCAGCCAAAGAGCCTCATATTGTAGACCTTGCAAACTTCTTAAGTTCCATGGGCGCAGATATAAGAGGAGCAGGTACCGATATAATTAAAATTTATGGTGTAGACCATTTACACGGTACTACATATTCTATTATTCCTGACCAAATTGAAGCCGGTACTTACATGGTGGCTATTGCAGCAACTGGCGGCGATGCAGTGGTTGAAAATGTGATTCCAAAGCATTTGGAATCTATTTCTGCAAAACTGGAGGAAATGGGTGTGATTGTCGAAGAGTTTGACGATTCCATTCATATTAAACGCGAAGGACAATTGCAAAAATGCAATGTAAAAACAATGCCGCACCCCGGCTTTCCAACAGATATGCAACCACAAATTTCCGTTTTGCTTGCAATTGCACATGGTACCAGCATTATTACGGAAAGTGTTTGGGATAGTCGTTTCCGCTATGTGGAAGAATTACGCCGTATGGGCGCACAATTCTCAGTAGACGGTAAATTAGCCGTGATTGAAGGCGTGGACCATTTAAATGCAGCGCCTGTAAAAGCAACTGATTTACGTGCAGGTGCGGCAGTAGTAATTGCTGCTTTATGTGCAAAGGGTGTAAGCCAAATTGAAGAAATTCGTCACATTGAGCGCGGTTATGAAGACATCGTCGAAAAATTACAAAAATTAGGAGCAGATATCAAACGAATTCACACGCCTGAAGATACACAGCCAAAGGCAATGTAAGCTGCAAACGATATTTGCTGAAATTTGATAATAATATGCAGAAAGAGCCTGTCGTACAATGCGATAGGTTCTTTCGTGCTATCACTGATAATTACTGCGAGACAGAAATCAGGTGGGTGTCATGGTAGGGTTTCAAGTACAATATTTCTTTTTTCCAATTGGAAGCGCGGATTTCCTTCATTCGTTTTTTTCAACAGTGTCATATCATTTAGAATATAGAAAATGGGGAAGCCGCTTTCCTGTCATTATGAATGAGGTATATCAAGGCTATTTATTGCCTGAACATGCAGAGCAAGCCAGAGAAGAGTTGAGTGTTATTACAGCAGAACTCAAAAATTTAAAACCGCATCAAATCATTTGGGATATAGATGACTTGTCAAAAGAACCACCGTGGGAAGTTCCTATCAGTGAAGAGATAACGGACCTTGCCAATTATTTTATCACCAGCGACGGAGCTGATTTTATTACGATTTTTAATCATGCTCTTTTAAAAGCAATCGAATTACAGTTTCCACTTGAGATTCACTAAAAGAAGTACAAAAGCAATGGAGGAGAAATATGGCCAGAATTTGCCCATTATTTAGTGGAAGCAGCGGCAACAGTTATTTTGTTGGCTCTGCGGATGCCGGTATTTTAATTGATATTGGTCGCAGTGCAAAACAAATACAAGAAATGCTGTCTGCGTGTGATATTCCGATTGGAGCGATTAAGGCGATATTTCTGACTCATGAACATACGGACCACATCAAGGGACTCCGTGTATTTACTTCTAAATATAAAATACCTGTATTTTCTTCTCAAGGTACGTTGCAAGCGCTGGAAGAAACACAACAGCTGAATGCAGATGTTCCGGCAGAGCTGGTAGACAGCAGAGGAATTGAATGTGCGGGTATGTGGATTTCATCCTTTCCTACATTGCATGACTGCGCGGAGGGAATTGGGTTTCATATTACAACTGCGGATGACCGCACATTGTCGTTTGCAACCGATTTAGGCTGTATGACAGAGCAAGTGTATCACAATTTGGCGGGCAGCGATTTTGTTGTATTGGAATCCAATCATGATGTCGGTATGCTGAAAACAGGTAATTACCCTTATATCTTAAAGCAGCGTATTATTTCCGATTATGGACATTTATCCAATGCAGCCTGTGCCGATATTTTGCCCAAACTGGCCAAAATGGGAACGGCTCGTTTTTTGTTGGCGCACTTAAGTCACGAAAACAATACGCCTGACATTGCACTGCAAACTTCTTTGTGCTCGTTGACAATGGAAGGACTCAAGCGAGGTCTTGATTATGAAATTGATATTGCACCAAGAGAAAATACAAAACACGGAACCATTCTATTTTAGGGAGTAATCATGTTGACGGTAAATTGCATTTGCGTAGGAAAATTGAAGGAACGTTACTGGACACAAGCGTGTGAAGAATATCAAAAACGTTTGGGTGCATTCTGTAAGTTTCGTATTATGGAGGTGGCAGAGTATAAACTGCCTGAACAGCCATCAGAAACACAAATTCAACAGGCATTGAAAGCAGAAGGGGAGAAGATACTTCAATTGGCTGCAGGTAGCACGCTGATTCCTTTATGCATTGAAGGAAAGCAAATAGATTCTCCGGCCTTGGCACAGCATCTTGGTACATTGGCTTTGAATGGTGTCAGTGCAGTTAGTTTTGTCATTGGAAGTTCCCACGGTTTGTGCGATAAAGTCAAACAAAGCGGAACGCTGCAGCTTTCCATGTCACGTATGACGTTTCCGCATCAATTGGCAAGGGTAATGCTTTGCGAGCAAATTTACCGTGCATTTCAGATACAAAATCATGGCCGTTACCATAAATAGATTGTATCGATTGGATTATATTTTCGGTTTTTCTGACGCTGTTTGTAAGGAGCACATATGAGAATAAGGTCTTATCATAGTGACGATTGTCAAGCCATTCTTTCATTGTTTTATGAAACGGTGCATAGAATCAACCGGAGAGATTATACACAGGAACAAATAGAAGCGTGGGCAAACAATAATAAGATTGACCCGATTGCTTGGGATTTATCGTTGATTCACCATAAAACATTGGTAGCAGAAATGAACGGTATTATTGTTGGCTTTGGTGATTTGAACGGAAATTTTTTAGACAGACTTTATGTGCATGCAGAATATCAGCGAAGGGGAATTGCAACTGCAATTATGGACAGACTGGAACTGTATGTGGCAGAGCAGAATTATGTAACGATTGTGACGCATGCTTCCATCACTGCCTATCCGTTTTTTCGGGACAGGAACTATCAGTTGGTCAAAGAACAACAGGTGGAACGTCATGGCGTATTTTTGAAAAATATGATAATGCAGAAGAAACTTGATATAAAATAGTTTTCCTAAATTCCAGGTTGTATGTGTATTTGAAGATAAAAGAAAACATTGCATCAAGAAATTGCAACTTTAGAAAAGCATTTTGGTAAAATAAAAGTAGTAACATTATCATAATGTGGTAAGAAATAGGGATAGTTTTCAGACATTATTCGAGAAAATAGATTCAATATGTGTTTGTTATATCAAAGAGTTTACCACAGTATTATTGCTACTCTTCATTGTCAATTAAGAATAAAATAGTAAGTGGTTATATCGTTCACATAAAAATATTATAAACAAAAAAACGAGGTGCACAATATTGTGTACCTCGTTTTTTCGTGGTGTTATCAAAATCATTGGGT
Organism: uncultured Oscillospiraceae bacterium; assembly: GCA_900542375.1. Lineage (GTDB taxonomy): Bacteria > Bacillota > Clostridia > Oscillospirales > Acutalibacteraceae > UMGS1071. Next base: position 5,001 of record UQNI01000021.1, on the reverse strand, counting down.
TTATGCAATGACTTCTTCAATGGCGGAGACAGTTGTTTCATGATCAGATGCCGGCACCAATAGAGAAATTTCTGTTTCTGCAGTGGTTATCATACGGATATCTGTTTTTGCATTTGCGGCAGCGCCAAATATTTTGCTGGCAAATCCCGGTTGATTTTTCATCGCTTCATCTGCAACAATAATCTTGCTGTTGCCGCTGCTGATAACTGTTTTTACTCCAAGCTCATTGTGCAGGTGGCTGGAGAATGTCAACAGCTTTGGCAGGTCGTGGTCCGACATGGTAAATGATAGGGAAGACATTGCGCTTTGGGAAGGCGCTAATGAAATCATATCAATGTCGATACCCAGCTCAGCCGCTTTATCAAAAATTTGATGAATTACGGTTAAATCAGAAGGACAGTTTTGTAACGTAACCAATGTAATATCCATACTGGAAGTAATGTTTGTCATAAAGCAAAAGCCTCCTTTTTTGTTCTTACTCATTAATTAAATCAGACATATCGTACAGTCCTGCAGGTTTGCCTGCCAGAAACATTGCTGCATTAATAGAACCTGTTGCAAACACTTCTTTTGATTGGGCCACATGGGTCAGAGAAAGTGTTTCATGATGTCCTGCAAACAATACTTCATGTTCACCTACAATGGTACCGCCTCTGACTGCATGTAAACCAATTTCATTTTTATCACGTTTTTTGCGCTGAGAATGTCGGTCATATTCATAATGCATGGTACGGTCCAATACTTCACAAATGCCGTCTGCAATCATCAGTGCAGTTCCGCTGGGGGCATCAATTTTTTTGTTGTGATGCTTTTCGATAATCTCTATATCGAATTGGTCGCCCAAAATAACGGCAGCTTTTTTGGCAAGTTCAATCAATAAGTTAATCCCCAACGACATATTGCGGGAATAAAATACCGGAATTTGTTTTGATGCCTCTTTTAATTCGTTTACTTGAGATTCTGTATATCCTGTTGTACAGAGTACCACAGGAATGCGTTCCTTGGTTGCGTATGCCAAAAGTGGTGTTAAAACAGAAACATGGGAAAAATCAATAATCACATCTGCTCCACATGTTAATTCATCTGCATTATTATAAATGGGAAAATCGCTGTATACATTGGTGTTAATATCTAAACCTGCAACAATTTTGCAATCATCCCGATTATTGATGCATGCAGCGATTTCGTGTCCCATTGCACCATTGGCTCCGCTTAAAATAATACGTTTCATTTGCTCTTTCCATGCCTTTCACTTTAAAGGCGCTGTCTGGATACAGCGCGTTTCCATCCGTCTTATATTTTTATTTAGATTAAATGGTATTTTTTCATAATGGCTACCAGTTTTGCGTGGTCTTGTTCTGTCATGTCGCAAAGCGGCATACGGCAGGAACCGCAGTCAAATCCCATTAAATTGGCAGCTTCTTTGATGACAATTGGGTTAACGTCCATAAACATGGCGTCCATTAATTCCAAATGTTCTAAAAATAATTTACGGCTTTCTGCAATATCTCCTGCAAAGTACTTTGCACAGATATCATGTGATAGTTGTGGACAAATATTTGCGATAACTGAAATGATTCCTTTTCCGCCCAAAGAGAGAATCGGTAATGTCTGGTCGTCGTTACCTGAATAAATAGCCAGTTCATCTCCGCAAAGTGCAGCAACTTTTGCAATCAGAGTAATATCTCCTGTTGCTTCTTTTGTTGCTACAATATTTGGATGTTTGCAAAGCTCTGCGTAAGTTTCGGGCTTAATCAGACATCCTGTTCTGGAAGGGATATTGTATAAAATCATAGGAATGGATACACTGTCGGCAATTGCGGTAAAGTGTTTTATCAGACCATGTTGAGATGCTTTGTTGTAGTATGGTGTTACTACCAGCAAAGCGTCTGCACCCAGTTTTTCTGCTTCTTGAGACAGCTCAATGGCATAAGCAGTGTCATTGCTGCCGGTACCTGCAATGACAGGTACACGTTTGTTTACTTTTTCAATGGTAAATCTAATGACTTCACAGTGTTCCTCATGTGACATGGTAGCAGATTCGCCTGTAGTGCCACAAGTGATGATTGCGTCAGTGCCGTTTTGAATCTGGAATTCAATCAGTTTTTCCAGTTCTGCATAGTTGATAGAACCGTCTTGGTTCATAGGGGTAATAATAGCAACACCGGATCCGGTGAAAATCTCTTTTTTCATGGTAAAAACCTCCTAAGTCAATGTCATCTCATGTGATTGTATCAATCAAGATATCCTTTGGCACAAAGTAATTCTGCCATTAATACAGCGCCGCCTGCTGCACCGCGCAATGTATTATGAGATAAACAAACAAATTTAATATCATACTGTGAGTCCGGACGCAAACGACCAATAGAAACTGCCATACCGTTTTCTAAATTGCGGTCCAATTTTGCTTGCGGACGGTCATTTTCATGGAAGTAGTGAAGGAATTGCTTTGGTGCGCTGGGCAATTCCAATTCTTGTGCTGCACCACGATAGGATTCCCATTTTTGAATGATTTCTTCCATTGGGATTTTTTTATCAAAAGAAGCGAATACAGCAGCTGTGTGTCCGTCAGATACAGGTACACGCAGGCATTGTGCGGTAACGCTTGGAGAAGTTGCGTTTACAATTTGGTCGCCTTCAATGTGGCCCCAGATTTTCATTGGTTCTTGTTCGGATTTTTCTTCCTCACCGCCAATGTAAGGGATAACATTATCTAAAATTTCAGGCATAGTTTCAAATGTTTTGCCGGCACCGGAAATTGCTTGATAGGTGCAGGCGAGCACTTTTGTAATACCCAAATCTTTGATTGCATGAATAGCAGGCACATAGCTTTGCAGAGAACAGTTGGATTTTACTGCAATAAATCCACGGTTTGTACCAAGGCGTCTGCGCTGTGCGTGGATAATCTCAGCGTGGTCGTCGTTGATTTCAGGAATAATCATTGGTACATCTGGTGTGCCGCGATGCGCACTATTGTTGGAAATCACGGGGCATTCCGCTTTTGCGTATGCTTCTTCCAATGCACGAATTTCATCCTTTTTCATGTCAACTGCACAGAATACAAAATCTACTTGAGAGGTAATTTTGTCAATGTCAGCAGTTGCGTCGTATACAATCATGTCTTTCATAGCAGCAGGCATTGGTGTTTTCATAGCCCAGCGGCTTCCAACGGCATCTTCGTAACGTTTTCCGGCAGAGCGTGCGCTTGCCGCTACTGTTGTTACGGTAAACCATGGATGGTTTTCCAATAATGTTGCAAAACGTTGGCCAACCATACCTGTTGCCCCAATAATGCCTACTTTGTACTGTTTCATGTTGGTTCCTCCAAAATACTAAAGAATAAAATGGTAACAAAAAAGATCGGTTTTCAAAAAACCGATCATCATGCAGGTATATTATGCTTCTACTGTGTCTTTATCCATTTATCATATTAGGATAACAGATAGCGCAACATCATACATGCATGATGACAGTTGCAGAGATATTCTCTCAGCACCCAGAGTTGAAATGACCCACTTTCAAACTCTTCGGCGACAGTTCCTTTTGCAAACGCTCATAAACTTGGGCAGTTTCACGCTTGGTACTTATAAATGCCGCACCTCTATCTTTCTTTTAAACTTACCAACATCATAACATCAGAAACTGCGATTGTCAAATGATTTATAATAGTTTATAATAAATTTTACGTGAGAAAAAATTTATTAATATGAACTTAATACAGGAGGGTTTCTAACGTATGGAAACCAAGGATTTTTACTACGATTTACCAAAAGAATTGATTGCGCAAACTCCGGTGGAGCCGAGAGACTCTTCTCGCTTGTTGGTGATGAACAAAACAAGCGGAGAACTGGAGCACCGCCATTTTTATGATATCACAGAATATTTACAGCCCGGGGACTGTTTGATTGTAAACGATTCCCGTGTTCTGCCTGCAAGAATTTACGGAAGCAAAAAAGATACCGGCGGTCACATAGAATTTTTATTGCTGACACAAAAAGAACAAGATGTATGGGAAGTGCTTGCAAAACCGGGAAGGAAGGCACAGCCCGGCACATGGTTTGTGTTTGGAGAAGGCTTGCTGGAAGCTCAGGTGCTGGAAATTTTGGAAGATGGAAAGAGATTGGTTCGTTTTCATTATCAGGGGAATTTTTATGCTTTGTTAGAGCAAATCGGTCAAATGCCGCTGCCTCCTTACATTACAGAGAAATTAGAAAATCAGGAGAGATACCAGACGGTATATTCCAAAGAATTGGGGTCTGCTGCAGCGCCTACGGCAGGCTTGCATTTTACACCGGAACTCATGAAGAAGCTGGAAGAAAAGGGCGTTCGTTTTGGATACGTGACTTTGCATGTCGGGTTAGGTACTTTTCGTCCTGTCAGTGTAGAAAAGGTAGAAGAACATATCATGCACTCTGAACATTATGAAATGCCAAAAGAAACAGCAGATTTGATTCTGGAAACAAAAGCAAAGGGTGGACGGGTGATTGCCGTTGGAACAACCAGCTGCCGTACCTTAGAATCTGTTGCAAAAAAAGAAGGTTGTATCAAAGAAAGTGAAGGTTGGACAGATATTTTCATTTATCCGGGCTATCAATTTCAGGTATTGGACGGTTTAATCACAAATTTTCACTTGCCGGAAAGTACTTTGATTATGTTGGTTTGTGCTTTAGCCGGGTATCAACATACTATGCACGCATATGAAGTTGCTGTGAAGGAAAAATATCGCTTTTTTTCATTTGGAGATGCAATGTTGATTCAATAGTATTTGTTTTATCAAGGTTCTCATATTACATACTTTTATAGATACAAAAGAAATGGTCGTTTTCTTTTATTTCTGAATCCGCTATGATGAATAGTCATCATAGCGGATTTTTTACTTATATTTTGAATATTGATGATGGGGAACTATCAGAATTGTTTTTGAAAAGGAACTGAGGTATATCTTAATCAAGAAAAAATTTATAAAGTAAGGCTCATAACAGAAAATAAAAATTCTGTTCT
>UQNI01000020.1 GCA_900542375.1 uncultured Oscillospiraceae bacterium | reverse complement strand
TGGACTACCAAGGAAGCGGCCAGTCTGTTATGGAGATGTCCCACCGTTCCAAAACATTTGATGCAATTATTAAAAACACAGAAGCTTTGCTCAGAGAATTAATGGAAATTCCTGATAACTACAAAGTTCTGTTTTTACAAGGCGGTGCATCTTCCCAATTTGCAATGGTACCTATGAATTTAATGACAAAAAACGGCAAAGCTGATTTTGTGATTACAGGTCAATGGGCAACAAAAGCACAAAAAGAGGCAGCTCGTTATGGTGAAGCAAATATTGTTGCTTCCTCCAAAGATAAAACTTTCTCCTATATTCCGGAATTAGACCCATCCACATTCTCAAAAGATGCAGATTATTTCCACATTTGCTACAACAATACTATTTATGGAACCAAATACACCAAATTGCCTGAAACAGGTGACGTTCCTTTGGTAGCAGATATTTCTTCCTGCATTTTAAGCGAGCCGATTGATGTAAGTAAATTTGGTTTGCTGTATGCAGGCGCACAAAAAAACATGGGTCCTGCCGGCTTAACTGTTGTAATTGTTCGTGAAGACTTAATCGGCGAACCAATGGAGAAAACTCCAACTATGTTTACATATAAAACTCATGCAGAAAATGATTCTTTGTACAATACACCTCCTTGCTATTCTATTTACATGTGCATGTTGGTATTGGAATGGCTGAAAAATGATATTGGCGGTTTGGCTAAAATGAAAGAGTTAAACGAGAAAAAAGCCAAAATTCTTTATGATTTCTTAGATCAATCCCAATTATTCAAAGGCACTGTTGTTCCAAAAGACCGTTCTTTGATGAATGTTCCTTTTGTTACAGGCAACGATGAATTGGATGCAAAATTCATTAAAGAAGCAGGAGAGCATGATTTTGTAAACATCAAAGGTCACCGTTCTGTTGGCGGTATGCGCGCTTCCATTTACAATGCAATGCCAATTGAAGGCGTTGAAAAACTGGTTGCTTTCATGAAAGAGTTTGAGCAAAACAATAAATAATGAAGAAATAAGGTGACACACATGTACCAAGTAAAATGTTTAAATAAAATCTCTCCTTTGGGCACAAGCCGTTTGGGAGAAAACTATCACGTTGGAGAAGATGTAGAAAATCCTGACGCAATTCTGGTTCGTTCCGCTGCAATGCATGATATGGAATTTAATAAAAATCTGCTTGCAATTGCACGCGCAGGTGCAGGTACCAATAATATTCCTGTTGAAAGATGTGTACAGGAAGGTATTGTAGTATTCAATACTCCCGGCGCCAATGCAAACGCTGTAAAAGAACTTGTAATTGCCGCTTTGTTATTAACTTCCCGTAAAATTGTACCCGGCATTGAGTGGGCAGGTACATTAAAGGGAAAAGGCGATGAAGTAGGTAAACTGGTTGAAAAAGGAAAATCCTCTTTCGTAGGTCCTGAAATTGCAGGCAAAACCCTTGGTGTTGTCGGTCTCGGAGCTATTGGTATTCTTGTTGCAAACGCAGCAGAAGCTTTGGGTATGAAAGTAATGGGATATGACCCATTTTTATCTGTTGAAGGTGCATGGGGCTTATCCAGCAATACACAACGTGCACTTACTTTAGAAGAAATTTATGCAAACTGCGATTATATTTCTTTACATGTACCTCTGACACCCGATACAAAAGAAATGATTAATGCTGCTACAATTGCACAAATGAAAGAACATGTTCGCATTTTAAACTTTGCACGCGGTGATTTGGTAAATAATACAGATTTACTCAAAGCTCTGTCTGACGGTAAAGTTGCAGCATATGCAACAGACTTCCCAAATGATGCGTTGCTGGGCGTAGAAAATGTATTGGCAATTCCTCATCTTGGTGCTTCCACTCCTGAGTCTGAAGACAACTGTGCATGTATGGCAGCAGATGAAATCAAAGATTATTTGGAGAATGGTAACATTAAAAATTCCGTAAACCTACCGAATGTCTCTATGCCAAGAGAAAACGGTGCAAAACGAGTTTGTATCATTCATCAAAACATTCCTAACATGATTAGTACTCTAACCGGTGTACTGGCCAATATCGGCGTAAACATCGAAAATATGCAAAGCAAATCTAAAAAAGAGTACGCTTACACCATTTTAGATGTAACAGGAAATGTAAATGATGACACAGTAAAAGCAATCAATGATAATGACGGAATTATCTTTGTTCGCGTAATTTAAATTTATGAATAAAAAGCAGCCTGGATATTCAGGCTGCTTTTTTTATTGAAATATTCACATTTGATAATGTATGGAATAAAAAGTTTTGTAATTGTTATTTCTTATAACGACGTCGTTTTATACCTAAGAAAGTCAATACTGAAGCAGAAATACCAGCTAGAGATGCCCAAAGACCAATTGCCATGGTGTTTGTATCTCCTGTTGGTGGGGTATCTAACTGATTTTGCTGGTTCATACTTCCTGTTTTATCATCTTGTGCTGAAGCATCAGGAGTCGTTGGATTTGTCGGGGTATCCGGATTTAAATTTATTTGTTCTGTAATACGGAATTCCTTTTCTGTGGTTACACTGTTATAATTTTCATCTTCCGGTATGATTACTGCTAATTTATAATTTCCTATCTCGCTTGGCACTGTATCTAATTTTCTCCATTCATTTGCGTCTTGTATATACCATTCATAAATTGGCTCAGCTTGGCTTCCTGTACGTGTGATATTCGTGGGGATTTGTATGCTCTGTCCGTCATACTGTTTGTCCAATGCATCATGAATGATAAATGTGCTCTCTGCTTTGGAAATAATAAACTCCTTTTCTACAGAAGCACTGTGATAATTGGTATCCGCCTCAACAGTTACAACTACCTTATATTTGCCTGCGTTTACCGGAGCGTCATCCATATCTATCCACCGCTGTTGTTCCTCATTCCATATTTGATATTGATACGTCACTTTACCCGTACTTCCTTGTATCATCAAATCGGCATCTTCCAGTTTGATTTTTTGACCATTATATGTTTGAGCCAATGTTTTATTGATAGATAATTGGGTATCTGCCTGTGCAATCTCAAATGGAACCTTTGCTTCCAATCCTGCATAATTATTGCTTTCTTCTATCACAGCTTTTACCCAATAAGTTCCTGCTTGTGTTGGTACCTGCTCTGAGTAAATACCATTTTCCGAATCACAGTAGGAATAAGTTACTGTACCAAATTGTGCTGATGCATTAGGCACATTCTCCTGTTCCCCATAAGTCCAGCCGATTATGGATAACTCTTCCTTCCAAGCGTTATTTGCTTGTGAAATATGAAATATTTTTTCTGCAGATGCACTTTTATAATTGGTATCTTCCGCAACGATTGCAACCACTTTATATTCACCTGCATTCACAGGAGAAGCCTGCAATTCTACCCAACCATTTTCTTGCTTTTCATACCATACAAAGGATACTGTATTTTGACTTCCAGTTTGGGTAATGTTTTGCGGCTCTTGCACCATCTCGCCATTAAATACTTTGTTTAAGTTATCATTAATCACAATAGTACTTTCTGCCTGATTCACCTGAAACGTTATAGGAACAACTGTTTTTAACACATCTCCATTCAACGTCTTTGTTGAAGTTACTTCCAAATAATAATAGTAATTTCCTGCATTTTTTCCAGACTCAACATTCAGTTGAGTTGAGTCAGCACCATAAATGATATTTCCGCCTTCTGTTTGTCCTTCCCGCTCTGCTTGATACCACTGATAGGTATTTGTCTGTCCGTCTATCATTTGTACATCTGCGACAATCTCAGCTGTATCATAGCCATAAGTGACTTCATTTCCCATTACGGTGATATTCGGTTGCTGTGCAGGATTAGATGTAACTACATCAAACAAATAGGCGGTATTTGTAGTACGGTCCGGATCTGATCCAATAACAGTGGAAGCTGACTTATAGAATAACTCTTTGAGACCTCCCTGCTTATGAACAAAATAACCGTATACTTCTACAAGGTAATAACCATCTCCGTAATCTTCACCAGAGTAATCTCCTGTAGTTCTTTCATGTGTTGGTCCATCAATGGTAATTGTATTGGTCACATCAGGATTATCCCATAAATTATATCGGCCAAATCCGCTTTCACTCATTCGGGGACCTTGTTTTCCTCCCTGATATACATCTGTCCATTCATACTCAAATACTACATAACCTTCTTGATTTCCTTCGCCTTCCAGTGGATGAGAAACATCCACACCTATTTTATGTTCTTTATGATTGGACAAGTTCAATTTTGGATATGTTGTTTGAGTATCTATTTTTATTCCATCAACCGTAAATGTTACAGTCGGCTCCATCAAAACTTGCCCTGCTTCTACGGTTAAAACATCTGCATTTGGAGACAGTACCGTCTTAATTGTTAGTATTTCATCACGATATTTCCAACCTCCTGTGTATCCTTCATCTACATCAATAGAAGGGGCCTCAGGCAATGTATATGTTTCATCAATATACCATTGTCCGTTACTATCTTTTACACATTGTACTGTCTGGTTATTTAATTTTTGTTGCTGTGTTCCATTTTCACCAAAATTCAAAGTAAATTCATAAGTTAAGGATTTTCTATAGGATTGTAGTCCTCCCGTTGGAAAACTGCTGTAAGCAGCATAATTCTGAAATACCGTCATGCGTCCGTTCAGACTATAAGAACCGTCTGCTGATATAAATGCTTTACCATTGTAATTGGACACGTCATTTGCCTGTACTGTAATCATTGTAACTGCAGGTGTTTCAAAAGCACTGTCACCAATATAAGATACTTGTTCGGGAATCACAATCGGAGTAGGTGTTGCAGACGTCATTGCTCCTGAAAAAGCATCCTGTCCGATGGAAATCAATGAATCCGGTAATTCAATACTGGCTGTCGAATTACTGCCAGCAACCCGAACAAACTTTAGAGAGGAACTATCCTTAAATACACTTCCTCCATTTGCATTTCCAATTTCTTGTAGTCCTTCGGGTAAATACATTCCCTCAAGTTTGGTACAACTGCCAAAAGCATATTTTCCTAACGTTTTTAATGAGCTTGGCAGTGTAATTACACCTGCCAATTCATTATTGCCTTTAAATGCCTGTGATTCAATACTTTTAAGTGAGGTGGCAGAAGAAAAATCTACCTCCGCAATCTTATAATTAGATGGATGAATATAATTGTATCGGTCATCACCGTCATAGTTTGCTTTATTCGTACAAAATGCATTTGTTCCTATGGAAGTAGCATGACTGGGAATAGTAATTTTAAGGTATGCAGGATTACCGCTATTATTTTCGGAACAATATTCTCTAAACCACTGTTTGGTGATACCCATTACGGTGGTTCCTTCCATATATAACGCTGATTCAGGAACTTCAATGATAGATACATTGTTTAATAAATTGCCTGAGTTATTTTGATTTTGTGGAATATCGGAACATGTATCAATATCTAATCCATTATTAATTTCTAATCTTGTAAAACCTGCATCGGTATCCTTTTCCATATTTTCTAAAAGATATGACGTATCTTCCGTATTGATTGAATGTGAAAAAGTATTTTCCGCAAAAACAATATTAGACATACTTGTTGCAGTTAATGTTGCCCCCAATAAAACAGCCGCACTGAAAGATAGCGCTTTTTTCCTTTTTTTCATTTGTTTACCTACCTTTTTCATAAAATATAACTACAATACATGGATAAACGGAATAAAAAGTTAGACATAAAGTAGAGTTTTTATTCTGCTTATGTTATAATAATGAAAAGGCTAAACTGCGTTATATTTTTTACATAATATGGAATATTACACTTGGGAATAAAAGTCTACTTATTTTACCAAAATTAAGGTAAATTTTATGATACAAATACAAAAACGGAGGAGAACTGTGGTTCTCCTCCGTTTTATATTCAGCAACAAAATTTCGATAAAAAAGGGTATCAATGCATTGAAACATTAATACCCTTGTATGCCATTATTTAGATTAGTTCGATAATTGCCATCTCTGCAGCGTCGCCACGTCTTGGACCCAGCTTTGTAATACGTGTATAACCACCATTACGGTCTGCATATTTAGGAGCAATCTCTGTAAATAGCTTATGAGTAACGTCTTCTTTTGTAACAAAAGCCATTACCAAACGCTTATTGTGAAGAGAATCTTCCTTAGCGATTGTAATCATCTTCTCTGTCAGTGCACGTACTTCTTTTGCACGGGTAACAGTTGTTTCAATTTTACCGTTCTCTAACAAAAATGTTACCAATCCACGAAGCATTGCGGTTCTATGACTAGTAGCTCTACCGAGCTTTCTTGTTCCTGGCATCGAATAATCACTCCTTTACCTTAGGTTAAAACGAAGATTTAGTTATCATCATCTTTATGAAGATTAAAGCCGAGAGAGTTCATTTTCCAAATAACCTCTTCTAAGGACTTACGTCCCAAGTTGCGAACTTTCATCATCTCTTCTTCAGATTTATTGATTAAATCCTCAACTGTATTAATTCCTGCACGTTTGAGACAGTTGAAAGAACGTACGGATAAATCCAATTCCTCAATTGTCATTTCAAGCACTTTTTCTTTGCCCTTATCGTCTTTTTCCACCATAATCTCTGTATTGCTGCCTGCATCGGACAAGTCAACAAACAGATTTAAGTGTTCTGTCAAGATTTTAGCAGCTAAAGAAACTGCTTCTTGTGCACTAATAATGCCGTTTGTCCACACTTCCAGGTTCAATTTATCAAAGTCGATACTTTGACCGACACGTGTAGGCTCAACATTGTAGTTCACTTTTAAAACAGGAGTGTAAATGGAATCAATAGGAAGCTCACCAATTACGTTGGTAACCATCTTGGCCTTATTACGGTCTGCAGAAATATATCCACGGCCGCGGTCTAAGGTGATTTCCATTGACAATTTTGCTCCGTCGCTTAATGTAGCGATGTGCATGTCAGGATTTAAAATTTCAACCTCACTATCACAATGAATAGAGCCGGCTGTAACATTACATGGACCCTCTGCGGAAATTTCCACAGTTTTTGGACCGTCACAGTGTAAATTTGCAATTAAGCCTTTAATGTTCAGAACAATTTCTGTAACATCTTCTTTTACACCCGGTACGGTAGAAAACTCATGAACAACACCATCAATTTTAATAGATGTTGCTGCAACACCTGGTAGAGATGAAAGCAGCACACGTCTTAGGCTGTTGCCCAGAGTAGTACCGAATCCACGCTCCAATGGTTCTACAACAAATTTGCCGTGAGTTCCATCCTCAGATAGAATTTCAGTTTCAATCTTTGGCTTTTCAATCTCAATCATTTAGCAAACCTCCTTCACACATTTAGGCAACATAAAAATTACCACGATGTACATTATGCCTACAATGGCATTATTTGGAGTACAACTCAACGATAAGTGTTTCATTAATATCGTAGTCGATATCTTCTCTGCTAGCCAGAGCAACTACTTTACCTTGCAGTGTATTTCTGTCCAGTTCAAGCCACTTAGCGATAGGAGTTTGAGCATTTTGCTCTAAAACTTCTTTGATACGTACAGAGTTGCGGCTTTTTTCTCTGATTGAGATAACTTCACCTGGGCTTACCAAGTAAGAAGCAATATCAACTTTTTTACCGTCAACAGTAATGTGACCATGGCTAACCATTTGTCTTGCTTCACGTCTTGTATTTGCAAAGCCTAGTCTGTAAACAACGTTGTCCAATCTGCTTTCCAGAATAGATAGCAAGATTTCACCGGTAACACCGTTTTGTTTTGTAGCCATAACATAGTACTTTCTGAATTGCTTTTCAAGTACACCGTAAATGAATTTTGCTTTTTGCTTTTCATTCAGTTGCAATCCATACTCGCTTTGTTTTCTTCTGCCTGGTTTTGGGTTTCTGATAGATTTTTGGCTTACGCCTACAACAGTCGGATCAATTCCGAGTGTTTTACATCTCTTCAGAATTGGCTGAGTATTTTTAGCCATTCGAGTATCCTCCTTCGGTAATTGTCAATTACAATAAACTATACACGTCTTCTCTTTGGAGGACGGCATCCGTTATGTGGAATAGGTGTAACATCTTTAATCATGCTAACTTCTAAACCTGCACCTTGCAATGCACGAATTGCAGCTTCACGACCAGCACCTGGTCCCTTAACAAAAACCTCAACCGTTTTCATGCCGTGTTCCATAGCTGCTTTTGCAGCTGTTTCTGCTGCGGTTTGTGCGGCAAAAGGGGTGGACTTTCTGGAACCTCTAAATCCTAGTTCACCAGAGCTGGCCCAAGAAATTGCATTGCCTTGAACGTCTGTAATGGTAACAATTGTATTATTAAAGGTGGACTGGATATGAGCAGCTCCGCGCTCAATATTTTTGCGCTCGCGGCGTCTGCGAACTGCGGTAGTTTTTTTACCGCCTTTTTGTGCTGCCATCTTAATAAATCCCTCCTAACTACACTTATTTCTTTTTATTAGCCATTGTCTTTTTAGGACCTTTACGGGTACGTGCATTTGTTTTTGAACGTTGACCCCTTACCGGTAATCCTTTGCGGTGGCGAATTCCGCGGTAACATTGAATTTCAATTAATCTTTTAATATCGAAAGCAACATCACGTCTTAGGTCGCCCTCTACGCGGTAATGATGCTCAATATATTCTCTTAATTTAGACGCATCGTCCTCTGTTAAATCTCTAACTCTTAAATCTGGATCAATGCCTGTTGCTGCCAAAATATCGGAAGCTGTTTTGCGGCCAATACCGTAGATATAAGTAAGACCAATTTCGATACGCTTATCTCTTGGTAAATCAATACCTGCTATACGCGCCATACTGGTTGCACCTCCATGTTAAATAGGTTTGCGCCATCAGCCCTGGCGCTGCTTGTGCTTAGGGTTCTCACAAATAACCATGATTCTACCCTTACGCTTAATCACTTTGCATTTTTCACAAATTTTCTTGACAGAAGGTCTGACTTTCATTTGTGCGCCCTCCTTATTAGTGAAGTCGTCGTTTCGTTTACTTTGAACGCCATGTAATACGTCCTCTTGTTAAATCATAAGGTGACATTTCAACTGTTACCTTATCACCAGGTAAAATACGAATAAAGTTCATACGCAATTTACCTGATATATGAGCTAGTATTGTATGGCCATTTGGTAGCTCTACATTAAACATTGCATTTGGCAGAGCTTCCGTTACCGTACCCTCAATCTCAATTACGTCCTGTTTTGACATAAAGAATAACCTCCTAAAGCGGAAAATCTATTTGCAGCGAAACGGCTGTAAATGTTCATAGATTTCTCGATTGGTTTTCATTAAATGATTCGGAATTACCGTTTTTGTCGGAGAAAGATGGATAAGCTTCTTTCTCTTTGGGTTAGCAAGAGCACGGCGGCTACCGTCACAGACAACTGCCATATCAGTTTCTAAACCCAATACAAGATAAAAACTGCCTTTGTCATGCCCTGCTTTAGACCGTACAACCAGTCCTTTTACAAATTCCATTTCGTTCACCTTAATCCGGCAATGTAAGAATTACAGGACCGTCCGGTGTAATTGCAATTGTATGCTCAAAATGAGCAGATAGTTTTCCATCTGAAGTTACAACAGACCAGTTATCAGACAAAGTCTCAACTGTGTGTACTCCCTGATTCACCATTGGTTCAATTGCAATTGTCATTCCTGGTAACAGACGCACACCTCTTCCCGGTGTGCCGTAATTTGGTACGCTCGGATCTTCATGCAGCTCCGCACCTACTCCGTGGCCGACAAAATCGCGTACCACCGAGTAGCCGCGCGCCTCGACATACCTTTGGACCGCGCTTCCAATATCGCCTAGTCTGTTTCCGGGCCTTGCGGCGTTAATTCCTTCAAACAAACTTTCGCGAGTTACATCCATAAGAGCCTGAGCTTCCTTGCTAACTTCTCCGCATGGGAATGTCCATGCGTTGTCGCCATGGAAACCTTCATAAAAAGCACCGACATCAATGCTTACAATGTCGCCCTGCTTTAATATTTGGTTCTTACGAGGTATGCCGTGGATGACCACATCATTCACTGAAATACAAGCGCTTGCCGGGAATCCCCCATAGTTTAGAAAAGAAGGTGTTGCACCTTGCTCTTCTATATACTTACGAACAATACGGTCAATTTCCAAAGTGCTTACACCCGGTTCAACCGCTTCACCGGCTAATTTTAAAGCCCGTGATGAAATCCTACCCGCATCTCTCATTGCTTTGAGTTCGCGGCTTGTTTTTAACACAACCATAATTACGCCTCAATTGCGGCAAGGGTAAGACGAGTAATCTCGTTAATATCCCCTTCCCCTTTTACTTCAAACAATTTACCTTGTTTTTCATAATAGCCTTTTAGTGGTTCTGTCTGTTCGTGGTATACGTGCAAGCGATCTTTTACTGTTTCAGGATGATCATCTTTACGCTGAACAAGGGTGCCGTTGCATTTATCACACTTGCCTTCTACTTTTGGTGGATTATGCTCCACATGGTAAGTATCACTGCAACTTTCACAAACACGGCGTCCGGACAAACGGCTTACGATTTCTTCATCAGACACGTCAATATCAATGACCTTGTCAATCTGTATGCCCATGCTATCCAGAGCCTCGGCCTGAGGAATGGTACGTGGAAAACCGTCCAGTACAAAGCCGTTTTGACAATCATCTTCCGCTAAACGCTCTTTAATAATGCCAATCACTACTTCGTCCGGAACCAGTTTACCTTGATCCATATAAGACTTTGCTTTTAAACCCATTTCAGTACCGCTTTTCAGCGCTGCACGGATAATATTACCCGTTGAAATTGTCGGAATATTCAAGCGTTCGCAAATAATTGCCGCTTGTGTTCCTTTTCCGGCGCCCGGTGCGCCAAGAAGAATGATATTCATATCTTTTGACTCCTATCCGCCGAAAGCATTAATCTAAGAAGCCTTTATAGTTACGCATTTGCATTTGAGATTCCATTTGTTTGATGGTCTCTAAGGCAACACCAACTAAGATGATAATAGACGTACCACCCATTGTTAGTTCGTGCATACCGGAAGCAGATGTGTAAATCATTGGTACCAAAGCGATTACTGCTAGGAACAATGCACCGATAAGGGTAATCTTAGAAAGAATTTTTGCAATATAGTCAGACGTTGGTTTACCCGGACGAATACCCGGAATAGAACCGTTGTTCTGACGCAAGTTGTTGGCTATTTCAACCGGATTATATTGAATGGTTACGTAGAAGAACGCAAACAAAATAATCAAAATTGCAAAGATAATACAGTAAATCCAACCACCTGTGGTAAAGGCATCAAAGAAACCTTTCCAGAATCCTGTCTTTACAGAGTCACCCAAGAAAATTTGGATGGTACTTGGAATTGAAAGGATTGAGCTGGCAAAGATAACCGGCAGCACACCGGAAACGCCAACTTTGATTGGAATATGTGTACTTTGGCCTTGATACATTTTTCTTCCAACTACGCGTTTTGCATATTGAATCGGAATTCTGCGCTCTGCGTCGTTCATGAAAGAAATTACCCATAATAATCCTAAGAAAATGAGTAAGAATACCGGTGCCAAGATAAAGTATCTCCAGCTTGCACCCGGGTATTTGCATGCATCAATAAAGTAGTTAACCAGGTGAGTAAACAGGGTTGGCATATTCGCTACAATACCTGCAAACAGGATAATAGAAATACCGTTGCCAACACCACGTTTATTAATTTGTTCGCCAAGCCACATCAGCAATGCAGTACCTGCAGTAAATGTCAAGATAATTACGATTGCTGAGAAAACTTGTGCGCCGCCTTCTGTGTACTTTACAACATTTGTACCCTCAAAGTTACTTGCTCTTAAATAGAAGTAGTAACCTGTACCTTGCAGCAAGCCAAGGCCTACTGTCAAATAACGGGTAATGGCTGTAATTTTTTTGCGTCCCAGCTCACCATCTCTGGACAAACGCTCCAAAGGCGGAATAGCAACTGTTAACAACTGCATAATAATGGAGGCGTTGATGTACGGAGTAATTGACATTGCAAATAACGTAGCACTTGCAAACGCACCACCGGACAGCATATCAAGGTATCCCAGTGCAGAACCACTTCCGGCAACGGTATCCATTAAACCTCTTAATGCATCTGCATTTAGAAAAGGAACAGGAATGACTGAACCAATTCTAAAAATGATGATGATAAACAGTGTAAACAGTAATTTTTTTCTTAGGTCAGGCAAAGCCCAGGCATTCCGTATTGTTTTAAACAATTCAGATCACCTCTGCCTTCCCACCTGCAGATTCAATCTTTTGCTTCGCTCCTTCGGAATAAGCACCAACTTTCACAGTTAAGCTCTTTGTCAGTTTACCGTTTCCTAGGATTTTGATGCCGTCACAACATTTGTTGACAAGACCTGCATCGATTAAAGCTTGTGTATCTACAACAGCACCATTTTCAAAAGATTCCAAAGAACCTACATTGATAGCGATAATTTCTTTCGCAAAAATGTTGTTGAAACCTCTTTTAGGTACACGTCTTTGCAAAGGCATTTGGCCGCCTTCAAAACCTGGGCGAATACTTGCGCCTGATCTTGCTTTTTGACCTTTGTGGCCTTTACCAGCAGTTTTACCTTGACCGGAGCCATGACCTCTACCAACTCTTTTAGAAACTTTAGTAGAGCCTGGTACAGCAGATAAATCGTGCAATTTCATTATAAAGCACCTCCTTCTTACGCTTCTGTTACGTCGATGAGGTGGATGATTTTAGCCACCTTGCCTTTAGTTTGTGGATTATCGGGTTGTGTTGTACAATCGCCGATTCTTTTCAAGCCTAAAGCCTGGGCAGTCGCAATTTGGTCCTTTTTACTGCCGATAAGGCTTTTAACCAGCTTAATTTTTAGCTGTGCCATAATTGCTACCCCCTATTATAAAATTTCTTTTACGGATTTGCCGCGAGCTGCAGCAACTTCTTCAGCAGTACGCAATTGAGCCAAACCTTGAATGGTTGCTCTAACTACGTTGCAAGGATTATTAGAACGCAAAGCTTTTGTTCTAATATCTTTAATGCCTGCTGCTTCAACAACCGCACGAACAGGTCCGCCAGCGATAACACCAGTACCAGGAGCAGCTGGTTTCATCAAAACACGGCCTGCATCGTAAGCACCAATTACCTCATGAGGAATTGTTGTGCCACGCATGGAAACTCTCATTAGGTTTTTCTTAGCATCTTCAATGCCTTTACGGATAGAATCAGGAACTTCACCTGATTTACCAATACCAAAACCTACAATGCCGTTACCGTCACCTACTACTACAAGAGCAGCAAATTTGAAGATACGGCCACCTTTTACAGTTTTAGAAACACGGTTGATAGCAACTACGTGTTCTTTTAAATCTAATGTTGATGCGTCAATTCTAGCCAAAAGTAATTTCCTCCTTCTTAGAAGTTGAGGCCACCCTCACGGGCGCCTTCGGCCAGCTCTTTGACACGGCCGTGGAAAATATAACCACCGCGGTCAAAAACGACCTCTGTGATACCTTTATCTTTAGCACGTTTTGCAATCATTTTGCCAACTTCACGTGCTGCCTCTTTGTTTCCGCCATTACCAGTAAACTCTTTGTCCAGAGTAGAAGCTGCTACAAGAGTAACCCCTTTAACATCATCAATAATCTGAGCATAGATGTTTTTGGTGGAGCGGAATACATTTAGGCGTGGGCACTCAGCTGTGCCGGAAATCTTACCGCGCACTCTTCTGTGACGCTTTAGACGAGCTGTATTTTTATCAGCTTTATTCACCATAATGTTTCACTCCTTACTTCTTAGAACCCTTACCAGCTTTACCTTCTTTGCGGCGGATTACTTCGTCAACATATTTAATACCCTTGCCTTTATATGGTTCAGGTAGACGTTTCTCGCGAATCTCAGCAGCAAACTGACCAACCTTTTGCTTGTCTGGACCGGAAACAATGATTTTGTTTGGAGATGGGCATTCAATTGTGATGCCGTCAATCTCAGGCATAATTACTTGGTGAGAGAAACCAAGGTTCATTACCAAGTCTTTGCCTTGTTTTGCTACACGGTAGCCAACGCCGTTCACATCAAGCTCTTTTTTGTAGCCTTCTGTTACACCAACAACCATGTTATTGATTAGTGTACGGCTTAAACCATGTAGAGAACGATTCTCCTTATCATCATTCGGACGAGTAACAAGAATCACATTGTCTTCTTTTGTTACTGTGATGTTTGGATGAATCTCTTGGGATAAAGTTGCCTTTGCACCTTTTACTGTAACTACGTTGCCGTTAATGGTTACATCAACGCCAGCGGGAATATTTATCGGTTTTCTTCCAATTCGAGACATTACTGCACCCCCTACCTTACCAAATGAATGCCAGAACTTCGCCGCCAACATTCTCTTTGCGTGCTTGACGGTCTGTCATAACACCTTTGGAAGTAGAGATGATAGCTACACCTAGGCCTTTGATAACCTTTGGTAGTTCTTCTGCATTAGAATAAATTCTTAGGCCTGGTTTGGAAACTCTTTTCAGACCTTTGATAACAGAGGTTTTACCCTCGCCATATTTTAAGTTAATTTTAATCATGCCTTGTTTGCCGTCTTCAACAACTGTGAAGTTTTTCACGTATCCTTCATCAACAAGAATTTGTACAATAGACTTTTTCATGTTAGATGCAGGAACTTCAACGGAGTCATGTTTCGCAGCACTCGCGTTGCGGATACGTGTAAGCAAATCTGCAATTGGATCTGTAATTTGCATACCGTTTACCTCCTTTGCTAAGCTTACCAGCTTGCCTTTTTAACGCCTGGAATTTGACCTTTGTGGGCTAATTCTCTAAAGCATATACGGCAAATACCGAACTTACGAAGATAGGCGTGCGGCCTGCCACAGATTTTGCATCTGTTGTATTCGCGAGTAGAGTATTTGGAACCTCTTTGTTGTTTTACTTTCATAGAAGTTTTGGCCACAATATTCCCTCCTTATTTCGCAAACGGAGCGCCCATTAGAGTTAGTAACTCTTTAGACTCTTCGTCGGTGTTTGCAGTTGTTACGAAACAGATGTCCATTCCGCGAACCTTATCAATTTTATCGTAATCAATCTCTGGGAAAATCAATTGTTCTTTTAGACCCATGTTATAGTTACCACGGCCGTCAAAAGAGTTTGGATTAATTCCTCTGAAGTCTCTTACGCGAGGTAGAGCAACATTGAATAGTTTGTCAACAAATTCATACATGTTCTCGCCTCTTAGTGTAACTTTAACGCCGATATTCATGCCTTCGCGCAATTTAAAGTTAGCAACTGATTTTTTTGCTTTACATGTCATTGGTTTTTGACCTGTAATTGCAGCAATATCTGTCATAATAGCTTCAATTGCTTTTGCGTTATCTTTTGCTTCGCCTGCGCCAACATTGATAACTACTTTCTCCAGCTTAGGAATTTGCATTACGCTTTTGTAAGAGAATTTTTTCATCAATGCAGGAGCAATGTCTTGCTTGTAGTAATCCTTAAGTCTAGCCATGTTTTATCCTCCTTACAGCGTTGCACCGCATTTTTTGCAAATGCGTGCTTTTTTACCGTCTTCAGAAATTTTATGTGCAACACGTGTAGGTTTACCGCAAGCAGAGCAAACTAGTTGAACTTTACATGCATACATAGCGCCTTCTGCTTTTGCAATACCGCCTTGCTCACCCATTTTGCGAGGTTTCACATGTTTTGTAACCATGTTACGGCCTTCTACAATTACTTTACCCTCTTTTGGGCTAACTGCTAAGACTTTGCCTTCTTTGCCGCGGTCCTTGCCGCTTAAAATGATGACGGTGTCACCAGTTTTAACATGAATTTTGTTCATTAGTGAGCACCTCCCATTATAGTACTTCAGGGGCAAGACTTAGAATTTTCAAATAGTCTTTATCACGTAATTCTCTGGCTACTGGGCCAAAGATACGTGTTCCCCTTGGATTTTTATCGTCTCTGATGATAACGGCTGCATTTTCGTCAAAACGAATGTATGTGCCGTCCTCACGGCGAACACCAAAAGCAGTTCTTACGATAACTGCTTTTACAACGTCGCCTTTTTTAACAACGCCGCCGGGTGCTGCTTTTTTAACGGAAGCAACCACAACGTCGCCAATATTGGCATACCTTCTGCCGGTACCACCTAGAACGCGGATGCACATAATCTCTTTCGCGCCGGTGTTGTCGGCAACTTTAAGGTAACTTTGCTGTTGTATCACAGTGCGTTCCTCCTTCTTTACAAGCTAAAATTATTTAGCTTTCTCAATAATCTCGACGAGTCTCCATCTCTTATCTTTAGAAAGAGGACGAGTCTCCATAACACGTACTACGTCACCAATGTTGCACTCATTTTTCTCATCGTGTGCTTTTACGTTGATGGTACGTTTAATAATTTTATTGTAAAGCGGATGCTTTACGCTGTCTTCGATTGCTACAACAATGGTTTTTTCCATTTTGTTGCTTTTCACCTTGCCAACCAAGGTTTTTCTCATGTTTCTATCGCTCACAGCTAAACCTCCTTCCGTTACGCATTCTTGCTGTTATTGATTTCATTCTCACGTAAAACAGTTTTTACACGAGCAATATCTTTCTTCACAGCGGAAACACGCATCGGGTTATCGAGCTGGTTAATGGCAAGCTGGAAACGCAGGTTGAAAAGTTCGGCCTTAAGGTCTTTAAGCTTAGTTTCTAACTCTGCTGTAGATAATTTTTTCATCTCTGAGGCCTTCATTACTGCTCACCCCCCGTTTCTTCCCTTTTTACAAATTTACACTTGATTGGTAATTTGTTGGCAGCCAAACGCAATGCTTCTCTTGCTGTTTCTTCAGGAACACCAGCAATTTCAAACATAACTCTGCCTGGTTTTACCACTGCAACCCAGTATTCTGGAGAACCTTTACCGGAACCCATTCGAGTTTCAGCAGGTTTCTCTGTAATTGGTTTATCTGGGAAAATTTTAATCCAAACTTTACCAAATCTTTTGCAGTAACGTGTCATAGCGATACGAGCTGCCTCGATTTGGTTGGAAGTAATCCAAGCCGGTTCAGTAGCTTGAATACCAAAATCACCGTTAGTTACTTTGTTTCCGCGGTAGGCTTTACCTGTCAAACGACCACGGTGAACTCTACGATATTTAACGCGTTTAGGCAACAGCATTATTTACTGCCTCCTTCCTTACGAGCCTTAGTATCTTGTAGTACCTCGCCTCTGTAAATCCAGACTTTAACGCCGATTAGACCGTATGTGGTCATAGCCTCTGCAAAACCATAGTCAATGTCAGCTCTTAATGTCTGTAGCGGAATGGTGCCGTCATGGTAACGTTCTGCTCTAGCAATTTCAGCGCCGCCTAAACGACCGGAAACTTGAGTTTTGATACCTTTTACACCCATTTTCATTGCACGACCGATGCATTGTTTCATAGCACGGCGGAATGAAATTCTTTTCTCTAGTTGTTGTGCAATATTTTCAGCAACCAATTGTGCATTTGTATCTGGAGTTTTCACTTCAACGATATTAATCACAACAGGTTTTTTCAACATTTTTTCGCATTGCAAACGCAATTTTTCGATTTCTGCGCCGCCTTTACCGATTACCATACCTGGCTTTGCGCAGTGAATGTGAACACGAACCTTAGAAGCATCGCGCTCAATTTCAATTTTAGGAACACCAGCTGCTGCAAGTTGTTTTTTCAATACTTTACGTAGGTTATAATCTTCTACCAATGTATCGCCAAAAACGTTGTCCTTCGCGAACCAGCGGGAATCCCAATCTTTGATAACGCCCACACGAATGCCATGTGGGTTAACTTTCTGGCCCATAGTTTACCTCCTCTATTGCTTATTCTTTTTCTTTTAGCACGAGGGTTACGTGCGAAGTTCTTTTTAATACTCTATATGCGCGACCCTGAGCTCTTGGACGAATACGCTTGAGGATCGGGCCCGGACATACGAAGCATTCCGCTACGTAAAGTCTGGATACGTCCATGTCATGGTTATTCTCAGCATTAGCCATTGCAGACTTCAATAATTTTTGCAAGTCTTCGCATGCGGCCTTAGGTGTATGCTTAAGGATAGCCATAGCCATATCAACCGGCTTGTTTCTGATTAAGTCAAGCACGATTTGTACTTTACGTGGTGAAATGCGGGCATATTTCAGATAAGCCCTTGCTTCCATTTAAAACACTCCTTTCGGCCTAAATTATTTACCGCCTGTTTTAGAACCAGCATGACCTTTGTAAGTTCTGGTTGGTGCAAACTCACCTAGTTTGTGACCTACCATATCTTCGGTTACATACACTGGAACATGTTTACGGCCATCGTGTACTGCAATTGTATGACCAACGAAATCTGGGAAAATAATGGATGCTCTGCTCCATGTTTTCACAATGTTCTTTTCGCCGGCTTCATTCATTTGTTGAATCCTTTTCAACAGCACAGGCTGTACGTAAGGACCTTTTTTTACGCTTCTGCCCATTGTTCAATAAGCTCCTTTCTGTATGCCTTATTTGCCGTTTCTGCGTTTCACGATAAATTTATCGGAACGGTGTTTCTTAGAACGTGTCTTGTAACCAAGAGCAGGTTTGCCCCATGGTGTAACAGGACCTGGACGACCAACTGGAGATTTACCTTCACCACCACCGTGTGGGTGATCGCATGGGTTCATAACAGAACCACGAACGGTTGGTCTAAAGCCAAGGTGACGTTTACGGCCAGCCTTACCAATTTTTACGTTCTCATGGTCTGTGTTACTTACCTGACCAACAGTAGCCATGCACAATGCAGATACATTTCTAAGTTCGCCGGAAGGTAGTCTCAACAGAGCCATGCCGTTTTCTTTTGCCATTAATTGAGCCATGTTACCGGCAGAACGTGCCAATTGGCCGCCTTTACCAGGATATAGCTCAACGTTATGAATAAATGTACCGGTTGGGATATTGGTTAGTGGTAAAGCATTACCAGGTTTAATATCTGCATCAGGACCGGATACAACAATATCTCCAACTTTCAAACCGTTTGGAGCCAAGATATATCTTTTCTCGCCGTCTTCGTATTGCACAAGTGCAATGAAAGCAGAACGGTTTGGATCGTACTCTAATGTTTGTACAGTAGCTGGAATGCCGTGTTTTGTACGTTTAAAATCGATGATACGGTATTTTCTTCTGTTTCCGCCGCCTCTGTGACGTACTGTGATTCTACCGTAGCTATTACGACCGGATTTTTTATTCAAAGGAGCCAGAAGGCTCTTTTCCGGTGCAACTTTTGAAAGACCAGAATAATCCGTGCAAGACATGTTACGTCTTGATGGAGTGGTCGGTTTATAGTTAATAATTGCCATTCGGTTTCACTCTCCTTCATGATGGCTTTGCGGGGTTTCTCCCCATACTTTGCCTCTATAATAAAGAAGCGGATTACATCATACTGTCAAAGAATTCAATTGTCTTGCTGTCTTCTGTTAAAGAAACGATTGCTTTTTTCCATGCTGGAGTATAGCCTTCGCTTCTACCTTGACGGCGTAAATGACCTCTAACGTGCATGGTGTTCACTTTGGAAACCTTAACGTCAAAAAGTTCTTCAACTGCTTTAGCAATCTCAATTTTGTTTGCATCTTTGGCTACTTCGAAGGTGTACTTCTTCATGCCAATGCCAGCCATACTTCTCTCAGTAATAACTGGACGAATGATGATGTCTTGTGCTGCCATTATGCATACACCTCCTCAATTTGTGCAATTGCATCTTGAAGCACGATAAATTTGTCTGCATTCAAAATGTCGTATACGTTTAAGGTGTTAACCAATGCAGTTTTAACGCCAGGAATGTTAGCTGCGGAAGCAATCACTTTCTCATTCTTCTCTGGAAGAACGATAAGTGCCTTTTTCTCAGAGCCAACTGCCTTTAACATAGCTGCAATTGTTTTTGTTTTGTATTCATCCATTGCAATTTTATCAAGTACAATCAATTCGTTGTCTAACACTTTGCTGGAAAGTGCGGATTTCATTGCAAGACGTCTTACTTTTTTATTTAAAGTATATCTGTAGCTGCGTGGCTTTGGAGCAAATACAATACCGCCATGTGTCCATTGAGGAGCTCTTGTAGAACCTTGTCTAGCATGACCTGTACCTTTTTGTCTCCATGGTTTTTTACCACCACCGGAAACCTCGGCGCGGGTTAGGGCCGATTGTGTGCCTTGACGCTGATTTGCAAGATAGTTTTTCACCATATCGTGCATAACAGCTTTGTTTGGCTCAATTCCAAATACAGCATCGGATAAATCGATTTTAGAAACCTCTTTACCGGCCATATCAAGTACTGTTACTTTAGGCATGTCAATTCCTCCTTCCCTTACGCCTTAACGCTGTCACGGATGATAACAACGCCGCCGTTTGGACCTGGAATAGCGCCCTTCACAGCGATGAGATTGTTCTCTGCATCTACCTTGACAACTGCTAAATTTTGTACGGTTACTTTTTCAGCACCTAGGTGACCTGCCATTTTTTTGCCCTTAAATACTCTTGAAGGGTCAGAGCAAGCACCGATAGAACCACCTTTACGAGCAACTGGACCGCTGCCGTGTGTTTCTTTTAGTCTGCCGAAGTTCCAACGTTTGATAACGCCGGCCCAACCTTTACCTTTACTTGTGCCTGTAACGTCGATTTTATCGCCGGCAGCAAATACGTCTGCTTTGATTAAATCGCCAACGTTATAAGCGTCAGTATTTTCCACTCTAAACTCTCTTAAGTATCTCTTTGGAGCAACATCTGCTTTTGCAAAGTGACCTTTCATTGGTTTATTTACTTTGTGTGCTTTCAAATCACCAAAGCCGATTTGAATGGAAGCATAACCGTCGTTTTCCACTGTTTTCTTTTGTGATACCACGCAAGGACCAGCTTCAACAACTGTTACAGGAATTACTTTTCCTGTTTCGTCGAAGATTTGTGTCATACCAATCTTCTTGCCGATAATACATTTTTGCATGTTTGTTTCCTCCTATGCAGGTTATTGGTTGACTCTAGGCCAACATGACCCCGGCTGCTTGTTGGTTAATACCAAAGATTAAAGTTTAATCTCGATATCAACACCAGCAGGGAGTTCTAATCCCATCAAAGCCTCAACGGTTTTGTTAGATGGTTTTAGAATGTCGATAAGTCTTTTGTGAGTTCTCATCTCGAATTGCTCACGGCTGTCTTTGTACTTATGCACAGCACGCAAGATAGTAATAACTTGCTTTTCTGTTGGTAGCGGAACAGGACCGGATACTCTGGCACCTGTACGCTTTGCAGTTTGTACAATCTTCTCAGCTGATTGATCAACCAATTGATGATCGTAACCCTTAATTCTTATCCTGATTTTTTCTTTGACTGCCATTGTCATCGCCTCCTTATTGTAGTTGGCGGGCGGCGCTGTTTGTTTTCTAACACTGTGCCGGGTGTTTCATCACTCAACATTTAAAAACCGGATTAACTTTTCAATTAATCCGGGTCAGATTCACAAAAGCGTCTGAGTATGGCAAATACAATCGGCCGCAGTGACCGTCAGGACGCAATTTACGCAAAGAGCGCTTTGGTCCTTCACCATAACATCAAATATTCTTTCGCCCGGTTTAAAATCGGACATACTCCACGGAAAAACCAGCATAAAATGCCGCAACCTCCCGCTTCAACGCATATCTAGTGCAGTCTTGCTCGTATATGATACCATACCACATACTGAAAATCAAGCGTTTTTTCTCTTTTTTGCAAAAAAAATTTAAAACTTTTTCGGTACATAGTAACAAACATATTCACCAGTAAACTTTGCTTTGGGATGGCGTTTTTATAAGCAGACACGCCTCAAAACTGCTTTATAGCAAATACTTATAAGTTAAACTCGTCTGTGTCAATACCGCTAAGGACTAAAATATCACCCAACATAATTACGGTGGAACCATTCGGTATTACAATTTCATTGTTACGTTTTATCATAACAATCAAAACACCCTCCGGTATATCCGCTTCCAGTAATGTCTGGTTTAAAATACTACTGTTTTCTTTTACTTCATATTCTAACAACTGTGTATTATGTTCTTCCTCGTAGTCTGTAAACGTTTTCAAAACCGGCGTGCTGTCGTCCACCAAATCCAACTTTTTTGCCATGGTTGGCAGCAGCGTACCTTGTAAAGAAACCGAAATCAGTGCCACAATAAATATAATGTGGAAAATATCATATTGCAGTACAGCGTCTCCTGTCATAGCAAAAATTGCAAATACAATAGAGGCCGCACCACGCAAACCAACCCACGATATAAATATTTGTTGTTTAATAGGAAATTTGAACCAGCTTAAAATACCGAACGTTGCAATTGGCCTTGCAACAAAGATTAAAAATGCCGAAATTGCCAATGCAGGCAGTATCACCGTACCAAATTTTGATGGGAAAGAAAGCAAACCTAAACAGAAGAAAATCATAATTTGCATTAACCATGAGATACCATCAAGAAAATGCACCAGACTTTTCTTATGTTTGATTTTACTGTTACCAACAATAATACCCGTTAAGTATACGCTCAGATAACCATTGCCTCCTACCCATTCTGTCAAGCCGTAAGAAAGCAATCCGACAGCTACCACAAAAATAGGATATAGACCTTCAATTTTAAAATCGACTTTCCGCAAAATAAACGCTGTAATTTTGCCAAGTAAAGCGCCTATTCCAAGACCGAAGATTAACTGTTTTGCCAGCATCACTGGAATAGAAACATCTCCGCTGCCCGATAAAAGTGACATAAATATAATAGTCATCATATATGCAACCGGGTCATTACTGCCACTCTCAATTTCCAAAATAGGCGCCAGACCGCCTTTTAAGTTTAACTTACGAGAACGTAAAATGGCAAAAACAGATGCAGCATCCGTAGAAGCTACAACAGAACCTATTAACATACCTTCTATCCAGCCAATGCCAAACACAAGGCTGCAAAACACACCTACCAGACCTGCGGTGATTAATG
This sequence comes from uncultured Oscillospiraceae bacterium, assembly GCA_900542375.1. Taxonomy (GTDB): domain Bacteria; phylum Bacillota; class Clostridia; order Oscillospirales; family Acutalibacteraceae; genus UMGS1071. Next base: position 2,978 of record UQNI01000020.1, on the reverse strand, counting down.
TACCCACCGTTGACATTAAAATAGACGGCGCAATAACGGGTTTCGCCGTTTTCCAGCTGGTACCAAATCCACCGAAAAACATAATAAAAACCAGTCCTACGGAACATACATTTTTTGCTATCTCATAGTTATCAAAATAGATTCCGCCAATGGCATCAGAACCACATAGCATACCAAGTGCTAAGAAAATAAGCAAAGTTGGAACACCCAGCTTATATAGCACATTACTTGAAACAATACAAAGGATAACCACCATTGCACATGCAATTATTATTTGTACCAAGTAAATTCCTCCATTCTGTCAGAGTGTATAGATGGAGTGCTTATTTTATTGTATCTGTGTCATTATGGATTCATTTGCTGATTAATAAGATTTACCCCAATACACCATGGATTTTGCAGGTTTACCGCAGCATACACATGTATCTGCAATTTGTTCCTGCTCGAACGGAATGCAACGGGAAGATAACCCCGCTTCTTCCTTAATTTTTTCTTCGCATGCCAAATCTCCGCACCACATTGCTTTTATAAAGCCTGGTTTATGTTCAGCAATATCTTTCATTTCATCGAATGTCGAAGCAGTAAAGGTCATCTCTTGACGGCGATTAAGCGCTTTTTCGTAAATGCCTTTGCGCACTGCTTCCAATTGCTCTGCAATTGCCTCTTCCAAATGCTCCAAACTTACAAAGATTTTTTCACGGTCGTGTCGTCTAACCAGTACACATTGATTTTTTTCAATGTCTTTTGGACCAATTTCCAAGCGCAACGGAACACCTTTCATCTCATATTGGGCAAATTTCCAGCCGGGACTTTGTTCAGAATCATCAATCTTTACACGGAATGTTCTCTTCAGTCTGTCTCTCAGCTCATATGCTTTATCCAATACACCTTCTTTATGCTGGGCAATCGGCAATATCATAACTTGAATCGGAGCAATTGCAGGCGGCAGCACTAAGCCGTTGTTATCGCCGTGCGTCATAATAATACCGCCGATAATTCTTGTGGACATGCCCCAAGAAGTTTGAAACGGATGGCTTGGTTTATTGTCTCTGTCTTGGAATGTAATATCAAACGCTTTGGCAAAGCCGTCGCCAAAATAGTGACTTGTGCCTGACTGTAGCGCTTTTCCGTCATGCATCATAGCTTCAATGGTATAAGTTGCTTCTGCACCTGAAAACTTCTCTTTATCGGTTTTACGCCCTTTAATTACCGGGATAGCCAGTTGATTTTCACAGAAATCAGCATATACGTTCAGCATCTGCTCTGTTTCCGCCATGGCGTCTTGTGCAGTTTCATGCATGGTATGACCTTCCTGCCAATGGAATTCAACGGAACGCAAGAACGGACGGGTTGTTTTTTCCCAACGTACCACTGAACACCATTGGTTATAAAGCATTGGCAAATCTCTGTAAGAGTGAATCACTTTCGCATAATAGTCGCAGAATAACGTTTCAGAAGTTGGACGAACACACATTCTTTCTTGCAATACTTCGTCACCACATTGAGTAACCCAAGCAACTTCGGGAGCAAACCCCTCTACGTGGTCTTTCTCCTTCTGCAGCAAGCTTTCCGGAATAAACATTGGCATGTATACATTCTCTACACCGGTCTCTTTAAAACGACGGTCAAGCTCTTTCTGAATGTTCTCCCAGATCGCATAACCTGCCGGTTTGATGACCATGCATCCTCTGACGCTGGAATAATCGGTTAATCCTGCTTTTTTTACTACATCTGTGTACCACTGTGCAAAATCCACATCCATAGATGTAATGGCTTCTACTAATTTTTTGTCCTTTGCCATGACTGTATCTCCTTTACACTTATTTAAGATAGAAAAAGCCGGAAATCCAATCCCTCATAGGGACCGGAATTCCGGCGGTACCACCCTGCTTATATGCATTATGCTGCATATCCACTCAATACCGTTAACGCCGGTTCTACGCCATACTCATCGCATGGGGCTCAGGGCTCGGTTCCAAATGTTCCAAACAAGGATGTCGCAGCATACATGCATCACATGTACATCCTCTCTCTGTAGAATTTCCCACCTGTACTATTTCCCGTCACAGCTGATTTCTTATTATATGCCTTTTCTAATTGAAAAACTGTAATCAACCGTTATTCTAAGCGAATCTGACGGGAATGTCAAGAGAGTGTTTCACGCTTCAGCGTATGCGCTGCCTCAGAAACCGTTCTTTCCTATCTGCCTGTTCTTCTTTTCTGACCGTAAACAGTCACTCCTGCTGCGGTTCCTCCCACTGCAAAGAGAATAAACCATACCAGCATACGATTATCATCTGCTGTCTTTGGAGATTTCTTCTTTGTAGTTTCTGCCTTATTTGCCGCTTTTGTATCCGTTGTCGGTGTAGTCTTTGTATCATTACCGTTGGATCCGGTCGGTTTGTTGTTATCTGTGTCTCCGGTAGCAGGTGTAGGATTTTTCTTATCATCGGAATTACTATCCTGCTTTTTGTCTGTCAGTTTTGCAACGACCGTCTGTTCTTTCGTAACCTCCACAAAACCATTCTGTTCGATATAATATTTACCACAGTCTTCACAATACCAGTATTCTACATTTCCTTCTGCGGTCTTGGTAGCTGCTTTTGCTTCGACAAATTTCAAACCTTCATGAACACTCATATTGTATACACCATACTGTTCACCACAGATCACGCACTCTGCTTTCTTCACGCAGGTCGCACTTCCTCCGGTATGTTTACACTGATAATCACAAACTTTGCATGCACCATCTTCCCAGTCATGCGCTTCGCTTGCAGATACCTGTGCGTCACAGCAATCATATATCTGTCTGTGATCTGATTCGGTCTGTACCCATACTACTTTTCCACTATGTTTGGAAGGATCTTTTGCAGTATACTCCTTGCCACAGTTTTCACAGATAGCTCCGCTGGTACAGGTTGCCTCTCCGCCGCTATGTACACATACATATCCACAGGTCTCACAAACGCCATCTTTCC
>UQNI01000019.1 GCA_900542375.1 uncultured Oscillospiraceae bacterium | reverse complement strand
ATGAATCGAAAACCGTTATCCAGCGTTTGTCCAATTTATTTGGAGAAGCCCAAACAGATTGGTTGGAGATAGATTTTTCTTCATGGGGAAATTATAGGGAAGAGGTAAGCCTATTTCAGACTTTAAAAACAGCTATTTTACACAAACGCGTTGTCCATTTTTTATATCATAATGCAAATGGACAGCAGTCCAACCGTATTGCAGAACCTTTAAAGCTGTGTTTTAAAGGTCAAAGTTGGTATTTGTATGCGTTTTGTCTGCATAAATGTGACTACCGTTTTTTTAAGCTGCGAAGAATAAAAGACTTGAATATGTCTGAGCAGGAAGTACAGCATTTTTCACCGAAGCATGTTTTTTTACAGGACAACGAAGTAGATTTAAACACAGTAACAGTCACATTGAAACTATCAGCTGAAATGGGCTATCGGGTTTATGATGAATTTGACTGTGTCCGGATATCAGATGACGGCAGTTTTCTGGTTACCTGCACCTTGCCCTGTGATGATTGGTTGTATTATTATATTGCAACATTTGGAGAGCATTGCGAAATTATAGAACCACAGGAAATCCGTTATCAAATGAAAGATAAATTACAGAAAATGCTGAAATTTTATTTATAATATGACGCTCTTATGTCATGTTATACCGTGTATGATAGTAACATCTAATAAAGGAGGTCACTATCATATGGAATATGAAATTGTAAATTTGGACAAAAAAATAGTAGTAGGTGTTGGAGCATACACCTCCAATGATGACCCAAATATGGGACAAGTTATTGGTGACTTATGGACGAAATTTTTTCAGGAAGGCATTTGTAATACCATTCAAAATCGTGCAAACGAGTATGCAATTGGCTTATATTCCGACTATACGCAACAGGGCTATCATGTATTAACAGGTGTTGAGGTATCAGAATTGAACAACAGTAATTTGGAATCCAGAGTGATTCCGGCAGGTACATATGCAAAATTTCGTATCCATGGTAATATGGAAACTGCAGTACGGAACGCATGGGAAAAGATTTGGGATATGGATTTAGACAGAACGTTTACGGGAGATTTTGAAGAATATCTCAATGATGATTATAATCATGCGGATATTAACCTTTATGTCGCTATTAAAAAGTAATTTTTCACTTATTGATTAAGAGAAATCAAAATAATTTCTGTATGTTAGAAGCAACATGGTCGATACTAATTGTATCAATCATGTTGCTTTTCCGTTTTTTATTGAAAGAATCAAGGGATATTTATACAAAAACAACCATATTTTAAAGTAGAACAAAGGGTATAACGACTGAAAAAACAAAAAAAGCTTGTATATTATGTTAGTTTGATATAAAATTAAAGTTAAGTTTTTAACGAAGGGAGGATTGATGCGTTATCGCAGCCAATAATTTTTGGATTGTAGTGAAAAAGAATTTGTTTGCTATTATTACAATGGCAATCTCAATCGGTGTATTGGTTTATTTTTTAATTACAACAGATGGTATCACAGCCTTTGCGGAGATTGCAGGTTCTATTCAAATACCGTGGTTTATATCAATTTTTGCTGCTATCATTGTCGGTTGGTTATTGGAAGCCTTGGTGTTGCACTTTTTTTGCAAAAAAGTATATCCTCAATGGAAATATTGGCACTCACTCATTATAGGAATGATAGGTCTTTTGTATAGCGCATTAACCCCTTTTGCAACCGGCGGTCAAGCAATGCAAATCTACTACATGAGAAAGCTGGGAATGGATACCGGTGGGGCAGGTTCCATTATTGCTGTTAAGAGTTTGGTATATCAAATTATTATGGTGTTATTTGCGTTGGTTATGGTGTTTTGGAAACTACCTTTTTTTCAGAGCAGTGTAAGTAATTTTTCATTTTTAACTATTATTGGTTTAACAACAAACTTGACGTTTGTTTTGCTTGTTTTATTTTTTGCAATTAATGAGAAAGCAACAGATAAATGTCTAAGAGCTATTATTAAGTTCTTATATCGTATAAAAATTGTAAAAAAACCTGTTTCACGTTATTATAAACTCCATAGTGAATTTGCTATTTTCCATAAAAGCACTAAGCTTGTGGGTAAATCTGTAAAGGTATATGTAGGTGCAGTATTCTTTACCATTGTACAAATCTTTGTAGCATGTATTATCCCGTATCTTATCTATCGCAGTTTTAATTTTGAAGGCGCCGATGTGTTTGATATGTTAGGTGCTCAGTCGTTTGTAAATATGGTGTCGGCATTCATTCCTTTACCTGGGGCGTCAGGCGGTGCAGAAGGAAGTTTCTATTTATTCTTCGGCACATTTTTTGGTAATCTGATTATGCCCGCTTTATTTATTTGGCGTATAGGAACGTATTATCTCAATATTGTAGGAGGAATTGCGTTTATTTTTATTGTAAAACGGATACCTCATAGAACATTGTACAGAGAAAAAACCAAAGCAGAATTGGAAGCAGATCGCCAATTAAAAGAATTATCCAGCAAAAAGTTAGATTTATAGAAAAAAAGACACTCACCTTAAAAGGTGAGTGTCTTTTTTTGTTGTTATAACATAAGAGAAATAGCTATGCTATTTCTAACGAATAACCGTTAAAACGTTCTTGCCAACAATCAAAATCTGTGATTTTGTACTTGTTGCAAGGTTGTTATAACATATTATTCTTGACTCAATCCTGATTCTTTTAAAAAGTCTTTTGCTACTTGTTCTGGAGATTGCTGAAGAACGTCTACCCTATAGTTTAACTCCGACATGACATCGTTTGTTAGCACATTTCCCAATTCTTCTAATATTGGAACAATCTCAGGATATTCTTCCAATGCCTTTTCTGACATGATAGGCATTGCATAATATGGAGTAAAAAATCCCTTATCGTCTTCTAACACGGAAAGTTCAAATTTTTTCAAAAGACCGTCTGTTGCAAACGCATCAATTACGTCTACTTCGTCATTCATTAAAGCGGTATACCTAGGGGCGCCATCCAATGGTATATTTTCGCCTATTTTAAAGTTGTATGCCTGTTCGAGACCAATTAGTCCGGATTCACGGTTGGTAAATTCAAATGTGGTACCGGATTTGAAAGAAGAGGCAACCTTTGCAAAATCACTTACGTTGCTCAGACCGTACTTTTCTGCTGTTTCCGGTTTTACGGCTAAAATATACGTATTGTTGCACTGCATTTGAGACAATACTTCAATGTTATATTTTTCTTTGAATTCCGTTTTTACCGTGTTATATACTTCATCCACATCGTTAATGGGGCTATGCTGTAAAATATCGCTGTAGGCGGTACCGCTGTATTCTACATACATATCAATATCGCCGGATTGTAAAGCGCTGAAACAGACTTGCGTACCTCCCAGATTCATTTTACGGTTTACTTGAATATCTGTTCGGTCTTCTATCATTTCTGATACCAGATTCCCCAACACCAATTGGTCAGTATAATCTTTGGAGCCAATGGTAATGGTTCTGGCTCCGGCTGCACCACCGCCGATAGAAGTAACCACGAAAATCACAATGATAGCAACAGCAGTAACACCAAGTGTAATTTTTTGAACCAGACGTTTTTTCTTTTTCCGTGCGGAGTTTCCTTTTTGCAGACTGATTGGTGTTACCAGTTTTTCAACCATACCTAGGAGAAAATCAACAAATAATGCCAACAAGCATGCAGGAATTGCACCTGCTAAAATTTGATTGTTATTTACGGTACGAATACCGGAGAACACCAGATTACCCAGTCCGCCGGCACCAATGAATGCAGCCATTGTCATCAAACCGACTGCGGTTACAGAAGCAACACGAACACCGGTCATAATAACCGGCAGTGCCAGCGGTATTTGTACTTTGGTTAAAATTTGGAATCGGGTTAAGCCGATTCCTTTGGCAGCTTCCAGCGTTTGAGGATTGATACTTTCCAATCCCGTATACGTGTTTTTTATAATGGGAAGCAATGAATACAGTACTACTGCCGTAACGGCGGGAATTGCACCTATTCCCAAGAAGGGAATCATAAATCCCAGCAAGGCCATACTTGGAATTGCCTGGATTACATTTGCAATGGATAGAACGATTTTACTTGCTTTTGACATATAAGAAATAAAAATGCCAAGAGGAACACCAATTAATACAGCCAAACCCACTGAGATTGCAGTAAGTTTGATATGTTCCAGCAAAAGTGCAAGAATTTCTGTGTAATTGGTTGCGATGTATTGCCAAAAATTCATTCCTGCTCCTCCTCTGTATAGTCAAAATATTGCTGGCTCAGTGTGGTAACCAAACTACTTTTGGTTATCAGTCCTACCAAACAGAAATTGGAATCTACTACAGGGATTGTAGAATGATTTTCTTTTGTAACCAGTTTAATGGCATCCAAAATGGTTTGTTCCGGATTCAGTGCAGCAAAGTCTGCACTGATGAAACTTCGAATCGGCTGTGTTTTATCCTCAATGCTTCTTAACTGATTTGCCTTTACGATACCCAGCAAATGACGGGAACCGGGTTCTATAATTAAAAGGCTGTCTACCTTATATTGACGCATTTTGTCCATACATTTGAGAATGGACATTTCTTTGGTAGCGGTGACAGGCCGTTCAATCATAATATCTTCTACCTTGATATATTCAGGAGAAGACCAAATTCTGTTTTTACCCACGAAGTTTGCTACATAATCATCTGCAGGATTTTTCAGAATATTTTCCGGAGTATCATATTGCAGGACATTGCCGCCCCGCATGATACATATCAAATCAGCAACTTTGATTGCTTCGTTCATATCGTGTGTAACAAATACAATTGTTTTTTTCAGCTTAGATTGCAGCTGTACCAATTCATCTTGTAAATCGGTGCGCGTAATGGGGTCAAGTGCCGAAAAAGGCTCATCCATTAAAATAATATCAGGATTGGTTGCAAATGCACGGGCTACACCGACTCGCTGCTGTTGGCCGCCGCTTAATTCAGTTGGATATCGGTCTAAAAATTCATCACAATCCAGCCCTACCATGTGCATTAATTTTTTTGTGTTTTCCTCTAACTCTGCAGGCTTGTATTTTTCAAGTTTTGGAATAATTTCAATGTTTTGCCGTACTGTCATATGAGGAAACAGGCCTGTTTGCTGTATCACATAACCAATTTTTCTTCGTAAAGCCACTTCGTTCATCGTTTGGATGTTTTCTCCATTGATATAAATAGCTCCTGAAGTAGGTTTAATCAATCGGTTTATCATTTTCAGCAAAGTGGTTTTCCCACATCCGCTTTCTCCAATGATTGCCACAAACTGACCTTTTGGAATAGTTAAATTAATATCGCGAAGAATCTGTTTTGTTTTATAACTTTTCGCAATATGTTCAAATTGTAACATGCGTTCTCCTCCTAAAAAAAGAGTAACAACTTCATTATACAATAAAGTTGTTACTCTTTCAACTCTCATTCTTCTTTTGGAGGATATAAAAACTCTGTTACCCGCTGTGTAGAATCGTCTTGGGGTAGAAAATATAATATATCATGCTCGCATAATTCAATATAAGGTCCCGGAGAGCGCAGCAATTCATCCTGCTTTCGCACTGCAATTACGGTAGCTCCCGTATTTTGCCAAAATTGTATATCAGATAAATTGCGGTTTAAGTAGTGGCAATCCTTTGTGATATGAATTTCAAACGGCATAAACGGGTTCATGGACCGAAAATGTTCTGATGCTTGAATCAGTTCGGATAAATATTGATTCAGTGCCTCCATCTCTTGTTTTTGGTGGTCAACACTTTGGAATATTTTTTCTTTGATACTTTCAATGGTTTCACGCTTATTAAATTGTTTGATAAAGTTGGAGGCGTTCTGTCGCGATTTAATGGTAACGCCGCTTCCTTTTTCGGACACGACAATATCTAAGTCACTTAAAACGCAGATAGCACGTCTTGCCGTTTCGGGAGAAACGCCGTAATGACCTGCGATATAAGAGCGTGTATAGATTTTGTCGCCCACTTTATATTCTTCATTTGCAATTCTGGTAGCAATTTCCACAGCAATTTGCTGGTAGCGCGGCATTGAAATTTTATTTTTAATTTGATATTCCATAACCATAGTCCTTTTTATTGTGATATCTTAAATTTTAATGGAAACTTAATACTGTGACCGTTAATCACTATACCATATTTATTTGAGTTACTCAATAAGTTTGTATGTAGAAATTTGAATTTGATACAGTATGATTCTAATCCTATGTATCTCATAGAGTCAATTGGTTTGTTGATATCTTGATTCTAAATTTGTACATGCCGACATATAGTTAAAATACAGTGAAAAATGGGGGGATGCAAAAGTGGATTGGCAAAATTTATCGAAGGAGGAATGTGTAAAAAAGCTGGAAACCAACCAAAACAAAGGATTATCCACGTCTCAAGTGAAAAAAAGACTGGAGCAATATGGAACAAATGAGTTAACGCATAAAAAGAAAAACGGATTTTTCAAAAAATTTATCAGTCAATTTTCTGACTTTATGGTAATTATTCTGTTAATTGCAGCTGCGGTATCTTTTATTACATCCCTGATACGCCATGATATGGATTTTATTGATTCCATTATCATTTTAACCATAGTGGTTGTCAATGCATTCACCGGCGTAATACAGGAAAGCAGAGCAGAAAAAGCAATTGAAGCTCTAAAAAAATTGTCTTCTCCGCAAGCAACGGTGCTTAGAGACGGAAAAGAAATGAAAATAGATTCTTCCGGTTTGGTGCCGGGTGATATTGTAGTGCTTTCAACGGGAGATATGGTGCCTGCCGATTTAAGGATTTTGGAATCTTACAGTCTCAAAGCGGAGGAATCTGCATTGACAGGAGAATCGGTACCGGTTGAAAAGAGTCCAAACGGTACTTTTTCTGCAGATACGCCAATTGGGGACCGTACCAATATGCTGTTTTCCGGTAGCAGTGTCACCGCGGGCAGAGGAAAAGGTGTTGTTGTTGCGACTGCAATGAAAACAGAAGTAGGAAAAATAGCACATATGATTAATACGGAAGAGACACCGCAAACACCGCTGCAAAATCATTTAGCAAAAACAAGCAAAATTTTAGGTATCGGTGCTCTTATTATTTGCGGTATTATCTTTATTTTGGGATTATTCCAACATATATCTCCATTGGAAATGTTCATGATTTCCATCAGTTTGGCAGTTGCAGCAATACCAGAGGGGCTTCCCGTTATTGTGACCATTGTTTTGGCAATGGGTGTCAAACGAATGGCTACCAATCGTGCGATTATCAGACGATTGCCTGCAGTGGAAACACTGGGAGGTGCCAGCGTGATTTGCTCTGATAAGACGGGAACACTGACGCAAAATAAAATGACGGTAGTGGAAATGGCAGACAGCGAGCATGCGTTGGATTTGAGAGGAACAGAACCTGAGTTTATATTGAATTTGGCAGTGTTATGTAACAATTGTACGGTGTCTGCCGAACGAGTGAACGGAGACCCTACAGAAGCTGCTTTGGTGATTGCTTCCAAGAATAAGAAAAATGTATTGGAACAGCAGTATCCTCGCATAAAGGAAATCCCGTTTTCGTCGGACAGAAAACGTATGACGACAATACATCGCCTGCATACGGGGGGATATCGCATCATTACAAAGGGGGCCCCCGATGTTCTGCTGAATTTGTGTACAGGGGTGCATATTCAAAATAACAGCCACACGCTGACTGCTTCCGTAAAAAATCGTATTATGCATAGAAACAGCGATATGGCTTCCCGTTCTCTTCGTGTGCTGGGAGTTGCATATAAAGATGTAACAGAATTGCCAAGCGGAGAGAAAATGATAGAAAGCAACCTGACTTTTTGCGGTCTAATCGGCATGATTGACCCTCCGCGTCCCGAAGCAAAAGAAGCGGTTCGCATGTGTAAACAAGCGGGTATTCGTCCTGTTATGATTACGGGAGACCATGTGGCAACCGCAACTGCCATTGGCAGAGAGTTAGGGATTCTCGATGAAAACGGTATGGCTCTGACAGGAGCACAATTAGACCAAATGGAGCAGCATCAGCTTGAAAAAGAAATTTACAAATATTGTGTCTATGCAAGGGTATCACCTGCCCATAAAGTGCGTATTGTAAAAGCGTTTCAAGCCAGAGGAGAAGTTGTCGCCATGACAGGTGACGGAGTTAACGATGCTCCCGCTTTAAAAGCGGCAGACATCGGCTGCGCTATGGGACAGTCTGGCACGGATGTTGCAAAAGGAGCTTCGGATTTGATTTTGACCGATGACAATTTTTCAACCATTGTGTCTGCGGTCAGAGAAGGAAGAGGCATCTATGAAAATATACGCAAGACCATTCATTTCTTAATCTCGTGTAATATTGGAGAGATTATGACAATTTTGGTGGCATTTATTTTTGGAATGCCAAGCCCTTTGTTGGCAATTCAACTGTTGTGGGTAAATTTGGTTACGGATTCTTTACCCGCGCTTGCATTGGGCGTAGACCCGATTGATGATGATATTATGCAGCGCAAACCGTCACGACAAAGTAAAAGTCTGTTTGGCAACGGAATGGGCTATAATATTGTGGTAGAGGGTTGTATGATAGGCGCGCTGTCATTGCTGGCATTTACCATTGGCCGTGTATTCTTTGACGGAACAGGCACAGAACCGCTCATTGGAAGAACAATGGCCTTTGCTGTACTCAGCTTGTCTCAGGTTGCGCATGCATTTAACATGCGGTCAGAGCATTCTATTTTCCATATTGGTGTGTTTAAAAATCGTAAACTGGTGATTGCAGCGCTTGCATGTATTGCATTGCAAGCAAGTGTTATTTTGATTCCGCCATTGTCTGCGGTATTTAAAACAGCACATTTAGGTATTTTACAGTGGGCAATTGTCATTGGATTGGCATTGGTGCCGATTGTTGTGGTAGAAATTGAAAAGCTTTTGTTCCGTATGATAAGAGCATTATTCCCGCCGAAAGAAAAATCTCATAAAAAAGTGAATAAGAAAGAAGCAAAACAACTCTGACGGACGGTTATGACAGAATGGTGACAGGGTGGGTGATTGGGAATCCGCAGAGAAATTGCAAATCAAAAGCGCATGTATGAACATGCGCTTTTTTGTCGTGAGAAATGGTTTGACTTTTGATAGTTTATATGATATATTACAACTGTATTAATCTAAATAGTACAGTTGTTACAGATAGGAGGGAGTTTGTGTTTACATTAGACTATCAAAGCAGACTGCCAATTTATGAGCAGTTGTATAAATCAATTATTAAAATGGCATCACTCGGTGTAATGGAACCCAATGAAAAACTTCCTTCTGTGCGAGTATTGGGACAGCAGTTAGGCGTCAATCCCAATACAGTGCAAAAGGCGTATCAAATGTTGGAAAGAGATCAAATTATTTATTCCATACCGGGAAAAGGATCTTTTATTTCACCGGATTTATCCAGTGTAGACGTAAAAAAGTCAGAGGCATTGGAAAAAGTGGCTTTGGCGGTAAAAGAGGCCATCGACCACGGCGTAGAGAAATATGAGTTGCTGCAATACATAGAACAGCTGTTAAATATAGAAAGTGCAGGTGAAGAAACATGATACAGGTGGAACGTCTTACAAAAAAATTTCAAACCTATACTGCCTTAAACCAAATTTCTGTTTCTGTACAGCCGGGCTCGGTATTTGGTTTGGTAGGTTCTAACGGAGCGGGTAAATCTACTTTGCTGAGAACCATTGCTGGTATTTATAAACCGGACAGCGGTACGGTTGCCATTGACGGTACTCCTATTTTTGAACATCCCAATGTGAAAAATGATATTTTCTTTATTTCGGATTTTCCTTATTTTATTCCGCAAAGCAACATGAAAGAGATGGCGAAATTTTATGCTTCTATGTACTCCAACTGGAGTCATGAGCGATATCGTGAACTTTGTAGTTTATTTCCGATTGAAGAAAAAATGAAAATTTCCAGTATGTCCAAAGGAATGCAAAGACAGGTCGCTTTAATTTGTGCACTGTCTACCCAGCCAAAAGTACTGCTAATGGACGAAATTTTTGATGGACTTGACCCTGTTATGCGCCAATTGCTGAAAAAATTATTGGCACGAGAAGTGTCTGAGCGCAATATTACTGTTATGATTGCGTCTCATAACTTGCGTGAATTGGAGGACGTATGTGACCATGTGGGGCTGCTCCATCAAGGTGGTGTAGTATTTGAGCAAGAGCTGGACGGCCTTAAATTAAATCTGCATAAGCTGCAAGCTGTATTTAAACCAATGATTTCAATGGATGTATTTTCTGATTTGGATATTCTGAAATTTGATATGAAAGGTTCATTGATAAATATGGTAATACGCGGTGACAAAGGTGTTATTTCCAGAAGAATAGAGGCGCTAAAGCCTGTTTATTTTGAAATGCTTCCTTTAACATTGGAAGAAGTATTTATTAGTGAAATGGAGGTATCCGGTTATGACATTGACAAAATCATACCATAACAGCTTCCGGCAATGGTGGTCAGTGTATACTTGGTCTTTAAAAAAGCAAAGTGGTATCGGCATTATATATTTGATTTTGTTATGTCTGGCATTGCCTTTTCTGCTGGGAATTATATTGTTTAGTTCTATAAAGAATCAGCATATGCTTACCGGTGAAAATATTGCAAACGGACTCCATATACTATTTACGTTTTTGATAATACCAGGGACATTGTTATTTGTTTTTATTACTGCTGTTTTATTATTTCGATTCATGCATAACAAACGCAGTACAGATTTCTATCATGCATTGCCGGTTTCCCGTACTGCAATGTTTTTTGGACGATTTTTAGCCGGATTTACTATTTTAGCCGTCCCAATGGTCATTTGCTGCTGCATTACGGCAATTGTACTGGTTTGTGTGCAAGGGACAGCAAATATATTAGGCATGCCGTACGGTACATTATTTTTGTATTTGCTTTATTTGTTGATTATCATCTTAATTACCTATGCATTCACCGTATTTATTGCAGTATGTAGTGGGACTACGTTTAATGCCATTATTTCAGCTGTTGCAATAGGAGTTGCATATCCAATCTTTATGTACCTTCTAATTATCATGGTAAATTCATTGCTGCCGGGCTTTACACTGGAAGGGTTTACTACCATTTTAACAGCAGGTTCTCCGTATATGGCATCGTTTGTTCCTGTGTTTTTTATAGCTTATACCAGCCAAGGAATAACTATGAGTGCAGATATGATTGCCTTTTTTGTTTGGTGGGCATGTATTACTGTTGTCATGATTGTTGCATCATGGCTATTGTATCGTGCCAGAAAAAGTGAAAATGCAGAGGGAAGAAAAGCGTATCCGGTACCTCAAATCATCATTCGCACTGTAGTATCGGGTGCAGTAGGTATTGGATTGGGATATATTTTGTTTGCAACATTGGGCGGTACGGTTGCCTTCTTTGCAGGAGTAGTCATAGGCGCTGTAATTGCCCATATCATTATTGAAGTATTGTATGCCAGAGGTTTTCGTACTTTGCTGAAATCACTGCCATACTTAGCAGGATTTTTAGTACTGTTTGGTATTTACTATGCTATATTGGCTACAGGGTGTTTTGGATATGATACAAAAGTACCGCTTGCCAATCAGGTAGAAAGTATAGATTTGGACTTGGATAATACCCCAGCAAATGAAATTCTGGATGTAAATGGAAAAACCATTGGCACAGTCACACCTGTTCATTTACAAGACAGAACTTCCATTGAAGCGGTAATCAGCTGGCACCAAGCTACTGTAGATGAGAATCGGGAAAAACATTATCCTTATCAGATGTCTGACCATATATTTTCCGGAAAAGTGACATATCATTTAAAGGATGGCAGCACCTTAACAAGAACAGTGGAATATTTCCGAGATTTAAATACCACAGAAACTAACAGCACGTCTTCCAAACGAAAAGAGCAGAAAGATTTGTTGGAAAACCAAGAGGAATACATTAAAAAATCAAATTTAATTTTTTATGTAGAGCCTCAGGCTTTGAATACGATAACAGTTGTAAAAGGAAATGCCGATTCCGGAACATATATTACAGAGGAAGGACAAAAAGAAATTTTGCTTCAAATGTTACAACAAGACATTATGAGAACAGAAATGAATCAATCTCATTCTGACAGTAAAGAGTCCACTTTACAAAAGAGTGCCGATACAGAAATCGATGAAAATACGATTTTGCTGACAATAGATACAAAATCATTTATTCCGTCTCAGAACAGTATTGTACGCCAATTAACGGGTGCCTATCACGGACAAATTAGACTTTCACAAACAAGTTTCCCATATGTGATTGATGAATCGGAATTTCCAAATACATATCAATATTTGTTGGATAACGGTTTTCTGGCATAAAATTTTTTAAAATGCATTCTATGTTAATAGGATGTATTTTTTATTTTTTACAGATTCAGTTTTGTTATTTTTCAAAAAGAATCGAATAATTCCGAATATGTATGTCAATGATATGGATAATGAAAGAAACATACATAAGGGATACTTTGTGTAACGGAGGAATCATAGATGGCAAAAAAAATACTACCTTATATGGCAAGTTTTCTTGCAATCTTTTTTATCATTCCGTTTCTGTCGATTCAGGTTGCAGGAGAAGAGGTAACGTTTGAAACAAATTCAAAAGCGCTGTATATGGTAGATTTAAATACACAGGAAGTCGTATATCAAAAAAACGCTTCACAGCAGTTGGAGCCCGCTTCCTGTACCAAAATTATGACGTATATTGTTGCTGTGGAATCCATATCTGATTTGGCAAATACAAAAATAACGGCCGGCAGCTATGTATCAGCTATGCTTCAGGGAACAGACAGTTCTCTGTCCGGAATTCGGCAAGGGGAACAGTTAACCGCATTACAGCTGTTACATTGTATGATGATACCATCCGGCAACGATGCAGCACTTGTTTTGGCGGAATACATCGGCAATGGAGATATTAATAAATTTGTGGATAAAATGAATGAGAAGGCTGCAGAGCTGGGATGCAACAATACACATTTTGCCAATCCTCACGGTTTGCACGACGATAATCATTACACAACAGCCGAGGATCTTTATAAAATAACACAGTACGCAATGAGTCTGCCTTATTTTATGGATATTGTAACACAAACAGAATACACATTGCCTCCGACGAATTTATATACGGGAGAACGCACCATTTATACAACCAATAAAATGATGGATAAGAATGAACCTGTTTATTATGAACCATATATTGAAGGGATAAAAACAGGTTCACATGATGAAGCAGGTTATTGTTTGGTTACCACGGCCCAGAAAAATGGACAGCGGTATATGATTGTTGCGTTAGGTGCGCCGATTGGTGATGTGCATGGAGAAATGTTGGACACAAAAAACTTGTATGACTGGGCATTTCAAGGTTTTCAGGAGAGCAGTCCTGTATTGGCACACAATGTATATCCGGAGATAAAACGAGGGCAGTTATGGGATAAAATGAATACAGTTATCTCTTCTCCATGGTTTGTAGCCATATGCAGTATGGTCATTGTAATTGTGGTATTATTATTGTCAGATTATGCGCAAAAATATAGGCACAAGAAAAAGAACGGAAAGTAAAGCAAAGGGGGAAGCAAGTTGCTCAAACATTTCAAACGATTGATGCACCCTGTAAGAGTAGAACACCCTAACGTACAATATGCTGTTCTGCTTCAGGAGCAACTGGGAGGAGCAAACGGTGAATTAAAGGCAGCTATGCAATATATGGCTCAAAGCTTCTATGTAAAAGAGCAAGAATTAAAAGACATGCTTATGGAAATTGCTGCCGAAGAATTCAATCATATGGAGATGATAAGTGTAACCATACAAATGCTGAAAGGTGAAAATGTTTCTGATAAGCCTTCCGATTTTTGGGTGCAGTCTCCTTTTTGTTTTGTAAATATGGACGGTGTTCCGTTTTGTGCGGATTATATTACCGTTACAGGTGACGTTGCAACAGATTTACTATCTAATATTGCATCGGAACAGCGTTCCAAAATAATATATGAATCTTTATATCATCAAATTGAGGATAAATATGTACGTAAAACAATAGAGTATTTGATGCATAGAGAAAAATCGCATAAGATTTCTTTTTTAGCTGCATTAAAGCAGTATTCACATGAAGAAAGCGGTCTGGAATTCGGGGCTACTGCTGATGAAAAGTTATATTTTCAATTTCGTTCCATGTCTAAAGAAAAAACAGATGAAAGTAATATAACCCCACCACCGGGATTTTATCATCCGGATGAACATCACTCATAGTATAAAATTGTTATGTGAAAGTTATCTACGAAACAAATAATAGATATATACTGATTATTTAATGTATAGCTACATTTTGTATCTGTTTTTCACACAGAAGCCCGTATTAAGTTTAAAATGAATACAAAACATATTCGGGAGGAAGGGTTCATGAAAATTAAAAGCTATTCTATCAGAATTGAACAAGACCTTTTACACAAACTGCATTATATGGCTGCATATGATGGAAGATCTGCAAATAGTCAAGTTTTGTATTATATTAAACAAGCGGTAGTAGCATTTGAAAAGAAGAACGGTCCTATTGAAATAGAAGCAAACAAATAGGTTATATATTTTTACATGAAAAAAGCGATTGAATCATTCAATCGCTTTTTTTTTTACTTGCTGCTGTTCTTTTGTAACAATTCTGCTTTAATACTCCACAGCTCTTGAGATAAGTCTACATAATAGTTATGTGGATGGTCAAACCGCAGGACTTCAGGCCATAGAGTGTTCACTTGTTCCTTACAGTATGCCTGAATCTCTTGCAATGATTTTGGGGTAGTCATATTCTTTCCGCGTTTGAATATTTGCTGGCGCAAAGGTACTGCACGAAATGATTCCACTGTTTTCCGTTTCCAAGTATTCACAGGGTCAAAAATAGTGTACGGTTTGGAATCATCAATCACTTCATCGAACAGAGTTACAACGTCTGCAATTGCTTTGCCGCTGGTTCTGTCATATAATCGCCATAAATTTTTGAAGCATGGTGTTGTAATTTTTGCAGTATTTTCACTGATTTTTATTTTAGGAATAATATTACCATGTTCATCTTCAATACCTGCTAATTTATAAACACCGCCGAATACAGGTTCCGATGATGAGGTAATCATTCTTTCTCCTACACCAAAGCTGTCCACACAGGCTCCTTCCATGAGAATATCTCTGATAGTAAACTCATCAAGTGAATTGGAAGCGCAGATACTACAGTCTTCGTATCCGGCATCGTCCAGCATTTTACGTGCATGGCGAGTGAGATAGGTAATATCTCCGCTGTCTATGCGAATACCCGCAGGGCGATATCCTCTGGGAAGCAGTTCTTCGTTAAATACACGAATGGCGTTTGGTATACCGGACTTGAGTACGTTGTAAGTATCCACCAGTAAAGTGCATTGTGAAGGATAGGCTCTGGCATATGCGCGAAACGCTTCCAATTCACTATCAAACAACTGTACCCAGCTATGAGCCATCGTACCCATTGGAGGGATGTCAAATTTTCTCGCACAAAGTGTACTTGCTGTACCGCAGCAGCCACCGATATAAGCTGCGCGTGCACCGTAAATGGCGCCGTCAAATCCTTGCGCACGTCTGGCGCCGAATTCCATAACCGGTCTGCCTTGTGCTGCACGTACAATACGGTTTGCTTTGGTTGCAATGAGACTTTGATGATTAATGGTCAGCAGTATCATCGTTTCAATGAACTGTGCTTCAATTGCAGGGCCGCGGACTGTTACAATTGGTTCCATAGGGAAAATAGGCGTTCCTTCCGGTACTGCCCATACATCGCATGAAAATTTAAATGTACGCAGATAATCTAAAAAATCAACAGAGAATAATTGTGTAGATGCTAAATATGCAATGTCTTCTTCACTGAAATGCAGATGGTCAAAATATTCTATCAGTTGTTGTACACCTGCCATAATTGCAAAGCCGCCGTCATTTGGTACATGACGAAAAAACATATCAAAATAAGCAATTCGGTCACGATATCCATTTGTAAAATAACCATTTGCCATTGTAATTTCATAAAAATCCATTAACATGGTTAAGTTTGTTCTTAAACCGCTGTAATTATCCATCATTTATCATCTCCAATAGTAGTATAGGAAATTTATTCTGTATTACGCCTATTATATCAAATATAAATGTTCAGCATATTATATCAAGAAAGAGACAAAATAACAAATGTTATTTTTGAACAATAGATTTGTAGTATTTTGTTTTTTATTGCAGAAAAACAAAAAATAGAGTATAATACAATTATAATTAGTGAAAGTTGTTCATTTTAAACGTGCAGGACACTGACGTTTATTTTTATGCTTGTATTAAGATACTTTAGTTTTGCAGCTGATATGGGAGATGAATTTATGAGATTACGCAAGCAGGCCCTAGGCGACCGCAATTTAATTGGAGCCCGTGTTGAGTTGGCAAGAAAAAACCAAGGTATGAAACAAAAAGACTTGCTGGCGCAACTGCAGGTAAGTGGAGTAGATATGAACGCCTCAGGTTTATCTAAGTTAGAAGGGCAAATACGCTTTGTAACAGATTTTGAATTAGTAGCATTGGCCGATATATTAGATGTTTCGGTTGATTGGCTGCTGGGACGTACACAACAAGAGTAATCAAAAAACTCCGTTTGATACTTCATACGGAGTTTTTTTGATTAAAAACCAAAAACCGCAGGCACATTTGTGCACCGCGGCTTTTAGCAGAAAAATGAATGTATGTAATGTATCTCGTAAGCTAATTAAAAAGAAGAGAACCTTTTGCCAAATTCTTGGCAAGAAGCAAGACCGTCTGCATCAGGTGTTAAATTAATTGTAAGACCTGTTTCAAACAATTGCGCACCGTTATTTTTTACGCGGTCACACCAGTTCTCCATCCACTCGCCGGTTCCCCAGTCATAGGAACCAAACAAAGCAATTTTTTTGCCTTGCAGTGAGGTTTCTACTTGTTCAAAGAAAGGCTCAAATTCGCTTTCTTCCAATACCTCGTCACCCATAGAAGGACAGCCAAAAGCAATTTTAGAATAAGTATTTACTTGGTCAGGAGAACATTGCTCTACTGACATAACAGCTGCGGTACCTCCCGCTGCTGAAATACCTTCTGCAATTGCGTTTGCCATACTTTCTGTATTACCTGTTCCACTCCAATAAATAATTGCAATATTTTCCATGAGTTACACGCTCCTGTTTTGAATAATAGAATTTGTACATAAACAATGCAATAAATTCCCATCTGTATCTTTTAATGCTTGGGACAATTGCTGTTTGCAGCTTTTATATTGTGCAAACAAACGGCGACTGTAGGTTTCGTCTCCGTATACTTTCCAACAACCACTGTATTTGTAATTGCAGCCGTTGTTCGTAATGAAGCCCACAACATCTTCCAGAGGATAACCCAGAAAAATGCCAATTTCATGTGGGAAACCTTTTGTGGATTGAACGCGCTGTGCTAAATAGGTCAGAATTTCATCAAAATATGGTTCCACATTGTTTTTATGATATACGGGATAACCGTAAGATAATAAAAATGCACGCTTTTGCGGTTCACATAATGTTTTGACCAGTTCTGATTTTCGATAAACCAGCAGAAGTTGTTTACAATTACATTGGCACACAGGATGAAAATAAATATCTTGTTGATTTAAGTGTGCATTATAATTTTGAACCATTTGTTCAAATGTTTCAAAACGTGGTAATGAAACTAAATTTGCCGGTTTTACCCCCATTAGTGTAGGCGCTGTATGAGAGGCCAGAAGGGTATCTAATTTTTGCTGTATCATTATAATGAAACAAACCTCCAAACCTTTCTTTACCTATCGCAATGATAGAGGTTAGTTTACGCTAACTCGATTGTAAAAAATAAAAATTGTTATTTTATTTTTGGGTTAGCGTTTGCTAACTTCCTATATACTATCACAACGATTTTATATTGTCAATACAAAAAAATAAAAAATTTTCACCCAACATATTTAAACTATGTTGGGTGAAAATTTTTAACTGTCCACATTCTCTTTAATACGTTCAAATGTTTCTTGACTGATAATGTGTTCTATACGGCAAGCGTCTTGTGCGGCAAGTTCCTCGGGGATATTCAATATTTTTTGCAGGAACTTTGTAATATATAAGTGGCGTTCATAAACTTCATTGGCTTTTTTGCTTCCTTTTTCCGTTAAAACAATATTTCCGCTGCTTTCCACTACAATATAACCATCATTTTTCAAAATACTCATAGCTCGGCTAACACTTGGTTTTGTAAAGCCTAATTCATTGGCAATATCAATCGAACGCACATAGCCTTGTTTCTGGTGCAACATCAGTATGGTTTCCAAATAATTTTCTCCAGATTCATACATGGTGTTTTTACCTCCTAGTCAGTTATAGAACATGTCGATTCTTACTCTATACTTTACCATGAATTTAAACAAAATTCAAGCGTTATCGTCAGGAGTGTATATGATATTTTTAACAAGAAATTTCTTTGTTTATGCCACATTTCATTCTTTATATTCTGTTTTTAAAATATATAATATATAATATGAAATTTCATTTTGAGAGAAAGACTATATTTTAAATGATATTGCGTATATGTTTTTCATATATTATATTGTTTTATGTTTTTTGTGATTCCCCACGGAAATCGGAAGAAACTAGACAAAAATATTGTTAAGTAATATCCTTGACAAAAATGTTAGCAAGTGCTAACTTAATAATGAGGTAGTAAAAAAGCGGAATCGTTACAATTTAGTTGTAACTCGTCTTATATTGTCGAAAAGAGGGAATAAATATGATACCATTGACATTTGCAGATGTGGGAAAAGAACACATTATCCGCAAAGTAGGCGGAAATTCCGAAGTACGGGCTCATCTTGAAAATCTTGGATTTGTTCCGGGTGCAGCAGTTACTGTTATTACAACCAATGGCGGAAATTTAATTGTAAATGTAAAAGAGTCCAGGGTTGCAATCAGTAAAGAAATGGCTGCCAAAATTATGATTTAATCTGTCCGGCGGCAGAAAGGGAGGACAAAATTGAAAACATTAAGAGAAGTGAAGGTAGGAGAAACCGCTACTGTTGTTAAACTTCATGGAGAAGGTGCAACAAAGCGTAGAATTATGGATATGGGGTTGACCAAAGGAACAGAGGTTTATATCCGTAAAGTAGCTCCTCTTGGAGATCCTGTAGAAATTACAATCAGAGGATATGAGCTATCCATTCGTAAAGCAGATGCGGAGTTGATTGAGATAGAATAAGAAGAGGTTGAACTTAGCTTGAAAGGAAGAAAAAGCAATGCAAATTAAAATTGCTCTGGCGGGTAACCCAAACAGTGGTAAAACTACGCTGTTTAATGCGTTAACCGGCGCAAACCAATTTGTTGGTAACTGGCCAGGGGTTACAGTAGAAAAGAAGGAAGGAAAATTAAAAAAACATAACGATGTTGTTATTATGGACCTTCCCGGAATTTACTCTCTTTCGCCATATACGTTGGAAGAAGTTGTTGCAAGAAATTATTTGATTCAAGAACGTCCCGATGTGATTCTGAATATCATTGACGGTACCAATTTAGAGCGTAACTTGTATTTAACCACACAGCTGACAGAATTGGGAATACCTGTGGTCATTGCCATTAACATGATGGATGTTGTAAAAAAGAATGGCGATAAAATTAATGTGGAAGAGCTCTCAAAACAACTTGGATGTAAAGTGGTGGAGATATCTGCATTAAAAGGTACGGGTATTACAGAGGCAGCACAAGCGGCAGTTCAGGCTGCAAAAGATACAAAAACAGTACCTCAACATTGCTTCAGCGGTGTTGTAGAACATGCTCTGGCACATATTGAAGAAGCAGCCGTACATAATATGCCTTTGGAACAACAGCGTTGGTATGCAATTAAGATTTTTGAGCGTGACGAAAAAGTATTAGAGCAATTAAAACTTGATAAGACCGTTTTAGAGCATATTGAGAAAGATATAAAAGCGGCCGAAGAAGAATTGGATGATGATGCAGAGAGTATCATTACAAATGAACGGTATGTTTATATTGCCTCTATCATTAAAAGCTGTTATAAAAAACACAGCAAAGGCCTTACTGTTTCCGATAAAATTGATAAAGTTGTGACCAACCGTTGGTTGGCTTTACCTATATTTGTTTTGGTTATGTTTGTTGTTTATTTTGTGTCGGTTACTACGGTAGGTACTTGGGCTACCGACTGGGCCAATGATGGTGTGTTCGGAGATGGCTGGCATTTGCTGGGAATTGGCGATAGTTCTTATGCAGCAGATGCAGACCAATTCGGAGAAGCATCGCAGGTAGTAAATGGTTTTATCGATTATGCAGGAGAGCAGGGCATAGATACGGAGGCGGTAACAGCTGCATTGGATACCGAATCGGAAGATTTTGATCCTGCTGTTGCCAAAACAGAGTTGGCGGAATTTGCTTCTCAATTCTCTCCAACGGATGAAGCCTCTTATACGGTGACAGATGAGGAAACGTTAGCTACAGAAGATGTGACTTCATCGGGAGAAGAGTTGACTGCTGCCTTAGGCGTATATGAACAATATAATTATACAGAGCCGGACCCTGCTGATTACGGCGTTTGGGTACCTGGAATTCCTGTATTGGTGGAAAATGGGCTGAATGCTATCAACTGTGTGGACTGGCTGCAAGGATTGATTCTTGACGGTATTATTGCCGGTTTGGGCGCAGTGTTAGGCTTTGTGCCGCAAATCTTTGTATTATTTATTTTCCTTGCCATTTTGGAATCTTGCGGTTATATGGCTCGTATTGCCTTTGTTATGGACCGTATCTTCCGCAAATTTGGGTTGTCAGGTAAATCTTTTATTCCGATTTTAATTGGTACAGGTTGTGGCGTGCCGGGTATTATGGCTTCCCGTACCATTGAAAATGAACGCGACCGGCGTATGACCATTATGACAACAACCTTTATTCCATGCGGTGCCAAACTGCCGTTTATTGCTATGATTGCAGGCGCTATTTTTGGCGGTGCATGGTGGGTTGCGCCCAGTGCTTACTTTATTGGAATTGCGGCAATTATCATTTCAGGTATTATGTTAAAGAAAACAAAACCGTTTGCAGGAGATCCTGCACCGTTTGTTATGGAACTACCTGCTTACCACTTGCCAACTGTAGGAAATGTATTGCGCAGTATGTGGGAACGCGGCTGGTCCTTTATCAAAAAAGCAGGCACAATCATTTTGCTTTCCACAATCCTCATTTGGTTTGTTACATATTTTGGATTTATAGACGGCACCTTTACCATGCTTTCCGAAGACCAAATAGACAACAGTATCCTTGCAATCATCGGAAACGGCATTTCATGGTTGTTTGCTCCTCTTGGTTGGGGCAATTGGCAGGCAGCGGTTGCTTCCATTACCGGTCTGGTTGCAAAAGAAAATATTGTTGGTACATTGGG
Source organism: uncultured Oscillospiraceae bacterium (assembly GCA_900542375.1). GTDB lineage: Bacteria > Bacillota > Clostridia > Oscillospirales > Acutalibacteraceae > UMGS1071. The sequence goes on along the minus strand of UQNI01000019.1, from coordinate 5,023 downwards.
TATTTTGTATGGTGGTTCAGGCTCTGTCTATGCAAATATCGCAGCTTCCTTTACTGCTATCAGCGGATTTAGCTTTATGGTATTCAACCTTTTATGTGCCCCTTGTTTTGCAGCAATGGGTGCAATCAAAAGAGAAATGCATAATGCGAAATGGACTGCGTTTGCAATTGCTTATCAATGTGTGTTTGCCTATGCAATTGCTTTGGTAATTTTCCAACTTGGCAGCTTATTTACAGGTAACGGAAATATCATCGGTTCTATTGTTGCATTTTTGATTGTAGCGTTCATACTGTTTATGCTGTTCCGTCCATATAAAAAAAGTAATATATTGAAAAAGAAAGTGAAAGTATAAACTTTCTAAGGAGGAATTACGATGCTGGACTTTTTTGTAAACAATTGGGGAACCCTTTTGGCCGGAGTTATTGTTTTAGCGGTCGTAATTCTGGTTATTGTAAAATTAATCAGAGATAAAAAGAAGGGCAAAAAAGCCTGTGGATGCGATTGCGGACATTGTGCTGCTTCGGCAGGATGCCACCATGACGCGGCACAACATCAGGAGCCCAATCGAAAATAAAAATGGCGTTCATACTAGAAATTTCACACCATTGATTGTTTAGGAAAAAATAGTTAATATAATTCACAATTACTGGATAAAAGCTGATACGGGAGTAAAATACTCTTGTATCAGCTTTTTTATTTTAGTGGATTATACGCAGTACAGTTTAATTTATTACGAAGGAATGATATAATCGATACGAAAAGGATACAAAATGTATGGTACCTTTCAGTATTGTGTGAAAAATCGAGGAGGGCCTTATGTCAAGAATAGACGGTGACAGGAAAAATATATGTGGAGAAAATATAAAAAGATATAGAGAAAAGAAAGGCTTGTCTTTAGAGCAATGCTGTGTAGAATTAGAACAAGAAGGCTTATTATTGAGCGCAAAAGAACTGGAACAAATTGAACAAGGACAAAAGATTGTATTAGATCAAGAAATTATTTGTTTTTGTAAAGCACTATCCATCACAATAGAGCAGTTATTTGAAGACATATCCCTATAATAAAAAGATGAGACAAATAGAACATAAAAAGGACGAATCGTTTATGGTACGATTCGTCCTTTTTATCAAATCAATGGAATCCTTGACCGCCAAATACCGAAAAGAGACGCTTAACTTGTCCCTTTAATCCTCGATGTTCAGGTTGTTCTAATTTAGGGTCACAGGAAAGCACATGTCTGGCTGCAGATTGTGCTTCTTTTAATACTTCCATGTCTTCTGCCATATTAGCAATTTTCAAATCCGGCAAACCATGCTGCTTTTCTCCGAAAAAGTCTCCCGGACCTCGTAAACGCAAATCTTCGTCTGCAATACGGAATCCATCTGATGTACTGCACAGAATTTTTAAACGTGCAACCGCTTCCTCGTTTTGCGCATCTGAAACCAAAATGCAGGTGGATTTCATGGTTCCTCGCCCTACACGTCCTCGCAGCTGGTGTAACTGGGATAATCCGTATCTTTCTGCATTTTCAATTAGTATAATCACTGCATTTGGAACGTCAACACCAACTTCCACAACAGTGGTTGAGACAAGGACATCAATTTCTCCCTTTGCAAATGCAGTCATGACAGTATCCTTTTCTTTTGGTTTCATTTTACCATGCAGAATACCAATCACTTTGTCCGGAAATGTTTCTGTTTGCAAAGCGTTTGCATACTGTACCACACTGGCCATATCATTGGTACTTTCTTCCACCAAGGGGCAGATAATATACGCCTGTTGTCCTGCGTCCAGATGGGTACGAATATATTGTAAAGCCCGTGCACGTTTTCGGCTGCTAATTGCATACGTTTCTATGGTTTGACGTCCGGGAGGGAGTTCGTCCAGAACAGATATGTCTAAATCTCCATAGATAATCAGTGCCAATGTTCTTGGAATGGGGGTAGCAGACATGACCAGCATATGAGGATGATTGCCCTTTTCAGCTAACAAACTCCTTTGAGCAACGCCAAAACGATGTTGCTCATCTGTAATGACAAGACCAAGATTTTGGAATGCTACGGTCTCGCTGATAAGCGCATGGGTGCCGATTACCATTTTTATGGAACCATCTTGGAGCTGTTCAAGCAGTTTTCTTTTTTTGGCAGGTGTTACAGAGCCGGTTAACAGACCAACAGAGATACCTGTATCCTTTAAAATATTGGAAATAGATGCATGATGCTGTTGCGCTAAAATTTCAGTGGGAGCCATTAATGCTGCCTGCACGCCATTTTTGATGACAGAATAACATAAAGCAGCAGCGACAGCTGTTTTACCGGAGCCTACATCGCCTTGCACCAATCGACTCATAGGTTTTCTATTTTTGGGGTTTGTCATATCTGCCATTGCCTCTGAAATGGCACGTTTTTGTGCGCCGGTGGGAGCGAAGGGAAGCAGTTGGAAGAACTCGTTGCTGTAATCGATAAAAGGCGGCAGGGAAGTTTCCTGTTTTTTACGATATTTTAATTCAAGAAGTCCCAGCTGTAATGTAAACAGTTCCTCAAATACCAGTCTTTTTTTAGCAATCTCCTTAGATTCCATAGAATCCGGAAAATGGATTTGTTCTAAGGCGTATCTCAGCTCACAAAGATGGTGCTGCATACGAATGCTATAAGGAATCGGATCTTTGACTTGCTCAGGCAATAATGCCAAAGCGTGCTTTACAGCATTACGAATCATTCGAGTAGATAATCCTTCTGTTTGATGATAAATAGGGCACACCGAAGGCGCGGAAGAAACAGGATAAAATTCAGGTACACTCATTTCTTTTCTCAGAAGGGTACCGGATACTTTACCGTAAAAAATATATTCTTTTCCTTCTGTCAAAGTATTGACAATATAAGGATTATTAAAAAAAGTGAGCTGTAAATCACGCATGCCGTCTGTTACGGAGGTTTTATATAAAGTCATACCTTTGCGAATACGCGTCTCTATGGGTTTATGCAAAACAACGGCTCGTATAGCACAGGGGACTCCAAAAGGTGCTTGTTCAATGGTAAGCGGTTGACTCCAATCCTCATATGTGCGGGGATAAAAGCGCAATAAAGCGCCAACGCTAAACACGCCAAGCTTATGGAACAGCTTAGCGCGCTTTTCGCCGACGCCTGTTAATGTTTGTATTTCTTGTTCAAATAGTGAAGCCATATTTATTCAATCGAGAGAATGAAGTAATAAATAGGCTGACCACCGTTTACCAAAGTTACTTCAATCTCATTTCCTACTTTGGATTTAATGCGTTGGAAGGCATCCTCTGCTTCCGCTTCAGATACATTGTCACCGTAAATAATGGTAATAAAGGAAGTTCCCTTTTTGGACATGGAGCGTGCCAAACGAGTAGCTGCATGCACAGGATCTTTGTCAATGATTTCAAGTTTACCGTTTTCCAGACCTAAAATGTCGCCTTCCTTCATTTTATGACCGCCAAATTCAGAGTCACGGGCTGCAAATGTAATGAGTCCGGTATCCACTGCATTTGCAGCGTTCATCATAACGTTCGCACTGATTTCAGGTGTACTTTCTCCTTCGTATGCGAGCATAGCGGATAATCCCTGGGGAATGGTACGGGTAGGCAGTACAATCACTTTTCTGTCTGTAACCAAAGGAATGGTTTGTTCTGCCGCCAAGATAATATTTTTATTGTTAGGCAGGACATAAACTGTTTTGGCAGGGGTAGCCAGTACGGCTTCTACGATATCTTCTGTACTTGGATTCATGGTTTGACCTCCGCTGACAACATGGGAGCAGCCAAGGTCACTGAATAAGGTTTTTAATCCTTCGCCTGCCGCAACAGCTACAAAACCAATTTCTTCTGTCGGCTCTACCGGTTCTAAAGTTTGAGGTTTTGCTGTTTGTGCAGCTTTTGCTTTTACTGCTTCTTCCGCAGCAATGCGATGCTGTTCTTTCATATTTTCTATTTTAATGGTGAGCAATTGTCCGTAAGTGAGTGCTTCTTGTAAAGCGTTACCGGGATTTTCCGTATGCACATGGACTTTAATAATCTCATCGTCATCTACCACTACCACACAGTCTCCAATGCTTTCTAAATAGGCGCGCAATTCGAAGGGTGGTTTTGTACAAGTTTCTTCTCTGCCAATGATAAATTCCGTACAGTACGTGAAAGTAATATCCTGGTCAAACTCTGCCGCAGCATTACGGAAAAAATCGTCTTCATATGGTTGTTCGCTTTTTACGGGCATTTCATCAGCGATTAAAACATTATCTTTGAAAACGGACAGCATACCATCTAAAATTAAGCATAGCCCTTTTCCACCGGCATCCACAACACCTGCTTTTTTCAAAACAGGGAGTAACTCAGGTGTTGTTTCCAACGCTTCCGCAGCGCCTTTACAAATGGCAGACCATACGTATACGGCATCATCTTCAATGGCAGCAGCAGCCTTTCCTTTTTCGCAAGCAACACGGGAGACAGTTAAAATGGTCCCCTCAGTCGGCTTCATAACGGCCTTATAGGCATCTTCCACACCGAGACCCAATGCGTTTGCAAGGTCTATGCCTGAAATGGTTTCTTTTCCTTCAATTCCTTTTGAAAAGCCACGGAACAAAAGGGAAAGAATAACACCGGAATTGCCGCGTGCGCCTCTTAATAAAGCGGAAGCTGCAATTTTTGCGATTTCACCTGCATGTGTACTTTCTGTTTTGATTAATTCATTTGCAGCAGCAGACATTGTCATAGACATATTAGTGCCTGTATCGCCGTCCGGAACAGGGAAAATATTTAAATCATTTACCATGTTTTTATGCTTAGAAATATTATTTGCACCTGAAATAAATGCATTTTTCAGGGTTAGTCCGTTTATCATTCTGTGCACTCCCTTAACGTAAATTGTATAGCCCGCATTTTGATTAAATTTAGGTCTGTGCCTGTATATAAGCCACAGTTTATATTACAAATTGTATAATCATAATTATTATAACATAAAAGAAATTGCTATGCAATTTCTAACAGATAGAACGTTAAAACGT
>UQNI01000018.1 GCA_900542375.1 uncultured Oscillospiraceae bacterium | reverse complement strand
CCTGCGGCATCTTGGTCCCAAACCAAGCACTCTACCAAACTGAGCTACACCTCGATTTATGCTTCAAAAACTATCTGCTTTTGAACTCGCCTGTTGATTATATCGCATATTAAACATTTCGTCAACCCCTTTTTTTATTTTTTTATAAAAATATTGTAATTCACAATTTTTCTTACGGATTTCGGCTTGCATGTATTCATTTGTAATGGTACACTATAAGAATATAGTACCTTGGAGGCGAAAATTTGGAAAAGTTGTGGAAAAAGCTGATTAATAAAGAAACCATTCTGTACCTTGTTTTTGGTATTTTAACAACTGCTATCAATATTGCAGTATGCGGCTTATTGTCAGATATTTTAAAATGGGATATTTATTTGTCCAATACAATTGCGTGGATACTATCTGTTATATTTGCTTTTGTCACAAATAAAATTTTTGTATTTAACAGCAAATCTACAGATAAAAAAGTATTATTGAAAGAAACCGTTTTCTTTTTAATCGCTCGTTTGATTTCCCTAGGATTTGATATGCTGGTCGTATGGCTAATGGCAGATCTATGGGGCATTAATGTATGGATTGTTAAAATTATTTCCAACATAATTGTAATTATTATGAATTATATATTCAGTAAATTATTTATATTTAATAATAAACAGCATACAAAACAAAAGTAAGCGTGGAGGATAATAAATATGTTGAACAGCGAAAAAACCATGGAAAAAATTGTAGCTCTTTGTAAAAACAGAGGCTATGTATATCAAGGCTCCGAAATTTACGGCGGACTATCCAACACTTGGGATTACGGACCTTTGGGTGTTGAATTCAAAAACAATGTGAAAAAAGCATGGTTAAAAAAATTCGTCCAAGAAAGTCCTTATAATGTAGGGCTTGATTCCGCTATTTTAATGAATCCGCAGGTTTGGGTTGCTTCCGGACACGTTGGCGGATTTTCTGACCCTCTTATGGACTGCCGTGAATGCAAAACACGTCACCGTGCAGATAAATTAATTGAAGAGGTCGGCGGTGATGCAAATGCTATGACTTTCGAGCAAATGGCCGACTATATCCGCGAGCATAAAGTGGCATGTCCTGCTTGCGGCTCCACAAATTTTACAGATATTCGTAAATTTAACCTCATGTTCAAAACATTCCAAGGCGTAACAGAAGATGCAAAAAACGAAATTTTTCTGCGCCCAGAAACAGCACAAGGCATTTTTGTAAACTTTGCCAATATTCAGCGTACTACACGTCGTAAACTACCGTTCGGTGTAGCACAAATCGGAAAATCTTTCCGTAACGAAATTACTCCCGGCAACTTTGTTTTCCGTACTCGTGAATTTGAACAAATGGAGCTGGAATTCTTCTGCAAACCGGGTACAGACCTTGACTGGTTCTATTATTGGAAAGATTACTGCAAACAATTCATTTTGAACTTGGGTATTGCAGAAGAAAACATTCGTTTGCGTGACCATAGCGCTGAAGAACTCTCATTTTACTCCACCGCTACTACTGATATTGAATTTTTGTTCCCATTCGGCTGGGGAGAACTATGGGGCATTGCAGACAGAACAAACTACGACCTCACACAGCATCAGACACATTCGGGCAAAAGCCTGGAGTATTTTGACCCTGAAACAAACGAGCGCTACATTCCTTATGTCATTGAGCCATCTTTGGGAGCCGACCGTATTGCACTTGCATTTTTATGTGACGCTTATGACGAAGAAGTCATTGATGAAAAGGACACTCGTATCGTGATGAGACTGCATCCGTTTCTTGCTCCATATAAAGCAGCTATTTTACCTCTTTCCAAAAAATTAGGTGAAAAAGCGGAAGAAGTACGCGCAATGTTATCAAAACATTTTATGGTGGAATATGACGATGCAGGCTCTATTGGTAAACGTTACCGCAGACAGGACGAAATTGGTACTCCATTCTGTATTACTTACGATTTTGACAGCTTGGAAGACCAATGCGTTACTGTCCGCGACCGCGATACCATGCAGCAGGAACGCATTGCAATTGATAATTTGGTTGATTATATCAATAAAAAATTAGAATTTTAACTATTAAGAGGCTTTATATGAAAGCCTCTTTTCTTTTTCTATTTAGCAAAGACAGGAAAAGTTATTTACGCCGGATACAGCATGTGATAAAATAAAGACAATAAACAAAGAGGTGACTTTTATGCCAAGATTTTTCATCAATGAATCTCCGAGCCGTCAAGCGATTATTACAGGAGAAGACAGCAAGCATATTACAAAATCTTTACGTATGAAGGTCGGAGAATCTTTAGTCCTTTGCAACGGTCAAGGTATGGATTATCACTGCACCATCTCCTCTATGGACGAGCATCAAGTTGTGGTATCCGTGAACAGTTCTGTCCCCACTATCAGCGAACCTTCTGTATCTGTAACATTATATCAGGGGCTTCCCAAATCTGATAAAATGGACAGTGTTGTTCAAAAGGCAGTAGAAATGGGGGTTACCCGCATTGTACCTATGCTAACACAACGGTGTGTATCACGTCCTGACCAAAAATCTGCTCAAAAAAAGGTAGAACGGTGGCAGAAGATTTCCTTTGAAGCAGCGAAGCAATGCGGCAGGGGAATATTGCCTCCTGTAAGCCCCTTAACGGACTTTTCAGCCGCACTAAGACAATCTGCTTCAGAAAGCACAGTTCTCTTCTTCTACGAAGGCGGAGGACAGTCTTTGCAGCAATGCATTGACTCTTCCTGTAAAGCATACTCTATCTTTATTGGTCCTGAAGGTGGATTTTCAGAGGAAGAAGTACAATTCGCCCTTGACTTAGGAGCAAAAAAAGCCACTTTAGGGCCACGTATTCTAAGAACAGAAACAGCACCCGTTGCTGCTTTGGCGGCAATTATGTTGACAACAGGCAATATGACATAAAGCATCAGGAGGTGTTTTTATGATGTATCCCACCGCACTGGTAACCGGCGGTTCCCGCGGTATTGGAAAAGCAATTGTACAGCAGTTATTTGAGCAAGGTTACAATGTTGCCATTAATTATTTCCGCAGTGAAACTTGTGCAGTAGAACTTGCCGCAGAGTTAAACAAACATTCTCTGGGAAATAAAGCAATTGCCATTTGCGCAGATGTATCCAATGCTTCTCAAGTAAAAATTATGTTTGAAGAAACAAAAAAACATTTGGGCACTGTTTCATTGCTGGTAAACAATACAGGAATTTCACAACAGAAGTTATTTTCAGACATTACAGAAGCAGAATGGGACACGATGTTTTCAGTAAATGTAAAGAGCATGTTCTTATGCTGCCGGCAGGCATTGACGGATATGATTCACAACAAAAACGGAAAAATCATCAATATTTCTTCTATGTGGGGACAAGTAGGAGCATCCTGCGAAGTCCACTACTCCGCCTCTAAAGCGGCCGTCATTGGTTTGACAAAAGCACTTGCAAAAGAAGTGGGCCCCTCTCACATCCAAGTAAACTGCGTAGCACCCGGCGTGATAAAAACTGCTATGAACAGCCATTTGGATAAACAAACTCTGGAGATGCTAAAAGAAGAAACCCCTTTGGGAGTCATTGGAACGACGGAAGATGTTGCCCAAATGGTAGGCTTTTTAGCTTCGGACCATTCTGATTTTATCACAGGTCAAGTATTTGGCATTAACGGCGGTATGGTCATTTAACAAAAATTTAAGCCCAAAAATATAGTGTCTCCATGAATAAGATACTTATATTTTTTATAAATGAAACTGGAGGACTTCTCATGATTACCATCAACGTACTGTTAAAAGTGAAAGCAGAAAAAGAACAAGATTATCTGGCATTTTTAGACGATATGGTACAAAAATCTCGTCAGGATGACGGTTGTTTATTTTATGACCATTTTAGAAATGTAAAGCATCACAACGAATATATCATTGTAGAAAATTGGGCTGATGATGAAAGTGTGGAAAAACATAACCAAACAACTCATTTAAAAACGTTTTTAGAGAAAATTCCTGCTTATTTGGAAGAGGAAATTGTACTAAAAATCAGCCGCAGCTAAGCAAAGTTTTTCAGCATAGAAAAATCCCCTCCATGTTTATACCATGGAGGGGATTTGTTTTAGTTCGATAAACGCTGTTTTAGAGCATTCAATTGATTTTTCAGTTCAGCAGGAAGTTTATCCCCGAATTTCTGATAGAATTCTTCAATACCTGCTGCTTCACCTAACCATTCTTCATTGTTAACAGTCAGGATTTTTTCTAAGGTTTCTTTTTCGATATCCAAACCTTCTGTATTAATATCCTCAACATATGGTAAATAGCCAATTGGAGTTTCTTTTGCATCTACATTATCTTCGCAACGTTCCAAAATCCAATCCAGCACACGTAGGTTATCGCCAAAGCCCGGCCACATAAATTTGCCGTTTTCATCTTGACGGAACCAGTTCACGTTAAAGATTTTTGGAGCTTTCTCACCAAGAATCTCACCCATTTCAATCCAGTGAGCAAAGTAATCGCCCATATGATAACCACAGAATGGCAGCATTGCCATCGGGTCACGGCGAACCACACCAACCTGACCGGTAGCTGCTGCAGTTGTTTCGGAAGCCATAATAGAGCCTACAAACACACCATGATTCCAATCACGGGACTGATAAACCAACGGAGTTGTTTTTTGGCGACGGCCACCAAAAATAATCGCGGAGATAGGCACACCTGCCGGTGAGCTAAATTCCTTACTGATGCAAGGACAATTTTCTGCTGGCGCCGTAAAGCGGCTGTTTGGATGTGCACCTTTCTCTTCTGCAGTGGTACCATCCCAAGGTTTTCCTTTCCAGTCCACACCATTTTTCGGTGGATTTTTGTCCAGACCTTCCCACCATACAGTATCATTATCCAAGTTCAGCGCAACATTGGTATAAATAGTTCCTTTTTGAACGGTTGCCAACGCATTTGGATTGGATTTTTGGTTGGTACCCGGCGCAACGCCAAAGAAACCGTTTTCAGGATTGATTGCCCATAATCTGCCGTCAGGACCTTTCCTCATCCAAGAAATGTCATCGCCTACAGTCCAAACTTTGTATCCTTTTTTACGGTAACCTTCCGGTGGAATTAACATGGCAAGATTTGTTTTTCCGCAAGCAGATGGGAATGCAGCTGTAATATACTTTACTTCACCTTTTGGATTTTCCACACCTAAAATCAGCATATGTTCTGCCATCCACTGCTCATTCTTTCCTTGGAAAGAAGCAATACGTAGCGCAAAGCATTTTTTGCCAAGCAGAACGTTGCCGCCGTAACCGGAGTTTACAGAGATAATCGTATTATCCTCCGGAAAATGACATATGTAACGTTTTTCCTCATCAATATCACAGCTTGCATGCAAACCACGTACCCAGTCATTATTGGTATCCCCAAAATGAGCAAGCACCTCTTTGCCTACACGGGTCATGATTGCCATGTTCAACACAACGTAAATAGAGTCTGTCACCTCAAGTCCAACCTTTGCATATGGAGAAGTAATCGGACCCATGGAATAAGGGATTACATACATCGTTTTTCCTTTGTAGCTGCCTCTTGCAATATCGTACAGCATTTTATAAGTCTCAACAGGTTCTTTCCAATGATTGGTAGGACCTGCATCCTCTTCTTTTTTGGAACAGATAAATGTTCTTGCCTCTACGCGTGCAACGTCATTAAGGGCAGTACGGTGCAAATAGCAACCCGGAAGTTTTTCTTGATTCAATTTGATTAAGTCACCATCATTGCAAGCTTTCGCGCGAAGAGCTTCCAGCTGTTCCTGTGAACCGTCAATCCAAACAACTTGATCCGGTTGTACCAGCTCTCTCATCTCGCCAACCCAATTTAACATGGTTTCATTTTTTGTCATCTCAGTCTCCTCCTGGCTGTGTGGAACCAGCCAAAATTTTCTATTCAATAATTTAAGTATAATACATCTGCTCCCATTAATCAATGAGTATTTTATGAATTTTGTTTTATAATCTCATAATTTTTAGTTAAATTTGCTAAAAATTGTTATCTATCGGCATCGCCGCGCAAGCATTTAAATCCATTCCTGCAATTTTTCCTGCTAAAAATTCATAATAGGCTTGAGCACCTACCATAGCTGCGTTATCTCCGCATAAATTCAAAGCCGGCATATGAATTTCCCAGCCTTTTTCCTTGCATTCTTGCTGTAATCTTCTTCTTAACAAAGAATTTGCAGAAACACCGCCTGCAATAACCAATTTTTTATAATTTGTCTCGTTCATTGCCAAAATCACATTTTTGAGCAAGCAATCTACCACAGCCTTTCGGAAAGAGGCAGATAAATCCGCAATGGGAAGTTGTTCTCCTTTTTGAGAAGCATTGTGTATCAAATTAATGACTGCCGTTTTTAATCCGGAAAAACTAAAGTCTAACGGAGAACCCTGTACTGAGGGATGCGGTAATGTAAATGCATCTTCGTTACCCTGCTCTGCAATTTTATCCAAATGCACTCCGCCGGGATAAGACATTCCCATAGCTCTTGCGGCTTTATCAAACGCTTCTCCGGCCGCATCATCTCTGGTTTGCCCAATGACATGCAAATCTGTGTAATCTTTGACATCTATAATATGTGTATGTCCTCCGGAGACAACCAAGCACAAAAACGGAGGCTTTAATTCAGGAGAGGTGATATAGTTGGACGCAATGTGGGAACGCAGATGATGTACAGGGATTAGCGGTAATCCTGTAGAAAGCGCCAATCCTTTTGCAAAGTTTACGCCTACCAACAGCGCTCCAATTAATCCGGGAGCGTAGGTAACGGCAATGGCATCCAATTCTTTTAATGTGACATGAGCTTGTTCCAATGCTTGTTTTGTAACGCCAACAATTGCCTCACTATGTCGTCGGGAGGCGATTTCCGGAACAACCCCGCCATACAGCTTATGCTCTTCAATTTGAGAAGCAACCACGGAAGAAAGCACTGTTCTTCCGTTTTCTACAACGGCAGCTGCGGTTTCATCGCAGGAACTTTCAATTGCTAATAGTTTCATACCATCTCTCCCTTACTGACTCTTAAACTCTTTTGTCATAATCAAACCATCTTCCACAGGCGCTGTATAAAAATTTTTTCTGCAGCCCACTTCATGAAAACCAAGTTTTCGATAAATAGAAATGGCTTGTTGATTGGAAACGCGTACTTCCAGGGAAATAAAAACTCCATCCCTCTGTATCGCCTGCTCCATCAGCATTTGTACCAACCGGGTACCAATCCCCATACCTCTAAACTGTGGAAAAACTGCAATATTATTAATATAACATTCACCCATCACACACTGCATTCCTGCATAACCCAATACTTGTCCGTTTTGCTCTGCAACGCAAAAAACAGCGAGCTTATTGTGAAGTTCGCTGCGCAAGCCGCTTTCAGTCCATGGCTGGGAAAAGCAAAGCCGCTCCAGCTGAGCCAGAGCGGGAATATGCTTCTCCTGCATAGGTACCATTTGAATGTCGGCATTCATACTTATTTTTTCCACGCCTGTTTTGCTTGTGTAAACAATACATTATCCAAATCTGCAAAAGAGGCAATAATTTGGTCTCTTACTTTGCGGAATTCTTCCGCATCTTTTTTATATGGGTCAGGAATTCCTTCCGGTCCGCCCAAGACATAAACTTGGTCAGGGTCAACACCTGCTTCTACCAGAATTTGTCTGTGTACAGGTTCCATTACAACAAAAAAGTTTCCTCTGATTAAATCTTTTCCTCTTAATCTGTGGGCAATGTGGTTTGAAATATCAACGTTTAACTCTTTGCAAGCTTCTACGGCATTGTCACTTACTTTATCACCTTCGTAAGCTGCCAATCCACCGCTTTCCACTTGTACGTAATTTGTTCCGTTATCATTCAAATGTTTATAGTAAAGTGCTGCTGCCATTGGACTGCGGCAAGTATTGCCGGTACAAATAAAATAAACTAACATATTGAACCTCTCCTTTGCTTTCTGCTGTTTCCATCATTTTTCTTTATTATACACGAAACTATTCTTTTTTTAAAGTACCTTATATGATTTCTCTATCGCCCCAAATTTTTGCCGGTGCAGATATCCAAAAAGCATTTTATTTCATCCTGAAGCTGCTTTCGTTCCTTTTTAAAGTAATAAGAATGCCAAGACCGCTGCAAGTATACCAACCTGTGATAAGGACAGTTGGTAAGCCCTTTTTCGATGGTTTCCGCACTGCGCCACAGCACTGCTTCATCATTGCGAGACTGGGTAATTAACACGGGAACAGTCACCTTAGGCAAATTTTTCACTGCAAGTCTGGACAACCGGGTTAAATCGACTACTCTTGGCAGCCAGCCTACGGTATACAGGATATTATCTACTGTTACGCTGTTATTTTCTCTGTAATAGCGGTCAATGCGATTATAAATTGGATTTCGGCTGAAAAAATTCTTTGTGGAATACAAAGAGCTGCGGCTTTTTAGTCCTATTTTAATGGCAGTATTGAGCAAAATCAGACCTTTTACGTTGGCTTTGGAGCAGATGCTTTCATTAATTGCAAGCAAACCTCCCATAGAATGCCCCATCAAATAAACATTTGGGTACAACTCTGCATAGCGATGCACTTCTTTATGGACCTGCTCTGTCCATTGTTGCTGCGAACTATGTGCAAAATCCTTCGCTGTACCGCCATGACCCGGAAGTAACAAAGCGGCACACGCATATCCCATATGGTATACAAAATCAGCAAGACTAATAAATTGATGGGGACTGCCTAAAAAACCATGAATGAAGATAACAATGGTATCTGTATCTTTTCTTAACATTTCAAAAGCCTTATGAGGATTAAACGGTTGGTATTCCAAAGGTTTTAACGGATTTTTTTGTTTGCGCAATGCAATTTCTCCTTTTTCTATATTCTCTGATACACCAAGAAATCAAAATGAATTTCCGTTTTCAGCGTCTCCGTACGCTTCAAACGTTCGCTGCCTTGTATGGTGGTTTTCCAATAATAAGGCGTCATTGCAAATAAGTCGGCAATGATATCATGTTGGGTAATGTAAATTTCATCTTTGACAGTGACACGTTTCTGAAACGCAAATCCATCGTAAAATGTATCTTTTTCTTCATTTTCATAAGGGTGTTCATACAAAATCTCTTTTAATCCAAACAAATGGCGTGCTCCCGGAACCGCAAGTATCATAACACCGCCGTGCTTTACAATTCTTTGAAATTCCTCAGGCACAATGGGGGCAAAAATATTCAGCAAACAATCTGCCGAATTGCTTTCAATAGGACTGTCAAAAATACTGCCCACTGCAAATTGAATATCACGGTACTTTTTCGCCGCCGCTTTCACGGCAAATTTAGAAATATCAAATCCTGCAAACTCTGCCTGAATTCCCAATGCGTCCAAATGCGCTTTCACACGCCCTGTATAGTAGCCTTCTCCGCAGCCTGCATCCAAAACGACAGGCTGCGTTTTATTTCTAATTGCTTCCTCCACCAAATCATTGAGCCGATTACTGAACGGAAGGTAAAGACCTGTTTCCAAAAATTCTCTGCGGCACGCAACCATTTGACGGTTATCTCCCGGAATTTTGGAATGCATTTTATTCGGCGGCAGCAAATGAACATAGCCTTGCGCAGATACGTCATAACTATGTCCGTTTTCACAGCAGTATGTATGAACTGTATTTTCTAATTTTTTCTTACAAATAGGGCAAATAAAAACCATATCCGTTCCCCTTATCCATTTGTTATGTAATAGGAATACACCGAGAGATGATTTACTCTCGGTGTATCATGCAATGTATCCAGCTGTTTGTATGCAAAAGCAATATTTAAGCTTTTGCATCATACCAAGTTTTTCCGATGGTTGCTTCCGCTACCATTGGAACAGATAGGTGAATTGCCTGTTCCATTTCTTCTGTCAACAGCTGCTGAACCAGAGGAGCTTCTTCTTCCGGAGCCTCTACAATCAATTCATCGTGCACTTGTAAGATTAAACGGGCGCGCAAACCTTCTTTTTCCAATCGATGCACTACGCGAATCATTGCAATTTTGATGATATCCGCAGCAGTACCCTGAATTGGCATATTCATGGCAACACGCTCTCCAAAAGAACGCAAATTGAAGTTGGACGAACTCAATTCGGGAAGATAACGTCTACGTCCGAATAACGTTTCCACATAGCCGGTTTCTTTTGCATGTTCCACCACATTTGTCATGTAATTGCGCACACCGCTGAAATGGTCCAAATACGTTTTGATATATTCCTCTGCTTCTTTACGGGTAACGCCTATATTTTTTGCAAGCGAAAATGCACCGATTCCGTAAATGATACCAAAGTTAACCGCTTTTGCACGGCTTCTCATTAACGGTGTTACCATTTCACGAGGCATATGGAACACTTGTGCGGCAGTATTGCGGTGAATATCATCATTTTCTTTAAATGCTTCTATCATGCCGGAGTCGTTTGCTACATGTGCCAATACACGCAGTTCAATCTGAGAATAGTCTGCATCTACTAAAACGCAGCCTTCTTTTGCAACAAAAAACTTGCGCAGCTCTCTGCCAACATCAGTACGAACAGGGATATTCTGCAAATTGGGTTCCGTTGAACTGATACGGCCTGTCCGTGTTTCTGTCTGATTAAAACTGGAATGGATGCGTCCATCTTCCTCCACCACTTTTAACAAACCGTCACAATACGTAGATTTGATTTTTGCCAATGTACGATATTCCAAAATCAGTTCTACCACGGGATGTTCATAACGGAGTTTTTCCAACACTTCTGCATTAGTGGAATATCCTGTTTTTGTCTTTTTCCCGGCAGGCAGACCCAGTTTTATAAATAATGCCTCTCCCAATTGTTTTGGAGAATTTAAATTAAACTGGTAACCGACTTCCTCATACACTAAATCCTGCAGCCGGTCGATTTTGTTCTGCATGATTTCACCGTATTCGGCAATGCCTGCTTTATCGACGGCGAATCCCAATTCTTCCATTTGTGCCAATACTTTGGCAAGCGGAAGTTCAATTTCATGCAGTAATTTATGCTGTGTATTCTGAGAAATTTTATCATCTATCACCCTATATAAAGCGGGATAGATTGCCGCCCATTTTACCATAGAATCTTGCTCAATCAGCCGGGAATCCATTTGGGGCTGCTCCACACCGTATTCTGTTGCCATACGCTCTATTTCATAATTGGAAGAAGAAGGATTGAGCAAATAACCCGCAAGCATGGTATCCATTTCTACCTGAACCAAACCGATATTCTGTCTATATAACGCAGCATACAACGGTTTGACATCATGAGTATACTTTTTGATATCCTCGCTTTCACAAAACGCTTTTAAAAAATCAGCATGTTTCGCTGTATTAACAGTACAAATGGTATTCTCTAAATGAAAATATAAAGTTTCAACTTGTTTGTCCCGATAAGACACCAAAAAATAGGCGCTGCCTGTTTGTTGTAATTGCTGCAGTAAACTTTGCGTATCATCGCATTCCTGAATTTGCAGAGATTGTTCCGTGATGAGTGCTTCTTGTTCCACTTCAATTTGATCCAAGCCCCATTTTTTAATCAAACTGAACAATTCTAATTTTGCCATCAACCGTACAGCTGCCTGAACATCTCCCTCTGACACATGGTAATGTTCCAAATTGGTATCAATTGGCGCTTGCAGACAGATGGTACCAAGCTTATAACTTAAAAAGGCGGACTCTTTGCCCTCTTCCAGTTTTTTACGCATGGCAGGTTTTAAATCCAGCTGGTCAAAATTTTGATAAATTGCTTCAATGCTGCCATATTTTTGAATCAAATCCGCCGCGCCTTTTGCACCTATTCCTGAAACACCTGGGATATTGTCGGAACTATCTCCTTGCAATGCTTTGATGTCAATTAACTGGTGCGGTGTCACACCGTAATCCTCTTTTATTTTGGCTTCATCGTATACCGTTACAACCGGCTGCCCAAACTTTGTAGCCGCCAAACGCACTGTAACTGACGGATTGACCAACTGCAAGCTGTCTCTGTCTCCTGTGGCCAACACACATTCGTGACCTTCTTCTGTGCATACTCGTGCCAAAGTTCCTAAAATATCGTCTGCTTCGTATCCTTCACATTCTACAATTCGGTAACCCAGCAACGTTAAAAGCTCTTTTAAAATTGGCAGCTGCTGTGCCAATTCCGGTGGCATACCTTTGCGCTGAGCCTTGTAACCATCGTACTCTTTATGGCGAAATGTTGGTGCACGCATATCAAATGCTACCGCTACCGCATCAGGATTTGTATCTTCCTTGATTTTATGCAGCATAGTTAAAAAACCATAAATAGCGTTTGTAAACGTACCGTCTTTTGCGGTCAATAATTTAATTCCATAAAAAGCTCGATTGAATATGCTATTTCCGTCCAGCACAAGTAACTTCATAAGTATTTTCCGTACCTTTCCAAGATAGTTAAAATAATGCTTAACTATAATTTGTTTTATTATAACATAAAAGAAATTGTTTCACAATTTCTAACCTATAAACGTTAAAACGCTCTAGCCAACAGCCAAAACTTTAGTTTTGTTGCTGTTGCTAGGTTGTTATAGCATTAGAAAATTGTGTTGCAATTTTTAACGCAATAAAAACTAAAACGTTCTCATAACAGTCAAAATTTTTAATTTTGAAGCTGTTTTGAGGTTGTTATAACATAAAAGAAATTGTTACATAATTTTTGTCAAATACATGTTAAAGCGGTCTCGTAACAGCCAGAATCCTATCTTTTCTGCTGTTGCTAGGCTATATCAGGATTATTATGTTTTAACAATTGCCAAAATTTCAACCTGCTATACGGTCATAACACAATTTTTAATACAAATTTGCTGTTTATCAATAACAAAAATTGCGTTATTCCCTGTTTTATGATAGAATAACTCATTATTAAAATTTTATGTATTTTAATTTACTTAGAAACGGTAGGGTTTAGTTTGAAAATCGGCAATATTTCTTTTGATGGAAAAGCAATTTTGGCACCTATGGCAGGTGTTTCGGATAAATCTTTTCGTGAACTGTGCACTTCTTTTGGCGCTGCATACGTCATCTCTGAAATGGTAAGCTCAAAAGGGCTGCAATACAGTGACCGAAAAAGCAAAGAGTTAATGGAGCTGTCCCCTGCAGAGCGTCCTGCAGCAATCCAAATTTTTGGAGATCAACCTGAAATTATGGCCAAAGCAGCTGAAAAAGCAATGGAATTTGAACCCCAAGCCATTGACATTAACATGGGGTGTCCGGCTCCTAAAATCAGTAACAGCGGAGGCGGTTGTGCTTTGATGAAACGTCCCGATTTGTGCGGAGATATTGTCTCGGCTGTTAAAAAAGCTGTGTCTGTTCCTGTAACCGTGAAAATCCGTAAAGGATGGGATAAAAACAGTATCAATGCAGTAGAAGTAGCATGTATTTGCGAACAAGCCGGAGCTGACGCAATTGCAGTACATGGCAGAACCAGAGAGGATATGTATACGCCTCCTGCCGATTGGGATATAATTCGTAAGGTAAAACAGGCCGTTTCTATTCCCGTAATCGGAAACGGTGACATCAACACTGCGCAGGATGCTGCCAAGATGATAGAAGAAACAGGCTGTGATATGGTTATGGTAGGTCGTGGTGCGTTGGGAAATCCTTGGATTTTTTCACAAATAAACGCATATCTGTCTGATAACTGCACCATTCTTCCTCCACCTTCTATTATGGAACGCATGCTGGTTATGAGAAAACATATGGTAGCCTTATGCGACCACAAAACAGAACAACATGGAATGAAAGAGGCCCGTAAACATGTTGGCTGGTATGTAAAAGGAATCCATGGCGCGGCAGAGTTCAGACGCAGAGCGGGATATTTGTCTACCTTGGCAGAACTGGAGCAATTAATTGAAGATATTATAAAAGAAAATTCTCAAGCAGAATAAAAATAAATATACGTTTTATACCTAGAAGAAGGCTGTTATACAACAGCCTTCTTCTTTTTACATACAAAAATAATAATATTTCTATTTTGTTTTGTGCCAACATTTGATTGATTACATAAATATACCCTTTCGTTACAAAAGGTAGACTTTATTTCACAGACTATAAAATGTATAAAAATAGCAAAACTAAGGGATTTTTGAAACATTTTATCATATTTTTAAGGGTAACATATTTAATAAATAAAGTCTGATATTTCAACCAAATTTGCAGTGCATACGCACTAATAATTTCATTTGTAATCAACAGTAAACAACTTAATGAAAAAGGGAATTTCAGGGTATGTATTCCAAAAGGAACTTGTTTATTGTTTTTACATAGATGACACTTTTGTGTTACAAGAGAATTAAAAATTAAAGAAGGAGATTTAGATGAAAACAAAAAAATGGAAAAAGATTTTGGCATTCATTCTTGCTTTATCTATACTATGTTCCTGTATTATCGGTGCAGTCTCGGTATATGCAGAGCAGGTGAATTCCCAAACCAGCATATCACAAAACAACTCCAGTTCTAATTCGACCGATAATAGCAGTACGAACGACGAAGAAACAACCGATATTGTGGGGAAAAACATCTCATTGTATGCAGAAGCATCTGAAGAAGTCAGGAATTTTAAAATTCAGTCAGCCAAGCGTGTAAGCACAGGTACTACACCTTTTGATGCAAATGATGATCCCGGCAATGATTCATCTAAAGATAATGCAATTGTCAGATCTTTTGATGATATTGGCTACGAATGTACTTACTCAGGTGAAATTAACGGTAACATACAGGCAGTAGAACTTGAATTTAAGTTTACCTTAAATGTTTCAAAAAAATACGCAGAATTTGATGAAGATGTTTTAAAAAGCTGGATGACAGATATCGTCCAAGAAGATGTAAACGGTGTTTGTACCTTAACAGGTAAAACCATATATAACAGTGCCGGCGGTGGAGCAGGTTTTCAATCTTTTTCAGAAACAAAATATATACCTGTTAACGTAAAAGGCATGAATCAATCCCAAGAGGTTATTCCTACCTTCAACGTAAAACTGACAAAAGATACATCTGCTGATTCATGGAAAACAAAAGTCATGAGTGGAACAGATGAAAAGGCCATTGTTTCTGCAGTACCTATGTACGACATTGAATTGGTAAATCCAACAAAAATGAACTCCATTGGTACCTATGATTTTTCAACAGGAAACGGAACCGCTTCTAACAAAGATGCAGGCAGTGTCTACGGCAGATTACTGGACTTTGGCGTAGGTTTGAGAATGAAAGCGGTTGACAGTAATAAGGGAATGAAAGGATTTTATGTTCCCGAAACAACTGATAACTTAACTTTTACAATACATCCAAGTATCAGCGAAAACGGCGTTCCCACCTCCTTGCAAGCCTTGTTATGGGATTATAAAGAAAATACCTATGGCACTACCGGTATTGGTGGACGCGACTTAACTAATGGTGCCGGAAACGCTGATGTATATGCAGCTGCACTGCCCCAAACAAATTCTGCCGGTTCCCCAAACAGTTTTACAGTAAACAATGGAGGAACCTGGACATTTGTGCAAAACAAAGATGGGAGCATTGATGTGACAGTTACAGGGGCAAGTTTATATAACCAAAAGGGAGAGTTATTCGCACCGACTTTAATGGGAAATGGCGCTACTACACTTAGTCCTACTCCCTCCCAAGGAAATCTTTATATATCAACAGCCTATTTTCAAATGGTAGCTCCTCTGGATAAAAATGATAATACCAATAAAAAATATCAATTAGAAATTTCCGACAGTAACATGAAAGCACCCTACCAAGACGGTTTAGGCAATTCTCTGGTTAGCACGACACAATCCATCACAACAAATGATACCGTAATAAGGGACTATGAAATTTTCCGAGATGGGAGTTATGGATTATTCCATTATATCGGCAGAGAAAATCAACAAAATGGTTTTTGGGGCAGCAACCTTTCCAGTAATAAGGCAGGAATGGGGTTAGATGCTTACGCATTAAAGGGTTCAACTGTACAAATAGCTGGTGCTTTTTCCTATGCCGGTGATGACAAAAATGAGTTAAAGGCCGTCAATTTATTGATGAGAATAGATGATGAAGCCATGCAGCCCAGTGCTTCTGCATCCAATGGACTTCCGACAAGCTCGAATGTTGCGGGGAATGTGACGTTATTGTATGCTGCAAAGCCCAATGGAGAAGGTTGGACATCCGACACTGAAATGTTATCTTCAAAAGAGCAAGATTTGGTGTACTTTGCGTCCATGGCTGATTTAAAAGCAGCATATCCTGATGGTGTTTGCGTTGCTGTTTTGGCTGAAGTAAGAAATATCACAAACCTGCAAGAAGTAACACAATACCAAATTGGATTTAATGTGGATATATTGAGCACTGCAACAGAAGGAAATGTGTACCAAACAGTCCATACAGCAGCCTTCTATAAGTCCAATAAAAACATCACTGTAAATGATACACGTTTAGACAAAAACAGCTATGATAAGTTAAATCAACCTAACTCTTATGTTCGTGATAATAATCAATATGAAAAAGCACAATATAATAATGCACATCAAATTGTGAACAGCAGTTCTTCTATGGCCAGCTATGCAAGAGGTGCTTCATTATTAATTGTAGGTGTGGAAGCAGGCATTGAAAAATCAATTGATGCAAACAATAAATCATTTGACCTTTCAACAGGCGTTACGTTTATTCCTTACCGCTTACAACCTATCTTAAACGTTGCAAGCGGTAAAGAAGGAGATACCATCAGACGAGTAACGATAAGTGATATTCTTCCTGCTCAACTAACTGTAAGTAACAATACAAAATTTTATTATGGTGATCAACCAATTACAGCATCTATTGAAAAGTTAGCAGATGGAACCACCAAAGTCAGCTGGACTATTGAAAATGTTCCCACAGGTGTAGTATTGCCTGCAATTACATTTAATGCAGAATTGAATTTCGAGAATATCAATTTACAACAATCTACTCATACTGTATACAACACAGCTTACATTGAAGCGGAAGGCGATAACAGAGTATTTAGTTCTCAATGGCCTTCCCACCCAAATCAATCCGAAGCTACAGCTACCTTGGTAGTCAATAAATCATTAAATTTATCTAAACAGGCACTCCAAAGTGATGCTGAAATAAATGGAGAGATTCAATGGAGAATTGCTTTTACAAATACTAACAGCTTGGATTATACAAACTATAAAATGTTGGATGTTATGCCTTACAACGGAGATGCTAATGGCTCTTCATTTGACGGATCTTATACTATTACAGCTACCTTAACAGCTCCTTCAGAAATAAAATTATATTCATCTACCGACAAAAATGTACGTGGAACCAACGTTTCAACCGTGGATGAAACATTGTTCCAAGAACTTGTACCAACACAAACATTGGCAGATAAAAATGTGTATGAGTTGAACGAAGATGTTACCGCTTTATTATTAAAAGGCACACTGCCAACATTCGAACGATATGTATTGGATATTACCTTACATCCTACAAACAATAATGGTGGTAATGTCTATGGCAATAGTGCTTCCATGAAAGCAGACGGATTAAATGAGCTAACTACTCCTATTTCTAAAATTAATGTTAGAGAAAGAACTCTCTCTGGTATTGCATGGCTTGATGCAGACCAAGATGGTTTAATTGGTAACGCAGAAGAACGACTCAATGGTTTAAATGTAACTTTATATCATACTGATGCTATTACAGGACAAGAAACCATTGCAAAGGACATCAACAATAACGATTGTATTACTACTACCAATGCAAATGGAGAATATTCATTTACGAAACTGCCATCAGGAACCTATAGAGTTGTATTTACAGATCATTCCGGAACACCAATTTCATTTGCAGATTACATTGTGACCGATAAGAATATGGGAACTGATGAAGCAATCAACTCGAAATCAGACGCAATAAAATCTCCTGAAAATATATTAACCTCCGCAGAAATTAAAGATATTACGCTACCTACTCTGAGCGAAATGCAGAAAAATAATATCACTATTTATCAAAAACAATATCAAAATCTGGGTATTTACAGAGCATTGGTTAATAAATCCGTGACAAAAGTCTGGGATGATAACAACAACCAAGACGGTATCCGTCCTGCGGAAATCAAAGTACAGCTGTATGCCAACGGCACTCCTGTTGGAAACGAGACTGTATTAAATGAAGGCAATGCCTGGTCTCATACTTTTACTGATTTACCTCAGTTTGAGGGAGGAACAGAAATTGTTTATTCCGTAAAAGAAGTTGATGTTCCAAAAGATTATACTGATAATGTTGAAACTGGTACAGACGGAAACTTTACTCTGACTAACTCCCATACACCTGCAACAGTAGAAAAATCCGTGACAAAGGTTTGGGATGATAACAACAACCAAGACGGTATCCGTCCTGCGGAAATCAAAGTGCAGCTATATGCCAACGGCACTCCTGTGGGAAATGAGACTGTCTTAAATGAAGACAACGCTTGGACTTATACTTTTACTGAGTTGCCTCAATTTGAAAACAGCAAAGAAATAGAATATACCGTGAAAGAAATAAATATACCCAATGGTTATACAAACCATATAACCATTGATGAGAACGGAAATATTGTTGTTACGAATACACACGTTTCTGCAACAGTATATCCACC
Source organism: uncultured Oscillospiraceae bacterium (assembly GCA_900542375.1). Lineage (GTDB taxonomy): Bacteria > Bacillota > Clostridia > Oscillospirales > Acutalibacteraceae > UMGS1071. Next base: position 9,235 of record UQNI01000018.1, on the reverse strand, counting down.
TGATGACAGTTCTCATAACAATATGCATACTGCTAATACAGGCGATGCATCAAACAACTTTATCTGGGTACTTATGTTAGTGGTGTCCGTGTCCGGAATGGTGTCTATTTTATTCGTAAAAAGAAATCGCAATAGATAAAAGGCAAAACAAACCATTTATTCTTTATGACATAATAAAAAATAGTATTTATTTCAAAAACAGCAGCAAATATCAATAAAAAGCTCGTACAAACAGTTTGTTTTGTACGAGCTTTTTTCCATATATACGGCACTATATCTATCCGTATATAAAAAATAATCATGACTGTACGAAAAAATGCACTTACCTATGGGGCATAGAAAATAATCTGCATCATAAGTGACCGCAGTATAATCAATAAAACATATGAATAAAAAAGCTGTAACTCCCTATACAAGGGAATTTACAGCCTTTTGAATTATTCAAAATCAATAATTACTTTTAATGCATTTTCTCTTGCCGCATTTGCAAATGTATCGTAAGCATCCATAATTTCACTGAACTTAAAGTGATGCGTAACCAATTGCTGTGGTTTAATTTTGCCGGAAGATACTGTTTTCAACAGCATAGGCGTTGTATTTGTGCTAACCAAACCGGTTGCGATTGTAATATTTTTAATCCAAAGATCCTCCAAATGAAGTTCAACGGATTTGCCATGAACACCTACGTTTGCCACATGACCGCCTTTTGTAATAATTTTTTGGCAAATATCAAAGGTTTGCGGAATGCCAACCGCTTCAATGGCGACATCAACGCCAAGACCATCTGTCATTTCATAAATTTTCTTAATTGCAGCATCCATATCTTTGGAGTTTACAGTATCTGTAGCACCAAAACGTAAAGATTCTTTCAAACGATTATCATCTAGGTCAATCATAATAATACGTGCCGGTGAATAGAACTGAGCTGTTAACAAAGCAGCAAGTCCAATTGGACCTGAACCTACAATTGCAACTGTATCGCCCGGTTTTACTTGACCATTCAATACGCCAATTTCAAATCCTGTCGGTAAAATATCACTGAGCATTACAGCTGCATCATCCGTAATTGACTCCGGAATGTGATATAAACTGTTATCAGCGTGAGGAATATGTACATACTCTGCTTGAGTACCGTCAATCATGTAGCCTAAAATCCAGCCGCCATCATCACAGTGAGCATAAAGACTCTTTTTGCAATAATGGCATGTTCCACATGCAGTAACACAAGAAATAATTACTTTATCGCCAACTTTAAAGTTACTTACATTTTCTCCTACAGACTCAACAATACCAATGCCTTCATGTCCCAGCACTCTGCCTTCTTCAACCTCCGGAGTATCCCCTTTCAAAATATGAAGGTCAGTACCGCAAATGGTGGTTTTCAACATTTTTACCACCGCTGCCTTACTGTTTTGCGGAGTTGGTTTTGGTCTTTCCAATACTTCTTTTTTACCTGGTCCTAAATATACCATTGCTTTCATAGTCTCACTCATGTTTCATCCTCCTTTGATATATGGTTCATTTTTACTGATGTGTACATCATATAACAAAAAAATATTTTTGTAAATAATAAATAAAAAGTTAACAATATGTGTTATATTTTTAACTAAATTGGTTTATTTTATCACAAACTTTATCCTGTTTTTTTGATATTTTCCGTAATAATGAATATCTCAAAAAAGAAAAGGACACCTCAAAATGAGACGCCCTGTTTCACATTTATATGATTTTAAAATTTATTTCCCTGAAAATAGTAACGCATAACCATAAGGCTCTAAAGTTAATGTACCGTTCCAAACAGCCTTTCCAAGAAGTGCTGACGCAGTTTCCCATTCCTGAACCATACACAATTGTTTACGCTGTGCTGTTCTGTTTACTGCTACCAATAATTTTTGACCAACCGCTTCATCTGAACGGACATATACAAAACAATCGTCATCCGCATAATACGGTTCCAACGTTCCTTGCTTTAATACTTCACAGCTATGACGTATTTTTCCTAAACTGCGGTACCAGTTCACCAGCTCTGCATCTTCATGTCCCCAGGGAAAGCAGCCTCTGTTAAACGGATCGCGATATCCCTCCATCCCTGCTTCATCTCCATAGTAAACGCAAGGAATACCGGGCAAAGTGTATTGCATTAACGAAGCTAGCTTTAATAAAGCCAATCCTCTACTGCGCTGCTCCTGCGACAATTTTGTTCTGCTCTGCCACTCTCTGTCTCGTCCGTTTAACGGCTCTCCTCCCAACACAGTCAAAATGCGTTCTGTATCGTGCGTTCCTATATGATTCATTAATAAGTGAATCGCACCGGGTGGATAGTGTTCCAATACTGTCATAATCAGTTCCATCATTTCTGCAGGATTTTTTCCTGTTAAAAAACCTATGATTGCCTCGCGAAACGGATAATTCATCACGCTATCCAATTGCTTACCAAGTAAGTATCTTCTGCGCTGTCCGTAAGCCATTTTATTGGAAGCATCCTCCCATACTTCTCCCAGTATCATGGAAGTTGGTTTTACCTGTTTTGCAGCTTTTGTTATATCATCTAAAAATAAATCAGGCAGCTCATCTGCTACATCCAGCCGCCATCCGTCTGCCCCTGCTTTCAGCCATGTTTGTATTACTCCGTCTGTTCCATTAATGTATGCGTTGTACGTCTCATTGGCTTCATTCACGTTTGGAAGCGTTTCAAAATTCCACCAACAGGCGTATTGCTCCGGCCACTGGTAAAATTGATACCAATCATAATAAGGAGATTCCTGAGATTGATAAGCACCTAATGTTTGGTATCTGCCCTTACGATTAAAATAAATGCTGTCACTGCCTGTATGGTTAAACACACCATCCAGCATGATGTGTATCCCTCTTTTATTTGCTTCTTTGCACAGACGTTTAAAATCCTCTTTGCTGCCAAGCAACGGGTCTACTTTTGTATAATCCGCTGTATCATAACGATGATTGGAATGAGCTTCAAAAATAGGATTCAAATAGATACAAGTGATACCTAAGCTTTGTAAATAATCCAATTTTTGAATGATACCTTCCAAATCTCCGCCAAAATAATCAGAGTTTGTGATTTCTCCCTGATGATTGGGCCTCCATTCCGGTTGCGACCCCCACCGCTGATGCAGATAACGGTCCTGGGGTACGTTATACTTTGTAGTACCTGAGCGATAAAAACGGTCGGGAAAAATCTGGTACATAATCCCTCCGCTTAGCCAATCCGGTATTTGATACTGGGATTCAAACACTGTCAGCTGCCAGCACTCTCCTTCAGGAGCGCCGAACTCATCGATACCGCTTTCACCGCCAAAGCGGCTTGTAATTCCCAGAGTCCCCCTCCAGGTATCAATTTCAAAACGGTAGAAATAAAGACCGGACTGTTCAGGTGTAAAATCACATTCCCACCATTCATGGTCCTCCCCATTCATTCCACACCAAAACAGGCCAAGTGTTTTTACCTGTTTTGTAAATTCTTCCCCAACCATAAGGCGTGCCGCACTGCATCGGAATTCTCTTGGAACCAATAATTTAAAATGGATATTTGTATGAGCTTGAACCGCCCCTGTGGGATTGCGGTAAATAGGATTTCTGGAATGAAACATAATCATCTCTCCAAAAAAGAGCAGGAAACAAATTATGCTCTTCCTGCTCTTGCTTGATATTTCCTATGACTTAGGAATTGGTACCTTTTTTTGTTGATTTTGTCGTTCTTTTTGCTGTTGTTGATTTTACAGTTGTTTTTTTCACGGGTTCTTCTGTTGTCACTGTTGTTTTTCCGGCTGTTTTTTGTTCTCCAGCCGGAACCGGAGTTGCTCCCCAAATATTTTGTGCATATTCGTGAATGGCTCGGTCTGCGGCAAATCGACCTGCTCCAGCAATATTGACAAGTGCCATTTGCTGCCATTTCTGTTGGTCGGCATACAATTTTTCTGCTTTTTGATGCACTTTGCTGTAGGAATCAAAATCTGCCAATACCATATAAGGGTCTACATTGATCAAATTATTTGCAATATCATGGAATTCAAATCCATTCAAACCTGAACGCATTTCTTCAATTGCATGTTTAATTACAGGATTGTTGTCATAAAACAGTTTGGACTGATATCCGTTTTTGGATAAAGACTGTGCTTCCGGCGTGGTCATACCAAACAGCAGCATATTCTCATCACCCACGGTTTCATGTATCTCAACATTCGCTCCATCCAGCGTACCTAATGTGATGGCGCCGTTAATCATAAACTTCATATTTCCGGTACCGGATGCCTCCGTACCTGCCAAGGAAATTTGTTCGCTGATATCCGCTGCAGGTATCATCAATTCTGCCAATGTCACACGGTAATCCTCTAAATAAACCACTTTCATTTTGTCGTTTACCCTTGGGTCATTGTTGATGACTTCGCCCAGTTCCACAATGAAGCGAATCATTTGTTTTGCAAAATAGTAACCCGGAGCAGCTTTTGCACCAAAAATATACGTATGCGGGGTAAAGTCAGCATTTGGATTTTCTCTCAGCCATTGATAAGTAGCCAAAATATGCAGTGCATTTAAATGCTGGCGTTTATACTCGTGCATACGTTTGACCTGTACATCAAAAATAGAGTTTGGATTTACTGCAACATTGTTACTTTTTTTGATATACTCGGCCAAACGTTGTTTGTTATGATATTTAATAGTTTCTAATTTTTCAAGAGTTACTTTGTCATCTTTATATGCTAAGAATTTAGATAATTCATTGGCATCATGGATATATCCGTCTCCAATGGTCTCGGTTAAAAAGGCAGCCAGTTCCGGATTGGATTGGTTCAGCCAGCGTCGATGCGCAATACCATTGGTAACGTTTTTAAACTTTTGCGGCATGACCTGATAAAAATCTTTAAATACGGTTTCTTTTAAAATATTACTGTGCAATTGAGAAACACCGTTTACGGAATGGCTTGCCACCACTGCCAAATTTGCCATTTTTACAAATCCGTCATTGAGTGGAGCCATACGTCCTACCTGATAGCCGTCTATTCCTTTTTCATGCATCTGAGCACAGAAGCGACGATTAATTTCCTCTATAATTTGATAAATGCGAGGCAGTCTTCTTTTAAACAACTCGATACCCCAACACTCCAACGCTTCCGCCATAACCGTATGGTTGGTGTAAGCAATGGTGCGGGTTACAATATTCCACGCCGCATCCCAGCCGTAACCGCATTCATCCAACATAATGCGCATCATTTCGGGAACCGCTAAAACAGGGTGTGTATCGTTTAAATGAATAGCAGCCAACTCAGGTAAGTTATCCAAAGAACTGTAAGTAAACAAATGACGGCGGATAATATCCTGTATGGTAGCAGAAACCAAGAAATATTGTTGGGTTAAACGCAAACTTTTACCCTCTTCGTGATTATCACCCGGATACAGTACCTTTGTGATTGCTTCCGCAAGTGCATTTTGTTCCATCGCACGCAGATAATCACCGTCGTTGAATAATTGCATATCAAAATCAGCAGATTTGGCTTTCCAAACGCGCAATACACTGACACCTTTCCCATCCATACCCGCAACATACATATCATATGGCACTGCAATTACTTTTTTATAATCCTTATGATTCACCATATGATATTGATTGTTCCAAGATTCCTCAATATAACCGTCAAAGTGTACTTCAACCGCTTTATCCTGTTGAGGCGTCATCCAAATTTTTCCGCCGGGAAGCCATAAGTCCGGCAGCTCTGTCTGCCAGCCGTCTACCAATTTTTGATGGAAAATACCGTATTCATAGCGTAAAGAATATCCCATTGCAGGGTAACCGTCTGTTGCCAAACCATCTAAAAAGCATGCTGCCAAGCGACCTAAACCGCCGTTTCCCAGGCCTGCGTCAGGCTCTTGCTCATAAATACTATCTAGGTTAACGCCCATATTTTTTAGGGCTTTACGGAAATCTTCCTCTATCCCCAGATTAAACAGATTATTTTTCAGAGAGCGTCCCATTAAAAATTCCATGCAAAGATAATAAATCTTTTTGGATTTCTGCGCACGATTTAAAAACTCACTGCGACCCTCCATCAGCATTTCCTTTACCATAAGAGCAACCGCTTTATAATATTGTACATCTGAAGCTGTTTCCGCTTTTTCGCCAAATTGATGCGCGAGTTTTTCTTCAATACCCGCCTGAATTTTTTTGACAGATTGTTTATAGTTCATGCTTTTCCCTCCAACTAAATAAAAAACAAGCTTTGCTTTTTGATTTTGGGCCACAAATATCTATTTTATACTTATGTCCAGTATATACCAAAACCAGCTGTTTTTCAACTACAATGCAACGCTTGAAATCAAATGTATCAACAATGACCAAATCCGCATATTTACAGCTTTTGAGATGTATCCTTTTTCCATAAAGATGAACTTTCATTTTCATGGAAAAAGAATATTTTTTTGTACAATACCTCTAAAATCTGTGAAATTCATCTGCTGCGGAAGAATTTCACATTTAAAACGAAATGATATGTGCCATCGGCATGTAAAAATACGGAAAATACGCGAAAACCTCTTTTAAAAGAACCTATTTTATACTATAATAATAATTATTATTCATTTCGCCTTGGCAATAAGGAGGTATTCCATGGACAAGACCAAAGTAAAATTACGTATTTGTGACATAGATTGTACCATTACGAGTGACGACAATGAAGAATATGTACGTACTATCGGCGATGAAATTGACCGTGCCATTTCTGCCGTTTTAAAGAAAAACGACCGTATCTCTCTTTCTATGGCCGCCATTATCACTGCCATGACTTATTGTGACGAATCTGCCAAGGCAAAAGCTGAATTAGCAGAATTAAAAACACTTGATAAAAACAGAGCAAACGAATATGAACGTTTAAAACAAGCCGCAGAAACAGCACAAACCGAAGCAGAGCAATTGCGCTCTGAACTTCAGGTATTGCATGCATTTTTAACAGAAGACAAAGATTTGGAAAAAATGCCGGGATTTACAAACGCACTGGATGCAGCCAATCAAAATCTTTCACTGGGTCAAAATATAAACAGTTCTCATGATGTGAATAATACTTCTGAGGACGCTTCAAATACATCGGAAGAGACACAGGAGCAGGAAACAAATGAAACTCCTGCACCTGCCTCCGTAGAAGATGCACACACATTGGAAGAGCTCCGTAATTCTATTGACACAGAAGAAATAGACCAAATTGTAGATAATCCTCTGGAAGGTGTGCCTTCTGCTGTGAACAAACCTCAAACAAAACACAGTAAACAAAGCCGCCACCAGAAAAAACAGCAAAAAATGGCGCAAAAGGCAGCAGAAAAAGAAGGGCCGCGCCATATACCCCCATATTCCCCTGTTCAGCGTGCAGAACACCCTGTTCCGGACTTATTAACAGGAAGTTACACACGTCCAAAATCACCCATTGAACCTGAGCTGCCGTCTGACGATACGTTTATTGGCTATTTTGAGAAACAATAATCCATACATAGCGGCACAATGAACACATGCACTCCCTGATTCGGGGAGTGTATTTTTCAATCACACTGAAAACCATTCATCGAAAGGATACTTACATGAAACAACCGAAATTGGAACTGTTATCTCCTGCGGGTTCATGGGAAGCTTTGGAAGCTGCCGTGCGAAGCGGCGCCGATGCTGTATATTTAGGCGGCAGTCTGTTCAGTGCCCGTGCCAACGCGCAAAATTTTGACCATGATACGCTGAAACAAGCAGTTGCATATTGCCATGCCCGTGGCGTAAAGGTGCATTTGGCAGTAAATACAATCTTATTGAATCATGAGATTGAGCCGGCGCTGGATTTTGTTGCCTTTGCCTGTACGCTTCCTGTCGATGCCGTTATTGTACAGGATACCGGTTTGCTTCATCTTTTGCGCCAAGCTGCGCCGACACTGCAAATTCATGCTTCCACACAAATGTCCGTGCATACTCCGGAAGGCGCAAAACTGCTGGCGGAACAAGGTGTCTCACGGGTTGTACTGGCCCGCGAATTATCTTTAAAAGAAATCAAAGAAATTTCCCGGGCATTAAAAGACGGTGGTTTTGCACATGTTGAAATCGAGCATTTTGTACACGGCGCATTGTGTATGTCTGTTTCGGGTCAATGCTACTTTAGCTCTTTGCTCGGTTCCCGCAGCGGCAACAGAGGTCAATGTGCACAAACCTGCCGTCTGCCTTTTTCCGCAAAAGGCGGAACAGGCTACGACCTGAGCTTAAAAGATTTATCTATGATTGAACGGATAGGAGAGCTTGCCGATGCCGGCGTTACCTCCTTTAAAATTGAAGGGCGCATGAAACGCCCCGAGTATGTAGCGGCAGCAACAGCTGCTTGCCGTTTTGCCTTAGACCAACAAGAGATTCCGCAAAATCTAACCGAAAATCTGGAAGCAGTATTTTCTCGTTCCGGATTTACAACAGGATATCCCGATGGAACATTAGGCCGTGATATGTTTGGCATCCGTACCAAAGAAGATGTTACCAGTGCTACCAACACGGTATTTCAGCAGCTGCACAGTTATTATCAAAAAGAACGGCAATCAATCCCTATTAGGTACTCTCTTGTTATAAAAAGAGATATCCCTGTTACCGTAACGGTTTCCGACCATGAGCAACATACTGTTACAGTAGAAGGAGACATTCCGCAACAAGCCATTCATCGCCCAATAGACGAAGCGCGCTGTTTGGAACAATTAAAAAAGACAGGGGGAACCCCCTTTTATTGCACAAACGTCACTTGCTCTATCGAACCTGATTTGTCCATTCCCGTTTCTTTGCTGAATCAACTCCGCAGAGAGGCGTTGGAACAATTACTCAAACAGAGAGGACAGGCGCCAGTCATTCCGTTTCATCCTGTCTCCTTCCCTGCAAACACCTTACGGCAAAGTACTGAGCCACTTCCTTTGCGGGCTGTATTCACCAGATTGCATAGCGCAGACGATATTCCTGACTGCGCAAATGTTTGTCAAATGATTTATATCCCAATCAATACCAAAGAACACATTGTTAAAGAATTGCAAAACCGTGGTTTACCGCTGGCAGTTACTATGCCGCGCGGTATGTTCGGAACCGAACGTACCATTGCTTCCAAACTGGAACAGTTCCTAAAATGGGATATTTCCCACGTTTGGGCAGGTACTGTAAACAGCGTTGCACTGGCAAAGACAATAGGCTGCAACATTCATGGAGGATATTCTCTCAACGTGACAAACACAG
>UQNI01000017.1 GCA_900542375.1 uncultured Oscillospiraceae bacterium | reverse complement strand
GCCCCTGGCTATGTTGCGCAGCGCTTTCCAAATAACATCTCCGCCAATTATAAGAAAAGAGACCAAAAAGATACCAAACACAATCCAATGATTGATTCCTGCAAATATGTCAATCAAAATTGCCGCCGCATAAATGACCGCGCCAACTATAATACGAATCAGCCTCTTTTTTAACATAGGAAACCTTCTTTCATTATGCTTTTGGCTTCATGACTACATCCGGTTCAATTTTTTTAATGATTTTTTCGGATTCCGCAATCACTGCGTCCATTTTATCCTCATCTGCTTTTAAAACCATTTTTGTAGTCATAAAACTGATGGATACGTTTTCCACATCATCCAGTTTGCTGATAGCATTCTCCATTTTTGCTGCACAGTTTGCACAATCCAAGTTTTCCAATATAAAAATCTTTTTCATAATAAAGTCCTCCAATACACTATTCTTCAATATGTTCCAAACCTTGATTTAAAATGGTATTTACGTGAGCGTCAGCCAACGAATAAAATACTGTTTTTCCCTCTCTGCGGTACTTAACAAGCTGCGCTTGCTTAAGTACCCGCAATTGATGAGATATGGCGGACTGACTCATATTCAAAAGCTGCGCAATATCGCATACACACATTTCTGACTGAAACAACACGTACAGAATTTTGATTCTGGTAGAATCTCCAAAGACTTTAAATAATTCGGCTAAATCGTAAAGAATTTCTTCTTCCGGCATTTCTTCCTGTACTTGTTCAATCACCTTTTCATGTAAATGCATATAATCACATTGCTCTAAAACAGGTTCTTGTTCACTCATATCAACTTCACATCCATTCATATGAATAATTGTTCATATGTTTATTATATGCAGATAACATAAAAAAGTCAACTGATTTTTTTATTTGCATGAAAATTTATGCAGGCAACAAATCACTTTTATATGACAATAAAAAAAGAGCCGCCTGACACGACTCTGTCTTTTCTCTTCTCAATGAATTTATTATGCCTGTGCAAGAATGGACAGCACTGTTTGTGCATCTGTGTCCGGCTTTACTTTTTCAAACACATGTGTAATGGTTCCCGCTTCGTCAATGATATAAGTAGAACGAACCACACCCATATATGTTTTTCCATATAACTTCTTTTCCTGCCATACATCATATTTTTGAATGGCATCCAAATCCGGGTCTGCAAGCAAAACAAAAGGAAGTTCAAATTTAGCAGCAAAATTTCCATGAGATTTTACGCTGTCTTTACTAATGCCAATAACAACCGCATTCTGTTTTGCAAATTCACCGTATTCATCGCGATAACCGCAGGCTTGCTTGGTGCATCCAGGCGTATTATCCTTAGGATAAAAATACAGCACAACCTTTTTTCCTGCAAAATCACTGAGAGAAACCATGTTTCCGTCTTTATCGGGTAATGTAAAATTTGGCGCTTTTGTTCCTACTGTTAACATTTTCACTTCTCCTTTATCTTCTATCTTCTGTTTATGATTTTGTTAATTCATAAATATAAGCATTCTTTTGTTTCTCCACACGCTGTACGACACCCAACTGATATAAAATCAGTAATGCTCGCTGGGCAGACGACAGTGAGATATGAACAGCTTTACTGAAATCTTTGGAGGTAAACTTCTTAGGCAAAGTATTGGGTATGATAGCACGGTAATCTTCCTCTGTCATGAGATAAATCAATTCGACCAACTGAATCGGGATGCGGTCATAGCGGGTAGACCCTTTCTTTTTATCTCTGCTCCATCCATTGAGCAAACGGTATTCCTCCAAGTCAATTAACGCGGCACAAACACAAAAATTAGGATGCGTCAAAAAAGACCGCAATGGATACAATTCCCTGAATAGATCCCAAGCACTGCCTGTTTTGGGAGATTTCCGCCTGCCTGTAACAGTACCTGTCTCTTCGTCCACCCAGCACAAGTATTTGGTATGCGCAATGGGATAAACAATTGTAACAGGCATGTTCTGCAAAAACACTTCCAATTTGCGTTTTAGTTTTCCCAAGCTTCTGGTTTGAATTTCAATGATGCCTTCAGCATTGCAAATGTCGGCAACAAATCCACTGACTTTTACTTCATGAAAATCCGAATTCGGTTCGAAATATAATTTCAGCCCTGCATGCAATATCTTTTCTCCCAGCAAACCAATACTGCCGCGTATTTGCTCTCTATTACACAAATCCGCACAAATTTGCTCCAATGTGTGTTCATTTTGTTTCAATATACGTAAACCTCTTTACCTGTTTGCCTTGATAGTCCACTGTTTCATTCCACATAGAAGCAGGACGTACCCAAATACCGTATTCCCCATATAAAGCTTGATATACCACCATATCTTCCAAAGTTTCGGAGTGTTTTGCCAAGTACAATACTTGATAACGATTCCCTTTATAATGGCGGTACACCCCTGGCAAAATCGACTGCATTGTACTTCCTCCCAATATAATAGATTCCATCACACAATTTGACAAATTTCTCTGCATTGTGTGATTAAAATTATAAACAGAACAAAAGATAAAGTCAAAACATATTTCTACTTTGTTGTAACTTGCTTGAAAACGGTATATACTGTTTTTAAACAATCTATTGGAAAGAACGGTGAAACCCATGAATATTACAGAACTTGTACAGCAACAGCGAGATTTTTTTCATACTGATACCACAAAATCCGTTCTGTTCCGCAAGCAGTCTTTGCGCAATTTGGCAAAGTGGATAGACAGACATGAACATGATATTTATACTGCGCTGAAGTCTGATTTGAACAAATCTTCATTTGAGAGTTACATGACGGAAATCGGCATTGTAAAAAATGAGCTGAGACATACATTGGAACATCTCAATGAATGGACAAGACCGAAAAGAGTGCCCACTCCTATGGTACAATTCCCTGCTGTCAGTTTTATCATACCGGAACCGCTTGGCGTAACTTTGATTATGGCCCCTTGGAACTATCCGTTTCAATTAAATGTGGTTCCTCTGATTGGAGCAATTGCTGCGGGAAACTGCGCTATTTTAAAACCTTCTGCCTATGCACCGCATACGGCCAAATTAATGGAACAAATGGTATCGGAATGCTTTGCCGAAAAGCACATTGCCGTAGTTTTAGGCGGACGAGAAGAAAATACTTTATTGCTGGAAGAAAAGTTCGACTTTATCTTTTTCACAGGAAGCACTTCTGTGGGTAAATTGGTTATGGAAAAGGCAGCCAAACATGTAACGCCCGTTTGCTTGGAGCTTGGTGGAAAAAGCCCTTGTATTGTGGACGAAACGGCAAATATTGCTTTGGCGGCAAAACGGATTGTATTCGGCAAACTGTTAAATGCAGGTCAAACCTGTGTAGCGCCTGATTATGTGTATGTACACAATACTGTAAAAGAATCTCTGATTTATCATATGAAGCAGTATTTAAGTGATTTCTTGGGATCCTCTGGACAATCAGAACTATCCTAAAATTATCAATGAAAAACATTTTCACCGCCTTATGGATTTGATGGACGGTCAGGAAATCATAACGGGAGGTGTAGGTAATGAACATGGACAAATTGCGCCTACCATCTTGGACAACGTGCATCCTGATTCTCCTGTCATGCAGGAAGAAATATTCGGCCCGATTCTTCCTCTTTTGACATATCATGATATAGAAGATGTTATTACTTCGATACGTTCCCGCCCAAAACCTTTGGCATTATATTTATTCAGCAACTGCAAAACCACACAAAAACGAATTTTACAAAGTTTATCTTTTGGCGGAGGCTGTATCAACGACACCATTATGCATTTGGCATCTCATCATCTTCCGTTTGGAGGTGTTGGCGAAAGCGGTATGGGCAGTTATCACGGAAAACAATCATTTCTTACATTCAGTCACCAAAAAAGTATCTTAAAGAAATCCAATCGTTTTGATATTCCCATTCGCTATGCGCCTTATACGTCTTTGAAAGAAATATTGCTGAAAACTTTCCTAAAATAGATAAAAAGAACCTCTATGAATATTCGTCTCTTATGCATAGAGGTTCTTTTCTGTATCTCATGTTTATTTCCACAAGCTATTTTGCAATTTTTTGTTTTTTTCACGGCGCAGGTCTGTTTCCTTCTGGTCAATGGCAAGAGTGCCGTCGTCTTTGATTTCAATAACATGGCCTTCTTTTGCTCCCTGCGGCAATTCTGCAATTTCAATTGCAAAAAACTTTTGGTCTTTGTCCTCACAAATAGCATAGGTTCCTTCAAAACGGTCGATTACAATTTTTCTGCTCATGTGATTTTCTCCTTTTATTGTTCCGTTGCAACGGTAATGTCAGCGCCATCGCTCATAAAAATAACAGTGCCTGAACTATCTGTACGATATGTTTTTACATTAGATGCTTCAAGCCTTTGCAATACTTCGGATTTTGGCAGTTCATTTTTATCCGGTCCTACGGAAATCACTGCCATATCGGGCTGTACTGCATTTAAAAACTCCTGCGTTGTGGAAGTCTTACTGCCATGATGTCCAATTTTAATGACATCCGCTTGTAAATTCGCACCACTGTTTATCAAATCTTGCTCTTCCTCTTTTTCTGCGTCACCCATCATTAAAAAGGAAGTATCACCGTAGGTTAGTTTTACCACAACAGAATTATTATTCATTGTATCATAAAACTGTAACGGCGCTAAAAACTCAATCTTTAATTCATCAAGCCAAACCGTCTCATTGGATACTGCTTGTTTGATTGGGACATCTTTTTCCTGATATACTTCCATTGTCGATAGATATTCATCTGTAGAAGGCAGCAAATCCTGCGGCAAGTCCGGCACAATCATTTGATTGACGGTAAAGTGCTCTCCAACTTGCTTTAAGCCCTGTAAATGGTCGTTATCCGGGTGGGTATTGATGACCAAATCAATTTGAGAAACATCCATCTGCTGTAAATAGGTCGTCAGCGTATCTCCGCCGTCTGTGGTTCCGCCATCAATAACTATAGTTTTATCCTGACAGGAAACGACCATAGCGTCTGCTTTTCCCACATCCAGCACATGCAGAGAAAATGGTGCATCTTTCGCAGTCTGCGAAAAGTGACCTAATCCCACCCAACCGAAAATGGTACTCCACCGGCCTGCCAATGCAAAGCTAAGTACAACGGCCACAGCAAAACCTATGGCAACCAGGATGTAAATCAGCGTCCTTTTTTGGACTTTTTGGCGTGAATGTTCCGCAGCGGACTTCTTTTCTTTTTCTTCCATGATTCAGCCTGTCCCCCTTTGGACGCGCTTTGTTGCGGGTGCATTGGACGCACCAAACACTTTGCATCATTACCGATTAAGTCAGAACGTCCCGCAGCTTTCAACGCTTCGATTACCAACGCTTTATTTTTTGGATTAAAATATTGCAACAATGCCCGCTGCATTGCTTTTTCTTTGTCTGTTTTGGGTACGTAAACCTTTTCCAATGTATATGGATTAAGCTCTGTATAGAACATACATGTAGAAATGGTACCCGGAGTCGGATAAAAATCCTGTACCTGTTCGGGACGCAGATTTTCCTGCTTTAAGAACAAAGCCAGCGCCACAGCATCTTTTAATGTACTTCCCGGGTGAGAGGACATTAAATACGGAACCAAATATTGTTCTTTTCCAACGGATTTTGTGATTTGATAAAACCGTTTCTGAAACGCTTTATAAGCTTCGATATGCGGTTTTCCCATATGGTCCAACACATTGGCGGAACAATGTTCAGGCGCTACTTTTAACTGTCCGCTAACATGATGCTGCACCAGTTCTTTGAAAAAGCTTTCATCGGTATCCTGCATGAGATAATCATAACGAATTCCCGAACGAATAAACACTTTTTTGACTTTCGGAACCGCACGCAACTTTCTCAGCATATGTAAGTATTCGGAATGGTCTACTTTCAATAATTTACATGGGGTTGGCGCCAAACATTTTTTTGCCTTGCACAAACCGTGTTTGATTTGCTTATCACAAGAAAGACTTCTAAAGTTAGCAGTCGGACCACCTACATCATGAATATATCCTTTAAAGTTTGGCATTTCGGTTAATGCTTTTGCTTCCCTTAATACGGATGCTTCACTTCTGGCTGTAATCTCTCTGCCCTGATGAAATGCAATGGCACAAAAATTGCAGGCACCAAAACAGCCGCGGTTATGAGTAATGGAAAACTCTACTTCCTGAATGGAAGGTACGCCGCCCTCTTTTTCATAACTTGGATGATACGCCCGTTCAAACGGCAATTCATACACCTTGTCAAATTCTTCTTGAGACAGCGGCGGCATAGGTGGATTTTGTACCACAATCATATCCCCATGTCGTTGTATCAATTTTTTTCCGCGTACTGCGTCCTGCTCATCCTGCTGTTTGCGGCAGGAAATGGCGTACTCCCGCTTTGATTGACATACCTGCTCATAACTGGGACATTCGACCGCCGGTCCCGGTTTATATTCGTTGGCAGGTACGGCATAACAAGTTCCTTTAATATCCGTCAGTGTACAAATCGGTTCTCCTTGCAGCAAACGAGAAGCAATTTCTATGGTTTGTTTTTCTCCCATACCAAAGGAAAGCAAATCTGCACCGGATTCAATCAAAACAGAAGGACGAATCCCGTTATCCCAATAATCATAATGCGCAAAACGTCTGAGAGAGGCCTCCAAACCTGCAATGACGACGGGAGAATCGGGATAAATTTCTTTTATCTTTTTGGTATACACCGTAACGGCACGGTCTGGACGTTTTCCTGCCTTTCCTCCGGGGGAATAAGCGTCGTCGCTGCGCTTTCTTCTGGCAGCAGTATAGTGGGCAACCATAGAGTCGATATTGCCCGCAGTGACCATAAAGCCTAATTTCGGCTGTCCAAATCTTGTAAAGTCACGGTCGGTACGCCAGTCAGGCTGTGCCAAAATGGCAATTTTATAACTGTAACTTTCCAACAAGCGGGAAATAATCGCTACGCCAAAAGTTGGATGGTCTACATACGCATCTCCTGTTACTAATACAAAATCAGGCACATCCCAGCCCAGTTGCTCGATTTCTTTTTTTGTGGTCGGCAAAAATGCCATTTCTGCACACCTCCTTTTCTATTCTTCCGTACTATCATTTGCAGCGTCATTCTTTTGCATGGTCATTTCCAGCCATTGTTGATAGGTAATCAACACCTGACGCGGCTTAGAACCTTCATGGGGACCTACAACGCCCATTTGTTCCATTTCATCAATCAAACGGCCTGCTCTTGCATAGCCAAGGCGTAACCGTCTTTGCAGCAATGAAGTAGAAGCTTGTCCTGCTTCTACAACGCATTTGATTGCTTCATCCATCATAGGGTCTGTGCTCTTTGCATCGGCAGTATCTTCATCCCCTTTGGATTTTTCAGCAACTGCATTTTTCTCAATACCTTCTATAACAGATTGGTCATATTCTGACGGTTTGGATTTTTTCACAAAATTCACAATGGACTCAATTTCACGGTCATCCACATAGCAACCCTGAACACGAAGCGGCTTTTGCGAACCCATTGGGGCAAACAGCATATCGCCTCGTCCCAGTAACTTTTCGGCTCCGCCCATATCCAAAATGGTACGAGAATCAATTTGAGAAGAAACCGCAAATGCAATACGGCTTGGAATATTCGCTTTGATAATACCTGTGATAACATCAACAGACGGACGCTGTGTGGCAATCACCAAATGCATACCTGCCGCACGCGCCATTTGCGCCAAACGGCATATGGAATCTTCTACTTCATTGGGCGCTGCCATCATCAGGTCGGCCAGCTCGTCAATGATAATCACAATCTGCGGCATTTTCTTTAAGGTAACGCCGTCATCACGCACGTATTCTTCTTTGTCGCCAATCAAACGGTTAAAGGAAGCCAAGTCGCGCACATTGTTATCGGCAAACATTTTGTAACGGTTGAGCATTTCTGTCACTGCCCATCCCAATGCACCCGCCGCTTTACGCGGGTCTGTCACAACGGGCACCAATAAATGCGGAATCCCATTGTAAATGCCCAACTCTACCACTTTAGGGTCTACCATTAAGAATCGAACTTCATCAGGCGTTGCCTTATACAGCAAACTGATAATCAATGAGTTAATGCAGACAGATTTACCGGAACCTGTGGAACCCGCAATGAGCAAGTGAGGCATTTTGGCAAGGTCCGCTACGGTAACTTGTCCCGAAATATCACGTCCCAGCGCAACAGTCAATTTGCTTGGTGCAGAACAAAAACGATTGGATTCTACCAAGTCACGCATACGCACAACACCTACATTTTTGTTTGGCACTTCAATGCCGACAGCGGCTTTTCCGGGAATTGGAGCTTCAATACGAACGCCTGACGCGGCAAGATTCATGGCAATATCGTCTGCCAGATTTGTAATTTTGCTGATTTTCACACCTGCGGCAGGCTGCAGCTCATATCGAGTTACGGCAGGACCGCGGCTGATATCTAAAATTTTGGTTTGAACGCCAAAGCTTTTTAATGTTTCTACCAACAGCTGGCCGTTTACCTGCAATTCTTCCGTTACATTGCGTGTATCCAGTTCTTTACTTACCTCAAGCATAGAAACAGGAGGGAATTGATATGTATTCTTTTTCTCGGCCTCTTTCTGTTGTTCTACGGTAGCAGGTACATCAGCGGTTGCTTTCTCCACTGCTTTTGCTGCAAACGCAGCAGCCTCTGCCGCTGTTTCGGAATGCTCCGGTGCAGATACGGGAACATCTTCAACATCTCTCCTTACAGGAGTTGTTTCCTGCTGTTTTGGTTCGTCTAAAGGGATGTCAATGGCAGAAGATACAGTGGCATGTGTTACAGCTGCCTGTTCCGGATGGTCAACACGTACGACAGGAGGCGATGCAGTATCCGACGGGTCAATTTCAACATCTAAAAAGTCTAATTTATGCTGTGTATTTTCTTCTTGTTCGACGGTATTTTCAGTTTGACCTCCAAAGTTGAATACTTTTTCAAGCTTTTTTAATTTCTCGCTTTTTGCCTTTTTAGCGGGTTTAGACTGATATTTCATATAAGCGGGGATTTCATCGTCATCCAAAGCAATATCAATAGGAGCAGAAGCATTTTTTCGATTGTTTTGATACAAAGGAGGCTCTGTATATTCTGCTTTGATATATTCTTTTTGCGCAGCTTTGCGCTCTTTTGCTTCATGAATGTTAGATGCTACTTTGACAGCAGGCTTTGTAAATGCATGAACCAAACTTGGCAATGTCATACCGGTTAATACCATCAGCATGACAAAAAGCACAATCAGAATCACAATTTTGGCGCCGGTAAAACCCAAAATGGATACAATCGGAATACCAAACAAGCCACTGAAAATACCTGCGCCCGAATTCATGGCGCCTTGGTCATATAATCTTGTCATGTTCATGGTAAACGGTAGTTTTTGCTGCTCTTCCGTTACCGTATAAATATAAACCGTAGCACACAGCACAACAATTAATATCACTGTCATAACAATGCGAGATACTGCTCGTGCCTGTGTTCTTCCAAAGGCAATTACAATTGATATGTAACAAAGCAAAATTGGCCATGCCAATGACATAATGCCAAATAAACCTAAAAACGCATGATGCATCCATGCCCAAGCGCTTTCTCCTTGGATACATACCAAACATCCCAGAAAAACGGAAAATGCAAATAATAAAATAGCTACAATTTGATTGCGTTGTTTATGTACTTCTTGGTCACGAGGTTTTCGTGCGGCAGCCCTTGTCTTTGTCTGCGTATTCTTTTTTGCTGCTTGTGTTCGTTTTGTTTTGGTATTGGCCGGCTTTTTGTTCGTTCGTTGTGCCACTGTCTCACCTCTTGTTTTTTGTTATACCATATGTAAACAAGGCAGGCATTCCTGGGTATTTTCCCAACATGCCTTCCTTTTCTTATTTTTTCGTTGTTCGTTTTTTTGTTTTCTTTTTTGTGTCAGCATGGTTTGATTTCATAGCAGCCTTCTCTTCTACAGAAGGTTGCCCTACAACAGAAGAGTATTCTTCAACAGAAGGTTGCCCTTCTGTGTGCTCTGCATGTCCATGATCTTTTTTATTGTTATCAATCATTTCATACAAACATTCCAGTGCATCGGATAAACTGCCAAGACCGTCAATCAACCCTTCTTTTACCGCATCGGGACCATCCAATACAGTACCTACGTCCATCACCAGCTCTTCTGTGTTCATAGCCAACTGATAAAAGCGTTCAGGATTCATTTTGGAATGCTTGCTTACAAACGTTGTAATACGCTGCTGCATCTTTTGAAAATATTCAAATGTCTGCGGAACACCCAATGTTAAACCATTCATACGTACAGGATGTATCGTCATGGTTGCAGACGGTGCAATAAACGATTTTTGCGCCGCTACCGCAAGGGGAACACCAATAGAATGGCCTCCTCCAAGCACCAGGGAAACCGTTGGCTTTTTCATGCCTGCAAACAACTCTGCCAAGGCCAGCCCGGCTTCTACATCTCCGCCTACGGTATTGAGCAAAATTAAAAGTCCTTCTATCTCGGGTTCTTCTTCAATTGCTACCAGCTGCGGAATGATATGCTCATATTTGGTTGTTTTGTTCTGGCTCGGCAATACATAATGCCCTTCTATTTGTCCGATAATGGTCAAACAATGAATTTTATGCTTTCCGTTATTGGTCAGCACAGAACCCATCTCTTGAATTTTATTCATTTGCGGGTCATCACTGTTCTGCTGTGTATCATCGGGGGAATCGGAATTATTTTCATACGCAAGATTGACATAGGCATCTTCAAAATGAAAGGAATTCGTTTTGTTTGTTGTATGATGCCGTTCTGAATTTTGATGTCGGTTCATCAAAACACCTCCTACAGCACATAGTGTGCCGTAAAATAAAGGAAATCATACGTAAAAATAAAAATTTTCCAAATTTGTCTATGTAATATTGCTATCATAATATTATAGCATAAAAAAATATGTGAAGCAATTTTTTACGAATCAACACCGAAAGCACTCTTGATAACAATTAAAATCCTAAAAATTGCAAGATATTCCTTTCAGTTTTGCCGTTATCATAATGCTTGAACATAATAAAAATCATTTGTACTCAAACAATAATTCTCAACGCCAAAAACAAAAACAGCACATCTTTGGATTTGGATATTGTATGACGATTATAACAACATTTCAATTCAAATTGGGTTTGTATCCCGTGTGTACAGTTGTTATACCACTTGAACCGTAAACAGACAAGATATTTTTGCAAAAAACAAAAATTACCAAAGGAATGAGACCTGCTTTATTTTATAAAAACAGAAAACTCAGATGAAAAAAACAACCTTAATCATTGATATAAGCACTGCAAAAACCGTCATTAAACGTTGACAAGAAATTGAAAATATTAGATAATATGAATAATTATGATATGTGGAAACGAAATGAATGTTACATGAATGGTGTTTCGTACATTGAAAGGGGTATACGATGGGTTACACAATTGCTCAAAAAATTATTAAAGCACATTTGCTCAGCGGTGAAATGACCGTAGGAAGCGATATTGGTCTAAAAATTGACCAAACTTTAACACAGGACGCTACAGGAACCATGGCTTATTTAGAATTTGAGGCAATGGGCGTTCCAAGAGTCAAAACAGAAAAATCTGTTGCTTATATTGACCACAATACATTGCAAACAGGCTTTGAAAATGCGGACGACCACAGATTTATTCAAACGGTTACCAAAAAACACGGCATTTACTTTTCCCGTCCGGGCAACGGCATCTGCCACCAAGTACATTTGGAACGTTTTGGTATTCCGGGAAAAACATTAATCGGTTCTGACAGCCATACACCAACCAACGGCGGTATCGGTATGCTGGCTATGGGCGCCGGTGGTCTTGACGTAGCAGTTGCTATGGGCGGCGGCGCTTACCATATTACTATGCCAAAAATGGTTCGCATTAACCTAACCGGTCAGCTGCAAGACTGGGTTTCCGCAAAAGATGTCATTTTGGAAGTACTCCGTTTGTTAACCGTAAAAGGCGGCGTAGGAAAAATCATCGAGTACGGAGGTCCGGGCGTGGCAACACTGACCGTTCCTGAACGTGCTACCATCACCAACATGGGTGCGGAACTTGGCGCTACCACTTCCATTTTCCCTTCTGACGATGTTACCCGCGGCTTTTTAAAAGCACAAAACCGCGAAGAGGATTGGGTAGAATTAAAAGCGGATGACGATGCAGTTTACGATGAAGTATATGAAATTAATCTTTCTGAACTGAAACCGCTTGCAGCTTGTCCTCACAGCCCTGACAACATCAAATCTATTGATGAAATCGGTGCAAAAAAGGTGGACCAAGTTTGCATCGGCTCCTGCACCAACTCATCTTATTTGGATTTAATGCGTGTAGCTGCTATTTTAAAAGGTAAAACAGTACATCCTGACGTTAGCCTTTCCATTGCACCGGGTTCTAAACAAGTATTTAACATGCTTGCACAAAACGGCGCTTTGGCTGATTTAATTGCAGCAGGCGCACGTATTTTGGAAAGCGCATGCGGTCCTTGCATCGGCATGGGTCAATCACCAAATACAAACGGTGTTTCTTTGCGTACCTTTAACCGTAACTTTGAAGGACGTTCCGGTACCGCTAGCGGACAAGTATATTTGGTGAGTCCGGAAACAGCAGCTGTTTCTGCTTTGACCGGCGTATTTACAAATCCTCAAACATTGGGAGAAAAAGTAGATATTGCACAACCGGAACACTTCTTAATCAATGATAACATGGTAGAACCTCCTGCTCCTGTCGAAGAAATGGATAAAGTAGAAGTATTGCGCGGACCAAATATCAAAGAATTCCCAACTACAAGCGCACTGGAAGAAACCATTACCGCAAAAGCATTACTGAAAGTTGGCGATAATATCACAACTGACCACATTATGCCTGCCGGTGCTAAAATTCTTCCTTACCGTTCCAATATTCCTTATTTATCCAACTTCTGCTTTGCAGTTTGTGACGAAAAGTTCCCTGAACGCTGCCGCAAAGAAGGTCCAAGTATTGTTATTGGCGGTTCTAATTATGGTCAAGGTTCTTCCCGTGAACATGCTGCTCTTGTACCGCTTTATCTTGGCGTAAAAGCAGTTGTGGCAAAATCGTTTGCCCGTATTCACTGTGCAAACCTTGCCAATGCAGGTATTTTGCCGTTTACATTTAAAAATGAGGCCGATTACGACACCATTGACCAAATGGATGAATTGGAATTGCCGAATATCCGTACTGCGATTGCCAACGGCGGCAAAGTCATTTTGAAAAACAAAACAAAAGGTACTGAGATTGAACTGGAACCTGTATTAACAGAACGCCAGCGCGATTTGGTACTGGCAGGCGGCCTGTTAAACTATACAAGAGAACAAAATCAATAATATTAGGAGGATTGTTTGCAATGGCAGATAAAATTCAAATGAAAACCCCTCTCGTTGAGATGGATGGCGACGAAATGACCCGTATCATCTGGAAGATGATTAAAGATATCTTATTAACCCCTTATATTGACCTAAAAACCGAGTATTATGACCTTGGTCTTGAACACAGAGAAGCAACAGATGACCAAGTTACATTTGATTCCGCATATGCTACCAAAAAATACGGTGTCGCTGTTAAATGTGCTACCATTACTCCCAATGCGGACCGCGTGGTAGAGTACAACTTAAAACAAATGTGGAAATCTCCTAACGGCACCATTCGCGCATTGTTGGACGGCACTGTGTTCCGTTCTCCAATTGTTGTAAAAGGTATTACACCTTTTATCCCAACTTGGACAAAACCAATTACCATTGCGCGTCATGCATACGGTGATGTTTATAAAAACACTGAAATGGTAGTAGAAGCAAACAGCAAAGCAGAGTTAGTTGTAACAAAAGCAGACGGTACCGAAGAAAGAGCATTGATTCATAATTTTGAGACACCGGGCATCTTGCAAGGCTTACATAACCTGGATAAAAGTATTGAAAGTTTTGCACGCGCTTGCTTTAATTACGCATTGGATTTAAAACAAGATTTATGGTTCTCCACAAAAGATACCATTTCCAAAAAATATGACCATCGCTTTAAAGATATTTTTGCAGAAATCTACGAAAAAGAATACAAAGAGAAATTTGAAGCTGCCGGCATTGAATACTTCTATACTCTCATTGACGATGCGGTTGCAAGAGTGGTTCGTTCCAATGGAGGTTATATCTGGGCATGCAAAAACTATGACGGCGACGTTATGTCCGACATGGTTGCAACCGCTTTCGGCAGCCTTGCAATGATGACTTCTGTTTTGGTATCCCCTGACGGTGTATATGAGTATGAAGCTGCTCACGGCACTGTACAAAGACACTATTACAAACACTTAAAAGGAGAGAAAACCTCCACCAACTCTATGGCTACCTTGTTTGCATGGACAGGCGCTTTGAGAAAAAGAGGTGAGTTGGACAATACTCCTGAATTGGTTGATTTTGCAAATAAATTAGAGCAAGCATCCATTCAAACCATTGAAGACGGTGTTATGACAGGCGATTTATACGCATTGTCCTCTTTAGAAAACAAGAGAACCGTTGACACAGAAACATTCTTGCAAGAAATCAACAATCGTCTTGTAAAACTCCTATAAAATTGTATTGGAGGTGCTGACTTATGGCAAAAAGTAATTATATTTCTATGCCTGTAATTAGAAGATTACCTCGCTATTACCGTCATTTGACTACATTAAAAAACAGAGGAATCAACAGAGTTTCCTCAAAAGAATTGTCTGAAAATATGGGTCTTACTGCCTCTCAAATCCGTCAGGATTTAAACTGTTTTGGCGGTTTTGGTCAGCAAGGCTACGGCTACATGGTAGATCAGCTCCGTACAGAAATAGGCAATATTATGGGGATTCAAAATTCATACAAGGCAATTATTCTTGGTGCCGGTAATTTGGGACACGCTGTGACTGTTCACCTGTCTTTTGAAATGCAGGGCTTTGTATTAACCGGAATTTTTGACAATGACCCACAAAAAATTGGTACCAAACTAAAAGACCACACCATTTTGGATATCAATGATATTGATGAATTTTATCAAAAAGTAAAACCGGATATGGCTGTTTTATGCGTCCCGCAGGAAACCGTTCCGGCTTTGGTCGATAAACTGTATTCCTTGGGCATTAAAAATTATTGGAATTTCAGCCATTATGATATCAATCCAAAATATTCAGATGCAATTGTAGAAGCAGTTCATTTGGGTGATAGTCTTATGACGCTTTGCTATAGAATTTCTGAAAACATGATATAACAACCTAACAACAAGCAGCAAAATAAACATTGAAAGGAACGTCTTTCAATATTCACAAATTTTGGTTGTTGACTAGACGTTTTAGCATTTATCTGTTAAAAATTGCAAAACAATTTTCTTTAGGCTATAACAACCTAACAACAATAGCAAAACAAATATTGAAAGAAACATCTTTCAATATACACCAATTTTGTCTGTTGACTAGACTGTTTTGACGTATAAAGGCTATAATGTAAGCTACAGGGTGCAAACAAATGTCTGCACCCTGTAGTTTTATTTTTTTAATAAAAATACACTTTGCTGCGTATTTCGTAACAAAGTTGGAACTTTTCATTTAAATCAATACATGATAACATATACTACAATAGAAAAAGCAAAAACATGATCATAGATTATGCTATATTCTATCAATATTTTATGGAGGTGACTGCTATGATAGGTTGGATTATCGCAGGCAGCATTATAGGAGCAATTGTTATCATTCTCATTATTTCTGTTATCGTGATGTATAATAATCTGGTTGAGCGTTCCGTTCGTGTAGACAATGCATGGTCTCAAATTGATGTACAAATGAAACAGCGCTACGATTTAATCCCTAACTTAGTAGAAACAGTGAAGGCATATGCTTCTCACGAAAAAAGCACATTGGAAGAAGTAACAAAATGGCGCGCAGCAGCAATGGAGGCGAAAACACCGGAGGAATTAATGAAAAGCAACCAAAAACTTTCCGGTGCAATTGCCAATATTTTTGCGACTGCCGAAAACTATCCTGATTTAAAGGCAAATGACAACTTTTTAGACCTGCAAAGACAGCTGAAAGAATTGGAAGAAAAAATAGCATTTGCACGTCAATTCTACAATGATACTGTTATGAAATATAACGAATATTTACAACGTTTCCCATCCAATATCATTGCCAATATCTTTAAGTATAAAGAACGCCCATACTTTGAAATGAATGAGGCGGAAAAAGCGGTACCTAAGGTACAATTTTAATTCATGCACTCTTAGGAGAACAATATGACAAAATCTTTACTCATAAAAATTGGAATTTTTCTGGCTGTAACAGCTGCTGTATTTGCAATAGCAATACCGCTTGTTATGAGCAATACTGATTACAAAGGAGATTCCAAACAAGTTCTGGATAACCTGAATATACAAGCAACTGTAACTGACAACGGAGATATGACCGTCAAAGAAACATGGCAAATTACATTAGAAAACAGAGACCAAGCATACCGTAATATTTATAAAACCATCGAACTTCCCTCTGACCAAGTTGGTTCTTTAACGGGTCTTTCCGTATATGATGTTGACAATCACATAACGTACAATTTACAAGAGGTATCTGACCCTGAAAATGCACCTTCCAATCTTCAAAACGTATGTTATTATACGAAAAAAGGCAATACGATAGAAATTGGTCTGTTTATGCCGCGTATTTATGAAGGAACACGTAATTTTGAGATTCAATATACGTTTACCAATTGTATTACGGCTTACCCTGACACGGCGGTACTGTACTATCAATTTATCGGTTCACAGTTTTCCATTCCTATTACAAATATGAATGTGACTGTAGCACTGCCGCAAAATGATACTGCCACAGAAAAGCCTTATGCATGGCTGCATTGTACAGCAGACAGCTTTCTAACCGTTGACTCTCCAAATCAAATATCATTTACTGCACAAAATATTCCCGCACAAACCATGATTGAAACGCGTATTGCAGCACCTCTTGCACTTTTTCCAAATGTAACAAGAACCAGTTCATCGACCAATTTACAAAATATTCAAAACGAAGAATTGGAGTGGGCTACCGCTTATCAGAAAAAGCAAGAGCATGAATATATGCTGGGAGTATTGGACATTTCAATTGCCGCTGTCATCATAGTGATAGCAATCGGTTTGTTTATCCTAACACGTTATCTTACACGTCGTCATAAAGTGAATGTTCCAGAATATACAAGGGAAATTCCAAGAGGAAGCAGCCCGGCTGCTGCAGCGTTGCTGTACTATCACTATAAAGGCGGTATTACCCAAAAAATACGTGGATATGTGTTCAGCGCTACCTTAATGAGCCTATCCAATAAAGGTTATTTGGAATTTGGCTCCGATGAAACAGATACTCTGACTTTAACACCAATTGGCAATACAAAAAATGAGACGCTTACTTTAAGCGAACAAGTGATGCTTTCTTTGGTTACAACCATAGCAACAGAAACAAACGGTTCCTTTACGTTAAAACAGTTCTCCGCTTACACAAAGAAGCATGGAAAATATGTAAATACCATGTTTGAAACATTGTTTGCACGCGCAAAAGATGAAATCAGACCATACGGTTATTATGAAAAAAGTCAGTATTTTGTAAAAGTAATCAAATATTTTGGTATAGCAGCAATTGTGGCAGGTGTAATCACCATTTTTGCTTCATCTATGATTTATATTGGAATTGCAGCAATTTTGGCGGGTATTTTCACTTATATCATGAATACAGGTCCTAATCGTCTGAGTGTACAGGGCGAGACAATGTACATGGTTTGGAAAGGCCTTGAGAAATATATGCTGGAGTTCTCCAACATGAAAGAATACGAACTTCCCCATTTAGAGCTATGGAAGGATTATCTGGTATATGCCACTATGATGGGAATATCAGATAAGGTATGCAAACAGCTAAAACTTGCATATCCAAATATAGACAATGATGACTATATGACCTCTACCTTTGGAAATACGTACTTCTACTGGATGTTTATGTCTCATTATCATCATTCCGGATTCCGCAGTGAAAACTTCGCTTCCGGTTTGGGAGATAAATTAACTTCTATCAGCACAGCTGCAACCCGTATTGCAAATCCCCCATCTTCCGGCAAAGGCGGCTTTGGAGGATTTGGCGGCGGTGGCAGTGGCTTCGGTGGAGGCGGCGGCGGATTTGGCGGCGGCGGTGGCGGTGTCCGCTAATATCCAAACTTACAAAAAATCTACAGCTATCTTAACTAAAAAAAGAGCAACTGTTTTCACAGTTGCTCTTTTCTATTTCGATTCTTTATATTTTAATGCTGCACCTACAAAACCTTTAAACAAAGGATGCGGTCTGTTTGGACGAGATTTAAACTCAGGATGGAATTGCACTGCAATATACCATGGATGGTCTTTAATTTCCATCATCTCAACAATGCGGTTGTCAGGTGCTCTTCCTGAGAAAATCATACCTGCTTGCTCCAGTTGCTCTCTATAATCGTTGTTTACTTCAAAACGATGACGATGACGTTCGTAAATTAAATTATCACCATAGATTTCTGCCGCTTTGGTATCAGGCATAATCTGGCAAGGATATTTACCCAGACGCATGGTACCACCAAGCTGCTCCACATGTTTTTGGTCAGGCATAATATCAATCACATGATTTTTACTGTCCATATCAAACTCAGCAGAGTTCGCATCTGCCAGTCCCAAAACATTGCGGCAATACTCCACCACTGCCAACTGCATACCTAAGCAAATACCAAAGAAAGGAATGTTATGAGTACGTACATACTCAATTGCTGTAATTTTTCCTTCTACACCTCTTTGTCCAAATCCGCCCGGTACCAACACGCCGTCAAGATGTCCCAGTTTTGCTTCAACATTGCCTGCATCAATTTCTTCAGAATCAATCCATTCAATATCTACTTTTACTTCATTGCCGATTCCGCCGTGTGTTAAAGCCTCTGCGACACTTAAATAAGCGTCTCTTAACTCAACATACTTTCCTACCATACCAATTTTTACTTTTTTATTGATAGAAAGTGCGGTATTTACCATTTTGGTCCATTCTGTTAAGTCTGCTCCCGGAGTTTCCAGCCCAAAACGCTGACAAACAATGTCATCCAAACGCTCTTCTTTTAATGCCAACGGAACAGAATACAATAAAGGTAAATCTAAGTTCTGAATCACACAATTTTCAGGTACGTTGCAGAATAAAGCAATTTTCTTTTTATGTTCTTCCGCTACTTCCATTTCTGCACGCAGAACAATAATATCAGGTTGAATACCAATGGACAGTAACTCTTTCACGCTGTGCTGTGTTGGTTTTGTTTTTTGTTCACTGGAAGCTGCCAAATAAGGAACCAATGTAACATGAATAAATAAGCAGTTTCCTCTGCCCACTTCAGCGCCGAATTGACGAATTGCCTCCAAAAACGGCTGACTTTCAATATCTCCTACTGTACCGCCAACTTCAACAATGGCAACGTCAACATTTTCTTTTCCCAATGCAATGCGATTTTTAATCTCATTTGTAATATGAGGAATGACTTGTACCGTACCGCCATTATAATGTCCGTTACGTTCATTCTGCAACACATTCCAGTAGATTCTGCCGGAAGTAACATTGCTGTTTTGAGATAAATTTTCGTCAATAAAGCGTTCATAGTGACCCAAGTCCAAATCCGTTTCCGCACCATCATCGGTTACGAATACTTCACCGTGTTGGAACGGATTCATTGTACCGGGATCAATATTCAAATATGGATCGAATTTCTGCATTGTCACTTTCAATCCTCTTGATTTTAACAAACGGCCAAGTGACGCAGCTGTTATTCCTTTTCCTAAACCGGATACCACACCGCCGGTTACAAAAATATACTTGGTAGCCATAGAATCCTCCCAATCAACACTCAGTACACTGATTTATTTATAATAGATAAAATATGGTATAGATATAAAACAAAAAAGATGTTCCCAATGCAAAACCGTTCATGCTGTTGGGAACATAACAATATATTTTTATTATATCTCTTTTTGCATCAAAATGTCAATGAAATCTGTCACTTTTTGCAGTAAATTCTTTCTTTAGGATTGTTGGTCCTGATTTTCATCTTTTTCACGTTTTTGTTTTCCTAATAAAGGCAATTCTGCCATTTTTCCTCTTGCTGCTGCAATCACGCCGTACAAAGCATAAGATACCAATATAATGGTGGCCACAAAAGCTACAATAATGCATAGTGTTTGTCCTACAGAGTTTACTCCCGTTGTTACGTGAGACAAGTCTTCCGGCGTTGGTGTGGGCACGGAATAAGAAAAAATCCAGGAAAAAAATGCATTCAAAGCCCAAGCAACAGCGCCTACAACCAATGTCAGCAAAGTTAATTTCATACCTTGTTTTACATGAAAACGTACAAACTCATTTTTTCGTTCTGCAAAATAGCTGACAATCCAAACAAATGGAATATAAGCCAGACAAGCAAATAATTTACTCCTGCTCTCCGGCTTCATCGGAATTTTCTCCTTCGCCTGTTTTCCGTCTTGCATACGGCGTTTCTCATAGATTTCCTGCGTATCCACTTTACGGTTGCTCATAGAAATCCTCCTTTCCATTTGTCTTGTGAACACAATTATTCAGCATGATACTGCTCGATTGTAATGCTGTTGATGACAACATCTGTCAACGGTTTGTCCGTATTGCTGTCTGTCTCAACTGCGGCAATGGCATCCAATACATCCAAGCCTTCGAATATCTGTCCAAAAACAGTATGCCCCGTTTGATTTACACTATAATATCCGTCCAATGTTGGACTACCGCCATTTTGCTCGTATAAAGTTTTTACATCATCTGTAATGCGGTAAACATTCGGGCAGCTTCCATATGCCTGCAAAAAGGCAGACTGATTTTGACGGAAATTGTTGTATAAGCTTGTGTAATAATCCCAGCCTTCAAATGATTCCGCTTTTTTCTGATTAATAAAAAACTGGCTTCCGTTTGTATTCTTACCTCTGTTTGCCATAGCAACGGAACCGCGAATATTCAAAAGATTGGCATTGAACTCATCTTCAAAACCCTCCGTTCCCCAAATATTTTCTCCTCCGGTTCCTGTGCCGGTTGGGTCACCACCTTGAATCATAAAGTTATTAATCACACGGTGGAAAATCTGACCGTTGTAATAACCTTGTTTTGCCAGTGTAGTAAAATTCTCTACTGTTTTTGGAGCAGCATTTGGGAATAAACGCATTTTCATAACGCCCATATTGGTATCAATCACAGCGATTTCTTCCCCTTCTGCCGGCAAATCCAATTGATATCCAACCGGTTTATCCGCATCTTCATTGACTCTGGAAACAGTGGAAGACACACTGGATTCTGCTGAAGAGGATTGTGAGGATTGTCCGTTATTTGAACCGCAGCCAACCAACGCAGCACTAATGGCTATAACGGCTGCAAGTAAACCTATCATTTGTTTTTTCATGAAAACATCCTTTCTTATGAAATATGAAGTTACATTTTATTTTAATAGAAAGAGAATCAATATGCAAGTCAATCTGTTGTAATACATAAAAATTCATTTTTAAAAGCAATCAATCAGAAATATTTCTGTTCTTTGTGTATGAATACACATTTATTCGCATATAGATAATTCGGACAATAAAAAGGGAGGCTAATAAAATGAGTTTATACTATCCTGAGGGTTGGATAATAGATACACCCCAAAACAGAGCCGCAATGGCGAATATTTCTACCCTCACAGATGCCTGCCACGAAGGACAGATTTTAGAAGGTCGTGCATTGATATGTGACAGTGCCCACAATTTAATTGTGGACCTTGGCTGCATGAAAGGAATTATTCCAAGAGAAGACAGTGCAATCGGAATTCGTGAAGGAAACGTGAGAGATATTGCAATTATATCAAGGGTAAACCGCCCTGTTTGTTTTATGATTGTAGGTTTTCAAAAAAATGAAGACGGCAGTACGGTAGCAATACTGTCACGCAGAATGGCACAAGAAAAATGTATGGAAGAATTTATCTCAGCCCTACAGCCGGGTGACATTGTAAATGCCAGAGTGACACACCTGGAAAATTTCGGCGCTTTTGCCGATATTGGCTGCGGCATTATATCCTTACTTCCCATAGACGCTATCTCTATTTCACGTATTGACCATCCCAAAGAACGCTTTTATGTTGGTATGGATATACGTGTAGCAGTAAAATCTTTAGACAATGACCGCATTACGTTAACACATAAAGAATTACTGGGAACGTGGGAAGAGAATATTGCCATGTTTCAAACAGGAGAAACCGTTGCAGGTATTATCCGTTCCGTTGAACCTTATGGTATTTTTGTAGAGCTAACGCCAAACCTTGCAGGTCTGGCTGAATTAAAAGAAGGTGTACAGCCCGGACAGCAGGCCAGCGTGTTTATCAAAAATATTATTCCTTCCCGTATGAAAATTAAACTGATTATTATTGACACATTTGAATATCAATATCGTCCTTCTGCGCCCAAATATTTTTATGAAGGAAATCATATGGATCAATTTTTATATTCGCCTCCCTGCTGTGACAAAAGCATTATAACGAAATTTTAGAAGTTGTTTCTAAATCAAAATGTTCCATTCGTACTGTAAACTGCAGTAAATTACATAAGCTATCATGTTTTAAGAAATTTAATATAGGATACAAATAAAAGCAGTTCACATTGTGTGAACTGCTTTTATTTTACAATTACGCAACAAATGATATAGTTTTAAAACGATTGGTTTCTTTCCATATGATACTATACTGCCTGATTTTTATGCGATTGCTTTTTCCCCACTGCCTGAAGCAACATAATAAAAAACAATACAATACCTGCACCCAAGGTGATATGTGAAGCACCGGCAATACCGGATATCATAGCTCCACCATCAAAACCTACTACTTGCATAATACCTCTGACCAGGAACATAACTACCATAAAAGGCAGACCAATATTATATACAATCAGAAACGGTTTCCATAATTTTGTTTGGTCCAACTGAAGCTTGCTGTTGAACAATGCTACTGCCAAAAATATAACTGCGCCCAACATAAATAAATGTACATGGGATACCGCCAAGGTAGTTGTGCCCGTAAAATCAAAAAACTTAGTAAATTCACGGTAAAACACGCCGCAGGCCATTGCAGCAATCGCATATCCAAATGCAATCCAAATAGGTTTTTTCATTACATACACTCCTAACTGCTAAATAAAATAATAATAACTATTATTATAAGTTATTTCGTGAAAAAGTCAAATGCATCTTATATCAATATATTGATTGGCAATTAACCACCATGTATCAAATAGAATGGCAGAACATTTTATGCAGCTGTACCATTAAAACGAAGATTGATAAAGATATATTTAAAAAATTAACAAGAAAAGAGCGCAATTTCAGTATGACTGCTTCTAACGGGACTATTGACGTTATATATTTTTCAACGAGTAAGTTTACTTCTCTTTCCATATAAAAATGACCACGTAATAAAAAAAGAACTGCTCCGCAATATTGCGGGACAGTTCTTTTTATTCATTGTATTATTTTACATCAAAAACAAATGCGTCGTCTCTGTAATCGCAGGTCTCCATGTTCACTGTCAACTTTTCCTTCCAGCATCAGCTCAGACAATTCATCTTCAATTTTGGATTGAATTGCTCTGCGCAATGGTCTTGCACCGTAAACCGGGTCAAAGCCTGCTTTTGCAATCGCTGCAACCGCTTCATCTGTAAAGGTAATGTCAATATCCAAAGCAGCCAAACGTTCTTTTAGATTATTCAGCATACCAACTGCAATTTTTTGAATATTTTCTTCTGTCAGTTTGTGGAACACGATGATGTCGTCAACACGGTTTAAAAATTCCGGACGGAACAACTTTTTCAGTTCTGCCAATACCAATTCACGAACATCTTGATTGTCTTTCTCGGCAGTTTTCTCCTTATCATCTTCTTTATGACCTTGGAAACCAAGATTTGCTTTGCTGTCTGTAATTAATCTTGCACCAACATTAGAGGTCATGATGATAACCGTATTTTTAAAGTCAACTTTTCTGCCTTGAGAGTCAGTTAAGCAACCATCTTCGAGAATTTGAAGCAACATATTAAATACATCGGGATGTGCTTTTTCAATCTCGTCAAATAAGATAACCGAATAAGGTTTGCGGCGTACTTTTTCAGTCAATTGACCGCCTTCATCATATCCCACATATCCCGGAGGAGAACCAACCAAACGAGACACAGTATGTTTCTCCATATACTCGGACATATCCAAACGAATCATAGCATTTTCATCGCCAAACATTGCTTCTGCCAAGGTTTTGCAAAGTTCTGTTTTACCTACGCCTGTTGGACCAAGGAAGATAAAGGAACCAATTGGACGTTTCGGATCTTTCAGACCGACTCTGCCGCGACGGATTGCTTTTGCAACTGCCGTAACGGCTTCATCCTGACCAACAATGCGTTGATGCAATACCTCTTCCAATTTCAGTAAACGTTCGCTCTCTTCTTCTGTTAGCTGTACTACAGGAATGCCGGTCCAAGTAGATACAATATTAGCAATATCCTGTGGTGTTACTTCACCGTTGCCGCTTACTTTTTTCTCTTTCCAAACTTCTTTTTCCTGCTCCAAACGTTCTCTCAATTGTTTTTCTTCGTCACGAATTTTTGCTGCGCCTTCAAAGTCTTGTGTATTGACAGCAGCAGCTTTTTCCTGCTCCAATTGTTTGATACGTTTTTCCATATCCTGAATGTCATTAGGCTCAGTGAACGCTCTTAAACGCACTCTGGATGCAGCCTCATCAATTAAGTCAATCGCCTTGTCAGGTAAGAAACGGTCGGCAATATAACGGGAAGAAAGTTTTACCGCAGCATCAATTGCCTCATCTGTAATTTTTACTTTGTGGTGCACTTCATATCTGTCACGCAAACCTTTTAGAATTTGAATTGCTTCCTCTTCTGTCGGTTCGCCTACCATAACAGGTTGGAATCTGCGCTCCAAAGCGGCGTCTTTCTCTATATGTTTGCGGTATTCATCAATTGTGGTTGCACCAATCAATTGGAATTCACCGCGAGCTAAAGATGGTTTTAAGATATTTGCAGCGTCTGCGGAACCTTCTGCCGCACCCGCACCGATAATGGTATGGATTTCATCAATAAACAGGATGATGTTGCCGCTGTTTTTTACTTCCTCCATTGCTGCTTTGATGCGCTCTTCAAAGTCGCCCCTGTATTTGGTACCGGCAACCATACTGGTTAAATCCAGTGCAACTACACGTTTATCTTTTAACAGCTCGGGTACTTCTCCCTGTACAATTTTCAAAGCCAATCCTTCGGCAACCGCTGTTTTACCAACACCGGGTTCACCGATTAAGCAAGGATTGTTTTTGGTTCTTCTGCTTAAAATTTGAATCACACGCTCAATTTCCACTTGTCTTCCGATGACAGGATCTATTTCACCTTTTTTGGCCAGTTCTGTTAAATCTCTGCCGAATTGGTCCAAAGTTTTGGTTGCGCTGTTACCTTTGCCCTTTGCACCCGGCTGTACAGCACCTGTGGTATTGTCATCTTGTTCACCGCTGCTTAGGGCATTGCGGATTTCTTCCATAATATCGTTTTGACGTACTCCCAGCATTCTAAGGAAACGTACACCATAGCTGTCGCCTTCCTCCAATACTGCAATTAACAAATGTTCTGTGCCAACGTAATTGTGATTTAATCTGGAAGCTTCCATCACAGCAATTTGTAAAATACGTTTGCTGCGTGGGGTAAAATCATCTAAAGACAGGCTGGTACGGCTGCCTGTGCCTATTTTCTCTTCCATGCACTTTGTAAATGCTTCTTCCGTAACGCCAAGTTTACTTAAAACTTCTGCTGCTACGCCTGAATTTTCTTTTAACAAACCAAGAATAATATGCTCACTGCCAATATAAGTATGACCCATGTCTTCTGCTGATGTTAAGGCTAAGTTTAAAGCGTTGTTTGCTTTTTCTGTAAATCCATCGAATCTATACATATCGTTTGCCTCCTATCAAATTGCAACGTTGTTTGTTTTCCTTTTATTTTAATCCTTCGCTTACCATGGAAGCACGAAGAATATCTCTTTCTTCTGCTGATAATTGTTTTCCTTTCATTGTCATCATGGTAGCCGGTTGTGTTTGAATCATCAGTTTATTTAATGTTTCATAAGATATGTCTTTGATAAAGCCTGATGCCACGCCAAGGCGGACATTGGAAAGCAATTTCATAAATTCTTCCGTACTCAAAATCTTTGCACTTTTTAATATGCCAAAAGACCTTGCTACAGCATCTTGCTTTTTCACATTCTCCATCAGACTTTTTCTGATATTGCGCTCCTCTTCCACAAGCTGCATGACAATGCGTTCCAGATTTTCAATGGCTTCCTTTTCACTCAGACCCAATGTAACCTGATTGGACAGTTGATACAACGCACCCACAGGCTCGGTTCCTTCCCCGTATGTGCCGCGCAGGGTTAAACCCAATTTTGACAAATTATCGGAAATACGTTTAATCATTCCGTTCTGCTGCAGAGACGGCAAGTGAAGCATCAAAGAAGCTCTCATACCGGTTCCTAAATTTGTGGGGCACTGTGTTAAATAACCCAATTCAGAATCAAACGCAAAGTGCAGTGTATCATTGAGTGCAGAATCAATTTGGTCAGCCAATTGGTATACAGCGCTTAAATCCATACCTTCTTTCATCACTTGAATGCGAAGATGATCCTCTTCATTTATCATAATGGCAATACTATTGTCTTTTGATAACAATAATCCCCGCCCTTTTGGATTTGAAATAAAGTCCGGACTGACCAAGTGGTTTTCTACCATAGATACAGCTTCAATTTTATCTACTTGTTCCATATCTATATAAATCAAATTGCGTAAGGTAGCATTTGTACTTTGTTTTGCTGCCTGCACAATGTTATCCCTTACCTGCCTCTTTTGCTGCTCATTCATGCGAATAGGAAACGGTATTTTTTGCAGGTTTCGTGCCAGACGAATTCTGGAACTGATGACAACATCGCCTTCTTTTCCGCTTTTCTCAAACCATTTGATATCCATTGTCATTCACCTTACCTTTCTTTTCCTGTTCTGTTTATTCCAATTTCTCTGATAATGCTTTAATCTTGTCTCTTAATTCTGCTGCCAATTCAAAATTTTGCTCGTCAATTGCCGTTTGCAATTGTTCTTGATACTGTTCTATTTCACTTTTTTCTTTCGGCGGTTCTTTTTCTTCTGTTTGTTCCACTACCTGCAAAGCAGTTCCCATTGGAATTTTTCCTATATGGTGGGTATTGCCGTGCATTCTTTGTATGGAAGGCATCAACTGATTCAAAAATGTTTTGTAACAGTCGGCACAACCAACTTTGCCTGTATCGGAAATATCTGATAAAGAGGCACCACATACAGGACAGCGGAGTGTATCTTCCATAAGAGAATTTTTACCAAAGAAACTGCTGAAAAATTGATCAAATGTGTTGCTTGGGAAGAATGAATTGCCATATCCCATTTTTTGCGCACATTCGGAACAAAGTGAGTGTTCCGTCAATTCTCCATTAATAATGGTTTTAATATGTGTATTGGCAGGACGTTTTCCACAGGATTGACATAACATATAAATTCCTCCTCTAAATTATAATTGTGTAATTAACATATTTTTAAACACGGATGCTCTTAATTGATCTCGTTTTTCTTGCGGTACAACAGCATAAGCTTGGTTTGATACGGCTGCTGCCATTGCTTTTAAAGTATTGGCCTGCACCGCTTGCTTTTGTGACAAGGAATGAAGGATAGATTTTGCTGTTGCGGCATCCAGGGTATCCCCTATATTATGCATAATATGCATAATATAGGATTCTTTGTTGTAGCTCATACGCGTAATGCGAATATATCCGCCGCCGCCGCGCTGACTTTCCACTAAATATCCTTGTTCGGGAGTAAAACGCGAAGTAATTACATAATTGATTTGACTTGGCACACAGCCTATGGTATTTGCAAGTTCGTTCCGTTTAATCTCCACACTCTCATCTTCGTTTTCCTCCAATAATTCTAATATATAGTTTGCAACATAATCGCTGATTCTCATTTGATAACCACATCCTTTATCAAAATCATTTTTGACTTTGACTTTCTTTGACTTTAATATTATTATACACTTTCAATTCAAATAATCAAGGTCAAATAAAGTCAAACAACTGTTAAATTTCTTAATTTTTTCAAATTATCTCTCTCATTCTTTTATACGCGTCGGCGGCGGTCAGCACGTCGAGCGCGCGG
>UQNI01000016.1 GCA_900542375.1 uncultured Oscillospiraceae bacterium | reverse complement strand
AGGAATTTTATTTATGGAAAATATTTGGGCTTTACTTTCATTTATAATAATGTAGAATTTTATATTTTTATGTTTTCAAACATAGTATTAATTTATTATATATAATGAAAAAGAAAAGTTTTCTCAATAAGATAAATTTGTTGGGTGTTTTTACAATAGAAAATAGGAAATAATTTGTTTAAATATATTTTATTTACCTAAATTTTACTTGAACTCTGGAATACAATCACAACTTTTTTGGTACAAGATAATGTATCTGGTTATAATGAAAAAGTTACAATTTGTAATCTTTTAAAGCCCATGCAACCCCTTATATGAGTCAAATATAAGGCAAAAAAATATAAATTTTTTAAAGTGGGGAGACAGGATAAGGTTTAAAGTTAAAAATAACAGTAAAGATATATCCAATCCCAGTTTACATAAAATTTTTTATCAAAATGAAAAATATTAGTTTTACTTTTCAAGGTAAATACATGTTTTATATGTAAAAAATTGTAAAAATATTATTTATAAAAACGCTTATCAAACTAGCAGAGAAGCGGTTTTAAACAATTATTTCCAATATAAGGAAATTTTAAGTTTCATAACTATTTGTATAAATGACGAAAATAAAACACTCATGTAATATATGTAACAAGTTTGTAACTTATGTTTTCTTGCAATCTGCACATAAAACAAAGAGGATTTATTAACATAAATGTAAATTAATGGTAGAAAGTTAAGTTAAAAAGTCGTAATTTCAATTTTATGGAAATTGTGTTTGTGCATATTATATAAAATCAAGTTCATTTTTTATTTGACATATGGAAAAACAGTGAATATAATAGCAAACATCGAAGTAATCCGAAAACAAGCGGCAGTATATGCATCTTAACAAAATGTAATTTCTTTTCCATACTGTCGTAAGCATGAAGGAGAGCAAGTATGAAAAACACAGAGAAAAAAGAGCATAAGTTTTTAAAATTGGTAAATACACCGGTAAAACGTGTCAGTGCCTTTGCATTGGCTACAGTGATTGGTGTTGGTTCTGTTGTAACAGTAATGGCTACAACAGGAAAAGCCACCATTTTAGATAACGGTGTATCTTATCGTGTAAATCTAACCACAACAAATACAGAAGAATTATTAGAGAAAGCCAATATTCAAGTTGGTTCAAATGATATTGTTGAAAGAGATGACACCAATGGTGTTGTAATTAAAATCAGACGTGAAATGGATGCAACTGTTGAGGCTGATGGTGCAGAGAAAACTGTAAGTGCACACTACGGCGACAAAGTGTCTGACGTGATTGCTGAAGCAGGTGTTGTTTTAGATGATAACGATGCTGTAAACGTAGATATCAACGGTGAGTTAACAAATAACACGGACCTAGTTGTTACAAGATATCATAAAGTAACAGTGCATGATAATGGGGCAACCCAAATTGTTGATGTTCCGGAAGGAACAGTAGCCAATGTATTATCGGCAGCGAATATCACATTGGGTGAAGAGGATACTTTGAGCGTAGCAGAAGCAGAGCCGGTTACAGATGGTATGGAAATTACCGTAAATCGTGTTACTTACGCAACACAAACTGTAACAGAGGATGTTCCTTTTGAAACAGAAGTAATCGAAACAGCAGACCTTTATAAAGGTGAAACACAGGTTCAAACAGCTGGTGTAAACGGAACAAAAACTGCTGTGAAGGAATGTAAGTTTGTAAATGGTCAATTGGTAGAGTCAACAGATGTAGCAGTTCTCTCAGAAACTGCGCCTGTAGCGGAAGTACAATTGGTAGGCACAAAAACAAAACCTGCAGCAGTAACTTCTGTGTCTACTGCAAGTGCGTCTGCCCAAACAGGTGCAACTATTTCAGGTAATACAATTGTTGACGCAAATGGTAACGTGTTAAACGTTGCACGTGTGATTACCGGTGAATGTACCGCATACACCGGCGGTGGAATTACCGCTACAGGCGCACCTGCTGCTGTAGGTCGCGTGGCAGTTAACCCTAACGTAATTCCATATGGTACAAAATTATATATTGCCTCTCCGGACGGTAGCGTTGTATATGGTTATGCAATTGCTTCTGATACCGGTGGTGCGTTGATGTCAGGTCGTGTTTTGGTTGACTTGTATTATAATACACTAGGAGAATGTGTCAACTTTGGCCGTCGTCAAATGAACGTTTATATTTTGGCATAATATAGCTGTTAAAAGCATTTCCGTAGGACGGGAATGCTTTTTTATTTCTTTTATGCCGGAGAATGTTCTAGAATAATGTTACGTTATTGCTATTGTTCATAGCAAACGGAATTTCGTTTCCTTATATCCAAATCAGAATGGAATGAAGCAACTGTAATGTTAGCGTTTCTTGATTTGCTGTCCATTATGATTGGAATATAGATAAAACAGCCATTTGCATTGATATCTGCAAATGGCTGTTTTATCTATATTTACTTGCATTGATTTTTATCAAATTATTTTAGCAAAGAGGTAATATGCATAGGAATTCCCTTTTTGTCTATCTTAAATTCACAGTTTTCATAAAATCCTACATTATTGCCATTGGCAATCAAAGAGATACGCAGATAGGATTGATATGTTTTCAGTACACGTTCTATCAATTCTTTTCCAATACCGTTATATTGATAATCGGGGTCTACCAATAAATAGTGAATGTAAGCGGTCATAATTCCATCGTCCATAACGCTAATCAAACCTACCAGTTTCTCACCGTCCCAAGCACTGTAAACGGTACTGTAATTTTGCATGGCAATCACCAGTTTTTCAGGGTGATATCCGGATGACCAATGAACAGACAAAAACAGATCTTGCAATTCTTGCGCGTTAAATTCTTTTGTATCTTTATAGGTGATTGTCATAATATATTCCCCTTTTTTAGTATACTTTTATTTTATCATAAGTGCTGATATAGTACAAGATTCATTCTTATCATACCAGAAATATTTGAATTTGTATTGTTAAAAAGCTGTCCCATAAATAGGACAACTTTTATGTAATATGAAATGTTTTACTTGTAATTTTGCAATCACTGTGATAAAATAAAACTAAATCAAACGTATGTTCGATTTCGGAAGGTTGAAAGAGAAGAGGAGATTATATATGTTTCAAGAAATTGTAGGAAGTATTCTGCTGGTATTTACAGTGGGATTGTTA
Organism: uncultured Oscillospiraceae bacterium; assembly: GCA_900542375.1. GTDB lineage: Bacteria > Bacillota > Clostridia > Oscillospirales > Acutalibacteraceae > UMGS1071. The sequence continues at coordinate 25,445 of UQNI01000016.1, read as the reverse complement.
GTAAAATATCGTCCAAAGACATTTTTATCATGGTATTTATGTTTGCTTTGTGCAGCCATGTCTATTATGTCCATTACAGCGGGCGGTGGTTCATGGATATTACAATTGCTGCAAACAGCGTCACAGATGATTATGGCAGTGTGCAGTTTGTTTTATTTACATCGTGAAAAAGTATTTGCGATACGCAAAGTAAAATCATTGCAAGAACAGAAACAGCACACACAGGCAATTGTAAAGGAAGAAGCGAGAATAAAAAAACAAGTCAGCGTTTTGAGACAACAGGAAACAGTAGAAATGAAACGTTGTGCATAATAAAAAGAACCCGTTTGTTTGGTAATGCATAAACTGGACTACGGGGCTGAGAAAAACCCCTTTAAATAGATAAGGCCTGCTGCAATTTGTTTTTGCGGCAGGCCTATTGATTTTCTTGAAAAAATCAATAATTTAGAGTAAAATAATAATACAATAACTTTGGAGGGATGAAACATGTTAATTGCACCGTCAATACTGGCATCAGATTTTTCCAGATTGGGCGAGCAAATTCAAATGATTACACAAGCCGGCGCAGACTGGATTCACCTAGATGTAATGGACGGTTTATTTGTACCCAATATCACCTTTGGAGCTCCGGTGATAAAAGCTGTAAAACCATATTCAGATTTACCGTTTGATGTTCATTTGATGATACAGAATCCCAAACGATATATTGAGGACTTTTGTAAGGCCGGTGCAGACATTATTTCATTCCATGTAGAAGCGGAAGAAGATGTAACAGGAACCATAGAAAAAATTGTAGCTTGTGGTGCCAAGCCGGCACTGGCAGTCAAACCGAATACATCTGTAGAAACGGTATTTCCGTATTTGGACAAGCTGTATATGGTGTTGGTAATGACAGTAGAGCCTGGGTTTGGCGGTCAAAAGTATATGGCTGACATGATGCCGAAGGTAGGACAATTAAAACAAAAAGCGCCTCATCTATTGGTTCAGGTGGACGGAGGAATTGGAGTTGATACCATTGCTTCCAGCGCCAAAGCAGGCGTAGACATTTGTGTGGCAGGGACCAGTGTATTCCGAGCATCTTGCCCGAAACAAATGATTGCAGATCTAAAAAAGGCAGCTAAAGATGTTTAATGTTTTGTACAAGGGTAGGTGCTGCAAACAGTGCTGAATAAATCTTCTGTAAGCAAAATTCCGTGTTCCATTGCAGCAGCAGCGGCAACGCGTCCTTTTCCTTTTAAAATGCCATATTCTTGGAGAATCGCCTTTGCTAACTTACTGGTTTTCCACCTTAAATGAAAGATAATACGGTACTTATCTCCAAAACGTAATAATTTCGCTTTTGGACAGGTAATGCCTGCCATACAAAGTCGTTCCGCCGCGTCCATCATGTCTGTACAATTTTGAAATTGATACACATATGGGCCGGTGGTTTCTTTTATTCGAAATTTTTTTCTTTGAAAAGATGATTTTATACGAGACATATTCGGAATATGCACACTAAACAGCAATACAAAGGTGCCGTCTCGAATAGAAAGCGCACGAATTGTAATATTTTCAGCTTCTGAATAAGAAAAGCCGGTATATTTACAGCCTTCTAAAAATACTTTTGCTAATGTTATTTTTGAAAGAGTTGTGGGAATATCAACGGAGATGCTGTTTAATCCCAAGCGGAGTGCTTCTTGCTCACTTAAAATAATCAGCAGATGTGACGCATCCATGATTTTTGCTTTCAAAATTACACCCCCTGCATAAAAAGTACGGTTACTCTATACTATTACAGTTGTAGCAATATTGTCTTTGCCAAATGATGAATATTTTGGCGGACAGTCAGAATATTATAAACTATTTTTTGTGTGTTATATGTTATATTATGTGATAGTTATTTATATGAAAATCATTTTTTATTTCATGTTATATTCATTAAAAGTAAAAGGGCTGCAATTGCAGCCCTTTTACTTTTAATATTATTGAATGAGAATAGTTTTATATTCTATACTTTTACAAATTAACCATATATTGTAATTATAGTTAGAATTATATCGTAAATTGTTGTATTTTTCAAGAATAAATTATCTTTTTTCCTTTTTGTAAAAGTATAATATTTCATAATTTTACAAAAGGGGAAATTAAAATGTATAGTAAGAAAATCAAAGCAATATGCTGTGGCATTCTTATGATAGGTGCCATGTTTACTTTCATTGGATGCAGCGATTCTGCGCTTGACTCATCGCAGGTGTCTGAATCCTCTCAGCTATCTCAACCAGAGGAAAGTATGGTTTCATCGGAATTGACCAATACTTCGTCTGATTCTGCGGCGAATAGCGATACTGTAATTGAAAATACAGAGGACGCTCAAAAACTGGCATTTGGGAAAATATTGTGGGATGCTTATTTGTATGGTATCCTTCCCAATGGAAAAAGTTTAGAACAAACAAATAGTCAGTCGGGCGAGAACAGTTTTGCTATTTTTGACGTAGATAACGATGGACAGGATGAACTGTTGTTATACTGGACCGATGCCAGTATGGCAGGAACAGTAGGATATATTTTTGGCTACAGAGATCATATGGTTTATAACGAATTTTCAGGGTATCCTTCTATGCAATTTTATGATAATGGAATTATTGAAATGGAGTGGTCACATAACCAAGGGCTTGGAATCAACTTTGATTTCTGGCCGTATAATGTTTATTCCTATGATGCAGAGAAAGACAGTTACAGTGAATTTGCAAAAGTGGACGCATGGAATAAAAGTGTCAGCAACACAAAAAATGGTATACCGTTTCCTGATAACATTGACGTAGATGGGGATGGTATTGTTTATTATATTCTTGCCCCTGACTCATGGGATTATGACAATGCTCAAATACTGGATGGAAGTGAATACCAAAACTGGAGACAGTCTTATCTTGCAGATAGTAAACCTGTTGATATTACTTTTAAAACATTAACGGCTGATAATATAGTTTCTTCGGTATATCCTGAATTTACATATCTCCATTCACAGGCCAGATAACTAATGAAATAAACAATGGCTGGTGGCATTGTTATAATATTTGTATAGGAATAGAAAGATATTTTATATGAAATATAAGGAGAATCAAAGATATGAACATAGCTATTATTATTTTGCTAATTATTTTACTCATTATTGGTCTGATGAATCTTGCTGTATTATTGTCAGCAGCAAGAAAGAGAAAGAATGTTGGTGAACCGTTCCGTATGAACGACGATAATAACTCAGAATGGTTTATAAAGTTTAATGAGTCCAAAGGCGATATTCTTGAAAAAATCAATCTGCTTACCACCGGAAACAGGGACAGCTTAGATAAAATAAACGATACTCTGAATAATAAGATTAGCGGCTTTCAGAAAGATGTATTTGATAAATTTGATTCTATTTCATCCTCTGTTAGAAAATCTCTTACGGATAATCGCTTTGAATCCAATGCTGACCTTGAGAAATTAAAGAAAGAAATTACAGATAATTTAGGTTCAATTAATAAAACATTGGAAGAAAAAATTACGTCACTACAGATGAACAATGAAGAAAAGTTAGAGAAGATGCGTGGTGTGGTAGAAGAAAAGCTGGATAAAACGTTGAACGAAAGGTTAAAATTATCCTTTGAGTCTGTTAGTAAAAATCTGGAAAGCGTTCAAAAGGGACTTGGGGAAATGCAAACACTGGCTACAGATGTTGGAGGATTGAAAAAAGCCATTACTAATGTTAAAACGAGAGGTGTTCTGGGAGAAATCCAATTAGAGCGTATTCTGGAACAAATGTTAACGGCAGCCCAATATGATAAAAATGTACAAATTAAAAGAGGTATACAAGAACGCGTAGAATTTGCAGTAAAACTTCCAAACAAAAATGGGGAGGGGTTTCTTTATTTACCAATTGATTCTAAATTTCCGTCAGATACATATGAAAATTTATTGAGTGCTTATGATAGTGGAGACAAAACAATTATTGATTCTGCCAAAAAAGAGTTTTCCCGTAAGATAAAAGCATTTGCAAAAGATATTCGAGATAAATATATTGACCCTCCTGCTACAACGGATTTTGCAATTTTATTTTTACCGTTTGAGGGATTATATGCAGAGGTAGTACAAATGCCTGAGCTCTTTCAAACATTGCAAACAGACTATAAGATAACCGTTACTGGTCCTACAACACTTTCTGCATTTCTAAACTCGCTGCAAATGGGCTTTAATACATTAGCAATTGAGAAACGCTCTTCAGAGGTACGAGAAGTATTACGTGCAGTAAAAACAGAATTTGGTAAATTCAGTGAAGTCCTTGCAAAGGTTCAAGATAAATTACATGCAGCTGATAGTGAATTATCCAAATTGGTGGGAACAAGAACCAATCAGATTAATCGTAAACTGAGAGAGATAGAAGAACTCCCTGAAGCAGAGGTATGTCGTATATTACCAGGCAAACCGGATGATGAGGAATTGGAATAAGTGATGAATTATGTTTTGGTATTGACCATATAGATATGTTTATTTTACAAACTTTTGTTATGTTTGTAATAAAAACAGAGAAGTACTACGGGAGAGAGAAAAGATTGTGAATACATTAAATTCATCTACAATATGTGTAATCATAATCGTAGCAGCAAGTGTAATCGTAATAGCACTTGTGATTACGGCTATCGTTTTAATTTTAAAATCTCCGTTTAGGTATCCGTACTTTCGCAGCTATTTTAATGTTTCCGGTAAAAGAAACCCCAAAATTGACGTTTTCATTGATGAATATTTAAATTTAGGGCACTTTTCCACAATTAAAGCACATCATAAAGATATTTTGCTTTGGAAACAAAAGTGTCAGGAAAGAATTCAAAAAAGCAAAATGAAAAACTATCGGGAAAAACAGTTTCATTCTTGTTTGGATGATGAAAATGCATTCCGATTTTATCTTATTCGTGAGCAAACAAGATATAGACAGCGAAATTATGTAAAAACATCGTATAAGGTTTCACAAACAGTGGGTCAATTTTTATGCGATTATACATATCTGGAAAACCGAAATAGACAATTGGAACATATTAATCATGAATGTACGCTTAGGGACTATCACTGTCAAAATCAGAGAAAACGTATGACAAGAGAACTTAGAAAGGAAATTATGATCCGGGATAACTACACTTGCCAACAGTGCGGAAAGTATATGCCGGACGAAGTGGGGCTTCATATAGACCATATTACCCCTGTTTCTAAGGGCGGAAAAACAATACGCTCCAATCTTCAGGTTCTTTGTTCCAAATGTAATGGAAGAAAATCAAACAAAATTTGAGAAAAATCCAAGCTTATATTTAAGATAGAATAATATTTTTTACTAACATAAAGTATATATCAAAACGATTCCTTGCAAACCAAAAGACATGAATCGCTTGGAAAAAGATTTGATATGGCTTTTTAAAGCAACAAATTCTTACAATACAACAGGCGGTGGCTCTAAAATAAGATAATATTTTTATACTGTATTAGGTAATCTTGAAAAATGCTCCTTCTTAAAATATTAATATGAACATTCTTCTTGCTAGTTCATAAGGAACAAAAAATAGCTTTTATAAAATTTATCATTTCTGTTACTAATGTTTTTGTATATGTAAATGATATGACAAGGAAATATTATGTTTTAAATTTAATCTGAATTTTTATTACCATGTTACCGTCAAAACTCCAATTTTAAAAAATCATAAAAATATATTAAAAGATCGGTTAAAACACCGGTCTTTTTTTAAGGCATTTTTAAGGTTGGGTTAAATGTTTGTGAGATAAATTAAATCATGGTTAATCTTATTGAATGGAGTAAAAACACATGATAACATAAGGCAAGCGAACAGAAACAGGAATGTATGAGGAGGCAGAATATGAAGATGAAGTCAAAAAATATATGGTTAAAAGCAGGAGCGGTAACAATGGCTTTTGCAGTGGGAACGGGTGTTTTATTGCCCAGCGTACTCAATAGCGGAAATATGAGTGCTGTTTATGCCCAGGAAGCAAATGTATATTCTCAGGTACCATCTGATGTAAATGTTATTGATGCAACTACCGTCTGGAAATACTTAGACGATAATACAGATCCGGCAAAGGGGTTGGGCTCTCTAACCGCATGGACAACTTCTGATTTTAACGATGGTGCGTGGAAATCCGCAGCAGGCAGCTTTGGTGCAAAACGGGGTCAGTTAACAGAGTTTGATGGCTTTACACCTACTGTGTTATTAAATCAATATAAATCAGATGTACCAAACGAAGATGTACCAACCTTCTTTTTCCGTTCTACATTTGAAGTAGAGAATCTCAGCGAAATTACATCTATTACAGGCACCTTATATCATGATGACGCAGTGGCCGTTTATATTAACGGAAATAAAGTGCTGGCTGTAGATATGCCTGCTGAGGAGCAGGAAAATAACTTATATTATGCAGGTGTTTCGGCCGGTGCGCCGAAAGAGGCTAAGCTGGAACTCACTAAGGAACAAATCCAACAATATGTAAAAGAAGGAACAAACGTAATTGCGGTAGAATTGCATAATGACCGTAAAGACAGTTCGGATATTTATTTTGAATTTAAAAATCTAACATTAAATTATGGTGAACCTGAGATTGAACAAAAGTCTGTTAATCTAACTGTAGGCAGTGATGAAACCTCAAGAAATCTTACTTGGTATGCAAATTCTGAAACAGCAGGTCAAGTACAGTATGCCAAAAAGTCTGATATGAAAGATGGTCAATTTCCGTCTGAATATCAAACAGCTGACGCCATATCTGCACAGTCAAATGAAAGCGGTTTTTATTCCAATCAAGCGACCATGAGAAATCTTGATGAGAATACAGAGTATGTATATAGAGTTGTAAATGGTGAGACGGTTAGCGAAGAGTATACATTCCAAACCGGAGACTTTGACGGAGCATTTTCTTTTGCTTTTGTAGGTGACCCACAAATTGGTGCAGGAAGTTTGCCATCTGATATTCAGGGATGGAACGATACTCTGGATGTGATTAAAAATCAGCTAAATCCTGACTTTTTATTCTCAGCAGGTGACCAAGTAGATACAGCAAATAATGAATCCCAATATACTGGTTATCTTAACGATACATTTTCCTCTCTTACAAGTGCTACAACCATAGGAAACCACGATAGCAGTTCTGCTGCTTATAATGAGCATTTTAATCTTCCCAATGAAAGTGCTCAGTACGGTGCTACTACCGCAGGCAGCGACTACTGGTTTGTTTACAACAATACGCTGTTTATGGATATAAACTCAAATGACCGTTCCGCTGCAGAGCATAAACAGTTTATGCAGGATGCAATTGCTGCGAATCCGGATGTAAGATGGAAAACAGTTGTATTCCACCATTCTATTTACTCAACAGCCAGCCATGCCAGTGATGGTGATATTATTGATAGAAGAAACGAACTGCCGCAGATTTTCGATGAACTTGATATAGATGTCGTTCTAATGGGACATGACCACGTATATACAAGAACTTACATGATGGATGGATTTACCCCGGACAGAAGCCAGGGCGTACAGTCCAGTGTGACAAATCCCACAGGTATTCTATATTTAACAGCAAACTCAGCAAGTGGTAGTAAATATTACGGTATTACAGCACCAGAGGCAGAATATGCTGCTGTTCAAGACCAGTCCAAAAGAAGAACTGTTACCAATGTGGAGGTAACAAATACTTCTTATACGATGACGACCTATTTTGCAGATGATATGAGCGTACTAGATACATTTACAATTTATAAAACGCTTAATACGGCAGATATGGAAAGCTTAATTTCCCAAGCACAGGGATTGAATCAGGCAGACTATACCGAAGAAAGCTGGAATAAACTTCAAATAGCTCTGAAAGCGGCAGTAGAGTTAAAAGATAATGTAAATGCGACGCAGTCAGATATAGATGCTGCAACCACGGCATTACAAGAAGCAATAGATGGTCTTGTAAAAGTTGGTGTGAATACGAACACAGAAGCTATGGACAGTTTGATTTCCCAAGCACAGGGATTGAATCAGGCAGATTATACCGAAGAAAGCTGGAATAAACTTCAAGCAGCCTTAAAAGCAGCAACGGAGCTAAAAAATAATGCAAATGCGACACAGTCAGATATAGATGCTGCAACCACGGCATTACAAGAAGCGATAGATGGTCTTGTAAAGGTAGATAACCAAGATGGAGAAGTGGTCAATACAGGAGATACATCCGATGAGCAGATAAACGGGCCACAGACAGGCGATACTGCAAATGCAGTAGAAATTGTTTCTGCAGTTTCTGCCTTTATAGCAGCAGGTACCATTGTGGTAGTGCTAACGAAAAAGAAAATGAAATCATAAAAGGATATTTAAATTTATGTGGAATAAGATAAAAGAAAATGGGATTGTACTGGCAGTCATTGTTCTTTCAGTAGCGGCAGTCATTCTATTTCAACTTTTTGGGGTGAAATCTTATTCCAGATATAGTACAGACAGCCTCCACTACGAACAAGGAAAAGTAGTGGAGGTTTCTTCTGAGAATCTGGAATATGATGAAGAGTTAGGGTTATATTTAGGTAATCAAATATTAAAGGTGGAAATTACCGGCGGAGAGCAAAAGGGAGAAATCATAGAAGTTTCCAATTATCTTACTAAGACGCACAATGTTTATGCCCAAAACGGTATGAAGCTTATTATTAATGCAGATACACCTAAAAATGCGGAGCCGTATTATACGGTATATAATTACGACAGGAATATCCCTATATTAAGTTGTTGTATCATACTTGCGGCAGCTATCATTTGTATCGGACGGGGAAAAGGGGTTAAGGCAATACTTGGCCTTGGATATTCTATGTTTATCATTATCTATCTTGTAATTCCTGCTGTTTTTTCCGGTTATTCTCCAATATGGATGAGTATTTTATGTGCGGTCTTATCAACTGCTGTTACCTTACTGCTTCTGAATGGACAAAGTAAAAAGACGTATGCTGCTATTATCGCGACTACGATTGGTGTGCTTTTTGCACTTCTCTTATTCATGCTAATGTCATGGATGCTGCACCTGAATGGTTTTAGTTCATCAGAAGCGGAGTCGTTAATTTTGATTCACGAATCTACAGGACTAAAGATTAAAGATTTATTGTTTGCCGGGGTATTAATTTCATCTCTTGGAGCGATTATGGATGTGGGTATGTCTATTGTGTCATCCTTATACGAGGTACAACATCACAACCCATCCGTTACAGCAAGACAGTTATTCCGTTCCGGTATAGAAATTGGAAAAGATATGATAGGAACAATGACCAATACGCTGATTCTTGCGTTTACAGGCAGTGCTTTTATTACTTTGCTTGTATTTATCTCTTACCAAGTTCAGTTTAATCAATTATTTAGTTCCAATTATATGGCAATCGAAATTGCACAGGGAGTGTGCGGTACATTTGGCATTGTACTTACCGTTCCTGTAGCCTCGGCTGTGGCTGCATTCATACTAACAGGCAAACGCTTTTTATGGAAAAAGAAAAAACAGGAAAAGTGCCCTGATAAAAATCATGAAATCTCTAAAACAAGTTCATGATTGCATAAATTAATTAGGAAAATAAATTTTTTCAAACGACTGCCTCTTTTCATAATTTAAAACTACGAAGATTTTTTATTATTTTGATTTTAGATTGTACATATTTGTTCTTTTACAATAATATGTCTTTTAGACCTATTATTTTCTCACAAAATGTATACTGTTACATTAACAATCAATACAAAAAAGTGTTAAAAAAAAGACTATCCTTGCACATAGAAATATAAATTGCTAATATAAAATTAATATAGCGAATATCGTTTAAAGTGGAACGAATCAATATCTGTTAATGGAAAGGATAAGTCAATATGAAACTGGAAAATAAAGTTGCTATTGTTACAGGTGCGGGCTCAGGAATGGGAAAAGCAATTGCAGGGTTATTTGCAAAGGAAGGCGCAAAGGTAATTGCCTCAGATATTAATGAAACCGGTGTAAAAGATTTAATCGCTTCTTCAGGGGATATAGCGGGAGAAATTGTTTTTTCTCAGACGGATGTCTCAAACCGAAATCAGGTGGAAACTATGATTGACCTTGCAGTAAACAAATACGGGAAACTGGATGTTCTTGTAAATAATGCAGGTGTTTTGGATAAAATGTATTCTGTTACTGAGGTAGAAGATGAATTTTGGGATAAAGTGATGAGTATTAACATAAATTCCGTTATGTATGCTTGTCGAAAGGCCATTCCGATTATGATGAAAAATGGTGGTGGTTCTATTATTAATACTGCATCCGTAGGCGGTTTATTTGGATGCCGTGCAGGTGCTGCATATACTGCATCTAAATTTGCTGTTGTGGGTCTTACCAAGAATATTGGTTTTATGTATGCAAAAGAAGGTATCCGTTGTAATGCAATTTGCCCCGGAAGCATTATTACCAATATTGCAGCAGGACTTTCAAATGCCAGTGAATTTGGTATTGCTCGTTCAGGTGCGGGAGTTCCTCTTAGCCCAAGAATGGGTCAACCGGAGGAAATTGCAAATACAGCACTTTTCTTAGCAAGTGATGAATCAAGTTTTATAAACGGTACCACCGTTACCGTAGATGGTGGTTGGACTGCTTATTAACTTGTTGTTAAAATTTTCTGCATTTTTTGGTTTAGGAAACAGCTTGTTTTATTCATGTTTTTTAGCAACTGCTTTCATGATACAACAGTTATGGTAAATTTCATTTTTTGAATCACAAAAATTGGTAGGAAGAAATGGAATAATTTCTTTTTGCTGACAAATACTATTTCCAGTAAATTGGACAATACAAGCAATTCACCAAATTTGTGATTCGGAGGAATGAATATAAATGAAAGCAACAGGAATTGTAAGAAGAATTGATGATTTGGGCCGTGTTGTAATTCCAAAAGAGATTCGTCGAACTCTGCGTATCAGAGAAGGAGATCCTCTTGAAATTTTTACAAATACAGATGGCGGCGTTATTTTTAGAAAATATTCTCCGGTGGGAGAACTATCTTCTTTTGCAGAACAATATGCCGAGGTACTTAGCAAAACAGCCAATGTGCCTGTTTTAATTTGTGACAGCGATCATGTTGTAGCTGCAGCAGGTGTTTCTAAAAAAGAATTTTTGGAACGCCGTGTTACACAGGCAATGGAAGACTATATGCAGTCCAGACAAAAGTTTGTGGGCAGTGAAGCGGATCATGCCTTACGTCCGATTGAAGGAATTGAACGAAATGCCAGTGTGGTTTATCCTATCATTGCATCCAGTGATGTGACCGGTGCTATTATTATTCTCTTTGATGAAAAAAATACTCCTCCAACTCAGGTAGAAGTAAAGCTGGCGCAAGCTGCTGCAGCTTTTTTAGGAAAGCAAATGGAAGATTAATATTGTATTTATAAAGAAGCAGGTGATAGACCTGCTCTTTTTTATACAGTAAATACCTGACGATGATTCGTATATATAGTAGATACATGAATCGTAAAGGACAGTATATAGAAAAAATGGGTTAACCCTTGCATTTATGCGTATTTTATGATAAAATAAAGCATATGAATAGTAAGAAGGACAAAAGAGTGGGTTAGCCCGCTCTTTTATTATTATGAGGTGAAACAATTTGGCACAAAAGAGAAAATCGGGAAATACGGTTGCAGCGGTAGCAAAATTATGTGAACCGTTTGCACAGCAGCTTGGTTTAACCATATGGGACATTCGTTATGTAAAAGAAGGTTCTTACTGGTATTTGCGTATTTTTATTGATAAGCCGGAAGGGGTAACATTGGACGATTGCGAAGCCATGAGCCGTGCAATTAACGACCCGTTGGATCAATTGGACCCTATTGACGGGGAGTATTGCCTGGAAGTATGTTCTCCCGGTATTGACCGTGAATTGGTAAGACCGGAACATTTTGAGGCTTTTCTGGGTGCCGTTGTAAATGCAAAATTCATTCGTCCTTTGGAAGACGGCAGAAGAGAAGTGCTGGGCATTCTGCAAGCGTATGAAAATTCTGTTCTTACTTTGGAAACGGAAGACGGCGAATTTTTAGACATTGATAAAAAAGATACTTCGTCTGTCAGAGTTTGTGACGATTATGTAGATATTGATGATGAAGATTTTGAGGAGGAATTTTAGAAAAATGAGTAGTGAATTGTTTGAAGCATTGAATCTTCTGGAAAAAGAACGTGGTATTCAAGTGGATTTTATGGTAGATAAAATTACGAAAGCCATTCTTACTGCATGTAAAAACAGCTATGATAATGAAGACGCCCGTGTAGAGGTAAATCCCGATAAAGGCGCGTTTGATGTATATTTGCGTAAAGAAGTTGTAGATGAAGTATTTGAACCAAACAAGGAAATTTCTTTGGAAGATGCACAAAAGATAGATCCAAATGCAACTTATGAGGATAAAGTGGAAGTTCAGCTCAATACCAAAGAATTCGGACGCATTGCTGCTCAAACCGCCCGAAATATGATTCGTCAAGGGATTCGTGACGGTGAGCGCGGACAAATGATGCAGGAGTTCCAAAGCAAACATCAGGAATTGGTCAGCGCTTTGGTAGAAAGAATTGACCCACGCTCAGGCGCTGCTTCGTTACGCATTGGAAAAGCGGAAGCTGTTTTGCCAAAAAGCGAACAAGTTGGAAATGAGGTATTAAAAGAGGGAGACCACATCAAAGTTTATGTGGTAGATGTGAAGGAAACCGAAAGAGGACCGCGCGCAATGATTTCCCGTACACACCCGGATTTGGTAAAACGTTTGTTTGAAACAGAAGTTCCGGAAATTTACGACGGTACTGTTGAAATTAAAGCTGTTTCCCGTGAAGCAGGTTCCAGAACAAAGCTGGCCGTACTAAGCCATAATGCAGATGTTGATGCGGTAGGTGCTTGCATCGGTTCTCGCGGTGCTCGTGTTTCCAATATTGTAAATGAACTAAACGGTGAAAAGATTGATATTATAGAATACAGTGAAGATCCTGCAAAATTTATCGCAGCCTCTCTTTCTCCGGCAGACGTGCTGTCTGTTGTGGTAACAGATGAAGATGCCCGTGCATGCCGTGTTACAGTACCTGACAGTCAGTTATCTTTGGCAATTGGAAATAAAGGTCAAAATGCACGTTTGGCTGCTAAATTAACAGGTTGGAAGATTGACATTAAACCGGAAAGCGGCTTTTATGGAGAAGAGCCGGAAGAGGTTTATACTGTTCAGGAAGAAGCTGTTGAGACAACAGAAGAAGCATAATTGGTCATATAACAGCCAATCTTTTTATAAAAGTGCGAAAGGCGGTGAAGTTTATCATGCATAAAAAACGTATTCCCATGCGTATGTGTACCGGATGTGGAGAAATGAAACCAAAACCGGAATTGGTGCGTGTTGTAAAAGCTCCTGACCAAAAAGATGAGCAGGGCAATATATTGGCGGCAGGAGAAATCTCCCTGGATGCAACCGGCAAAAAGCCGGGGCGCGGTGCTTATGTATGTAAAAAAGCAGACTGCCTGAAAGCGGCGCGAAAATCAAGGAGATTTGAAAGAGCCTTCTCTTGTCAAATTCCCGCAGAGGTATATGACAAAATGGAGGAGGAGATTTCAAAATATGAGTCAGAATAAATTACTTTCTTTGCTGGGCATTGCAAGAAGAGCAGGTCGTCTTTCCCTGGGAAATGACCCTGCTTTGGAAGCAATGCGAAACGGACAGACATGTGTAATTTTGGTAGCAAATGATTTATCAAAACGAACATTGAAGGGTGTTTGCTTTGCAGCAGAAGAAGCGCATATAGATGTACTTACCATGAATGAGACGATGGATGAAATCGGTGCTGCATTGGGGAAACGTACCGGCGTAATTGCGGTAAACGATGCCGGCTTTGCAAATAAAATGCGTACTATGTGCAGTGAAACGGACAATCAACAGAAAAATGAGGAGGAGTAGGATTATATGATGAAGAAATACAGAGTGAACGAGGTTGCAAAAGACCTCAATGTTGAAAATAAAGATGTCATCGAAGCATTAAAACCTTTTAGCGATGAACCAAAAAAATATATGACTGCGTTGACAGAAGAAGATCTTGATGTTGTATTTGATACTTTTACAAAAGAAAACAGTGTAGAATCTTTTGACGCATATTTTGCTGAAAGGGAGGATGCTCAGCCAACTTCCTCTTCTAAAGAAGCACCGGAATCAAAAGAAAACACAACTGCTAAAGTGCAAGAAAAAGCTGTTGTTGAAAAAGAGAAAACTGCAGTGAAACCTGCTGTAAAAGAATCAAAAAGCAATGCAGCAAATAAAAATAACAAACAAACAAAACCTGCTGCACAAAAACAGGAAAAAACAATGCAAGATAAAAAGGACACCGCTGCAAACACAGTTGTTACAACTTCAGATGCAGTACAAAAACCTGCCGGAAGAATTGTAGATACACGTACTTCCCAAGTGAATATGGACCGTTACAACGAAAAGTATGACCGTTTGGCAAGTGAAAAAGTAAAAACAGACCAAACCGTAAATAAACAAAAACTAACACAGAGAAGCAGCCAATACAGAGGAAAGCCAAAGAATTCGCGTAAAGAAACAGAAGCGGAACGTTTAAAACGTATCCAGCTGGAGAGACAAAAGAAACAAATGACCATTACCATTCCTGATGAAATAGTGGTAAATGAATTGGCGTTGCGTCTAAAAGCAACCGCTGCAGAAGTCATTAAAAAATTGATGATGATGGGCGTTATGGCTACCGTAAATGATGTCATCGACTTTGATACAGCTTCTTTGATTGCAATGGAATTCCATGCGAAAGTAGAAAAAGAAGTGGTGGTTACCATTGAAGAGCAAATCATTGATGACAGTGAAGACGAAGACGATAACCTAGTTCCAAGAGCTCCGGTTGTAGTTGTTATGGGTCACGTTGACCACGGTAAAACTTCATTGCTGGACGCCATTCGTAAAGCAAACGTTACAAAATCCGAAGCAGGCGGCATTACACAACATATTGGTGCCTACCGTGTTCCTGTAGGAGATGGCGAAATCACCTTTTTGGATACTCCGGGCCACGAAGCATTTACAACCATGCGCGCACGCGGTGCCCAAGTAACAGATATTGCTATCTTGGTTGTTGCTGCTGATGACGGTATCAAACCGCAAACGGTAGAGGCAATCAGTCACGCGAAAGCTGCCGGCGTTTCTATTATTGTTGCAATTAATAAAATGGATAAACCAACAGCAAATCCTGACCGCGTAAAAGAACAATTAACACAGCACGAGATTTTACCGGAAGAATGGGGCGGCGATGTACCATGTATGCCAATTTCAGCATTGACTGGAGAAGGTATTCAGGAGCTTCTGGAAATGGTAATGTTGGTTGCTGATATGAAAGAATTGAAAGCCAATCCTGACAGAGCTGCGAAAGGTACTGTCATTGAAGCAAGATTGGATAAAGGTCGTGGACCGATTGCAACTATCTTGGTACAAAACGGTACTTTGAATATTGGTGACAGCATCGTTGCCGGTACTACAGTAGGTCGTGTACGTGCAATGACCAATGACAGAGGAGAACTTGTAAAATCTGCAGGACCATCTGTTCCGGTAGAAATCACAGGTTTGGACGACGTACCTACAGGCGGCGATATTTTCAACGCTGTTTCTGATGAACGTTTGGGTCGTCAGTTGGTAGAACAACGCCGTTCTCAACAAAAAGAAGAACGCTTCAATGCACAAACAAAAGTAACTTTGGATAACCTGTTTGACCAAATGCAGGAAGGCCAAATGAAAGAATTGCAAATCATTGTAAAAGCCGATGTTCAAGGCTCTTTTGAAGCGGTAAAACAATCTTTGGAAAAATTGAGTAACGATGAAGTGCGCGTAAGAGTCATTCATGGCGGTGTTGGTGCTATCAGCGAATCTGACGTAATGCTTGCAAGTGCTTCTAATGCAATTATCATCGGCTTTAATGTCCGTCCGGACCCGGTTGCGGAAGAAAATGCAAAACGTGACGGCATTGACCTTCACTTGTATCGCATTATTTATGAAGCAATTGAAGATGTTCAGGCTGCGATGAAAGGTATGTTGGCTCCAAAATACCGCGAGCTGTTCTACGGCCGTGCGGAATGCCGCCAGGTTTATAAAATCAGCAATGTTGGTATTGTTATGGGCTCTTACGTAACAGACGGAAAAATTGTACGTAACTCTTTGGTCCGTATTGTACGCGACGGCATTATTATTGCAGATGATAAAATTGCTTCCCTGCGCCGCTTTAAAGACGATGTAAAAGAAGTGGCAGAAGGATATGAATGCGGCGTAACTCTGGAACATTTTAATGATGTAAAAGAGGGCGATGTATTCGAATCCTATATTATGGAAGAATATAGAGAGGACTAAGTCCTAATAATAAAAATGGCGGGCGCCTTGGTTCGCCTGCCATTTTGTTTTTTAACAGCAATTGTTATATGTACTGCTGTAAGGAGGTTGAATACTATGGCAAGTCATAGATTAGGACGTATCACAGAAGATATTCATAGAGAATTGACCGCAATTTTCAGAGAAGTAAAGGACCCAAGAGTGCAAGAGGGGTTAATCAGTATTGTACGTGTAGACGTTACCAATGATTTATCCTATTGTACGGTATATATCAGTGCCATGCAGGGGTTGGAACAAGCGAAAGTGGCTGAAAAAGGTTTGAAATCTGCAGCCGGATTTATCCGCAGAGAATTGGGACATCGTTTAAAATTGCGCCATGTTCCCCAGCTGATTTTTACCGCCACGGATTCGATTGAATATGGTGCGGGTATTTCCAAGCTGATTAACGATTTAAAAGAGGAGAAGCATCATGAAGATTAAGCTCCAACAGGCTGCGGACGTATTACAGAAAGCAGATGAAGTTTTGGTGCTCAGCCATAAATCTCCGGACGGAGATACGCTTGGTTCTGCTTCCGCGCTGTGTACCGCTTTGCAAAGAATGGGAAAACATGTCCGTTTTGCATGTTCGGATCCGGTGGTTCCCAAATATGAAAATTTATTTGCGGAATTAAAAACCGAAGAATTTGAACCAAACTTTATTGTTGCCGTAGATATTGCCGACACACAGCTTCTTGGAAAAGAGACCGAACAGTATAAAGATAGCATTGACCTTGCAATTGACCACCATATGTCACATAAGGAATATGCCAAAATGTCTTACGTGGATAGTACTGCTGCTTCCACTACACAAGTGATTTACGAACTGTTTTGTATGATGGGAGTTACCATTGATAAGCAGATTGCCAACTGTTTGTATACAGGTCTGTGTACGGATACAGGATGTTTCCGTTACTCCAATACATCCGCAACAACATTGCGTATTGCAGCAAGTTTAATGGATGCAGGAGCAGATGTAGCGGAAATTAACCGTATTATGTTTGATACGAAAAGCAGAGCCAGATTAAACGTGGAACGTTTGGCAATGGAAAGCATTACGTTTTATGAAAACGGACGTTTTGATATTATGGAAATTACAGAAGAAATGATGAAACAGTCAGGAGCCACAGAAGGTGATATTGAAGGTTTAGCAGCTTTGCCACGTCAAGTGGAAGGTGTATTAATTGCCGCAACTTTGCGTGAGAAAAAAGAAGGCGGCTATAAAATTTCTGTTCGGGCAACGCCACCATATGATGCTTCTGCCATTTGTGCTCAATTTGGCGGTGGAGGTCATAAAGGTGCTGCCGGCTGTGTGATTGAAGATGAAAAGGAAACTGTAAAAAAACGATTGGCGGAAGCAGTCAGCAACTATTTCCGTTCTCAGGGGATTTTATAGTAATATCAATCAAAGGGGGAGAACTATGGATGGCATGATTTTAATCGATAAACCACAATCGTTCACTTCTTTTGATGTGGTTGCGGTTATGCGTGGATTGTTTCATCAAAAAAAAGTAGGTCATACAGGAACGTTAGACCCTATGGCTACCGGGGTACTTCCCATTCTTTTGGGAAAGGCTACGCGCTGCGCTCCGTTTTTGGAGGATACCAACAAAGAATATCAGGCACAGTTTCAGTTAGGTACTGCAACAGATACACAAGATAGTACAGGAAATGTAGTTGCTGTCAGTGAACATAAAGTTACAAGACAAGAACTGGAGCAAGTGCTTCCGCAGTTTCGAGGAGAAATTTTACAGCTGCCGCCTATGTACTCAGCAGTACAGAAGGACGGGCAAAGACTTTACGTGTTGGCAAGACAAGGGATAGAAGTAGAGCGGGAAAAGCGTCCTGTTACTATTTTCAAATGTGAATTGGTATCTTTCGATGAGAACACACAAACAGGAACTTTGTGTGTTGCCTGCTCTAAAGGAACTTATATCCGTACCCTGTGCCATGATATTGGTACAGCGCTGGGTACATATGGAATGATGACTGCGTTAAGACGTACTATAGCATGCGGTTTTACCTTGGAACAAACCATTCCTTTACAGAAAGCAAAACAGATTATCGAACAAGGGGGAACGTTGCAGGATAGAGTACTTCCCATTGACTCTATTTTTCAAGATAAGCCTGTTTTGACCGTTTCGCAAGCCCAAACCACACGTTTCTCCAATGGGGGAGGATTGAGTTTAGAACGTCTGCGATTATCAGAGGTTCAGAAAAAAGAAGACGGTAAGGTATATCGCGTATATGGTTACGATGGCATCTTTTTAGGTTTGGGAGTAGTGTCAGTGGCAAAGGGAGAGCTTCGCATATTAAGGCTTTTTTGTGGAGAGGACAAAGTATGAAACTGATTACAGATTTAAAACAGAATTGCTTAGAGCCTGCATCTGTTGCGCTGGGATGCTTTGACGGCATCCATTTAGGGCATCAGGCAGTGATTGGCTGTGCTGTTGCTGACAAGCCCAATGGGCTTACGCCTTCTGTGTTTACTTTTCAGGAAAATCCCCTGCAGGTGTTAACAGGAAATACAGTGCCTACTTTATTGGCTCCTGATACAAGGAACCAAATATTTGAAGAAATTGGTGTGGAACAAGTGTTCATGCCTTCTTTCCGAGAAGTTATGAATTTGGAAGCGGAAGCATTTGTCCATACTGTACTAAAGCAATATTGCAAAGCTGAAAAAGTATATTGTGGGTTTAATTTTCATTTTGGAAAAGGTGGAAAGGCAGGCTCGGAAGAACTCAAACAGTTTGGAGAAAAGTACGGAATAGAAGTAACTGTAGTACAAGCTGTGTCTTTGCAGGAAGGTGTTCCAATCAGTTCAACCCAGATACGCCATTACTTACAGAACGGTCAGACAGAGATGGCTGCCAAAATGCTGGGACGTCATTTTTGTTATCAATTTCCGGTGATTGAAGGAAATAAAATGGGAAGAACAATGGGTTTCCCGACCATAAATCAGGCGATGCCACCTAATTTTGTAAAACCAAAACGCGGCGTTTATGCTTCTTTGGTTACATTGGAGAATGGAACTGTTTATTATGGTGTAACCAATATAGGTGTAAAACCAACGGTAGGTGATGATTATGTGGTAGCTTCTGAAACATGGATTCCAAATTTTAGTGGGAATTTATATGGAACCAGTCCTAAAATAGAGCTTATCCATTATATTAGGGAAGAACAAAAATTTTCCAATCTTCAGGTTTTAGGAGAACAAATTCATAGAGATAAAGAACAAGCATTTCAATTACTTGAAAAAGAGTTTCCCCATGCCAAATAAAAAAAGTCAGCTATTTTATGGCTGACTTTTTTTATTTAGAGTAAATCTCCGTATTTTTTAACAAATATTTTTTTAACCACAGTAATCAATACCATATATGCAAATATAATACCTGCCAGCCATGCAAAATAAATTGCAGGTAAAGCTGCCATACCCAAACCGGCGCCAAGAGGTGTATATGGAATGACAGTTCCGACGATAATAGCAATGGTAGTAATGACTAATACAGGCAGAGATGCTCTGCTTTGGATAAATGGAACTTTAGGAGTCCGAATCATATGAATGACCAAAGTTTGTGACCATAGAGATTCCACAAACCAACCTGCGTGGAACAGTGCCATGAATAAAACTGAGTTTACCCCCGGTGCACCAAAAGAACCACCGCAAACTGCGGGACAAATGACAAAATATAAAATAACATATGTGATAATATCAAAGATGGAACTAACCGGCCCCATCCAAATCATAAATTTTCCGATAGATGAGGAATCCCATTTACGAGGACATTTCAAAAATTCAGGGTCCATGTTATCCCAAGGAATTGAAATGCAAGAAATGTCATAAATCAAATTTAAAACTAAAATTTGAATCGGAAGCATCGGGAGAAATGGAAGAAATATGCTGGCGGCCAATACAGAGAGCATATTTCCAAAATTGGAACTTGCGGTCATTTTGATATATTTTATAATGTTACCAAAAATCTTTCTGCCTTCAATGACTCCTTGTTCCAATACCATAAGGTCCTTTTCCAATAAGATAATATCGGCAGATTCTTTTGCGATATCGACTGCGGTGTCTACAGAAATACCGACATCTGCTTCTTTCATGGCAGATGCATCGTTAATACCATCCCCCATAAATCCCACAGTATGACCGTTTTCACGCAATGCATGAACAATTCGTGTTTTTTGTTCGGGAGAAAGTTTTGCAAATACATTTGTAGTTTCCACCACTTGTGCCAGTTGTGAGTCTGTTAGTAATTCAATATCCGAGCCAAGCAGTAAATTATCTACTTTTAATCCTACCTGACGGCAAATACAGCGTGTAACAGCATCATTATCCCCGGTTAATATTTTTGTAGAAACACCATAAGTTTTCAAAGCCTCAATGGCTGCTTTTGTAGTTTCTTTCGGTGGGTCTAAAAATGCCAGATAACCCATTAATACCATATCGCTTTCATCTTGTACTGAACATGTACCTGCAGCGGAAGGGTTATTTTTTTGTGCAATGGCCAGTACGCGCATTCCATTTTCATTGAGACCCTTTACAGTTTCTAATATTTCTTGCTTTACTTCTTCCGTCAGGGGTTCCACCACGTTTTTGTATTCGGCAAAGGCACATACTTGCAGCATTTCCTCTACTGCGCCTTTCGTAACCATTTGTGTTTTTCCTTCTGTATCACGAACAACCACACTCATACGACGTCTGGAAAAATCGAAAGGAATTTCGTCTACTTTTTGGTAGCGAGCTTTTAATGATTCACCCTCGTGGTATTTTTGTGCATATTCTAAAATAGCTACATCCATTAAATTGCGCAGTCCTGTTTGAAAATAGCTGTTTAAAAAGGCATGGCGAAATACTCTGTCATCCTCATTTCCATGAATATCCAAATGATATTCCAGTACGACCTTATCTTGAGTCAGTGTGCCGGTTTTATCTGTACAAAGTACGTTCATAGAGCCAAAGTTTTGTACAGAGTTTAAATTTTTAATAATGGTTTTTTTCTTTGACATCTGGGCAGCACCCTTTGCCAAATTGGTTGTAACAATCATTGGCAGCATTTCAGGAGTTAAACCAACCGCAACAGAAAGTGCGAATAGCGTGGCCTCCAGCCAGTCTCCTTTGGTAAAGCCATTAATAAATAATACAATTGGTACCATAACCAACATAAAGCGGATGAGTAGTTTCGATACAGATTGTACGCCTTTTTCAAAACCTGTTTTTATTTTAGGGCGCATGATTGATTTTGCCATGGTACCAAACATTGTGTCATTTCCAATAGCCACTGCAACACAGGTTGCAGAACCGCTGATAACGTTGGTACCCATAAATGCTAAATTGGGACACTCCAAAGGTGTTTGATAAAAATGGTCTGCATCTAAGTTGGGGAATTTTTCCACAGGCTCACTTTCTCCTGTTAAAGCAGATTGGCTGATAAATAAATCTTTGGAAGAAAGAATCCGCACATCGGCAGGAATCATATCGCCCGCTGCCAAATGGATAATATCGCCTTGGACAATATCGCTGACAGGCAGCTCTTGTTTTCCCGTTTCTTCACGCTCTACCAGAACCGTGGTTTTTACTAGAGCTTTCAATTTTTCCGCAGCATTGCCAGACCGTATTTCTTGAATGAATTTTAAGCTTCCGCTTAAAAAGACCATAATCAATACAATAATTACAGCTGTAAAATCTCTGTCCTCCGCACCGACAAATAGCACATCAGTACAAAAAGAAATTAGAGCCAGTGAAAGCAATACCAAAGTGAAAGGATCTATAAAAGACCGTAGTAATTTTTTAAATATGGTATCTTTCTTTTCCTGAGAAATAATATTACGTCCGTACTCTTGACGCATGGTTTGTACGTATTCTTCATTCAAACCACTGTAGGAGGAACCCAGTTGCAATAATAATTTTTCAGAAGTCTGCTGTGCAGTATTTAGCAGATATTTGTTTTGCATGTCTGTTTTTTGAGACATAGCAGATTTTTTAAATGGATATGTTCTTTTCATAACCTTTACCTCCTTTGCGGCGTGTTTGCCGTAGTTTGAGGAAGTAAGGCATTACCAAAACAGCAAACGTAAGAACAAATCGTTTGCTTTACTTATTTATGGTATAAGCAAGCCATGTAACGCAGTGTTTGCATGCGTTACCGCTCTATGTCGCCCTTTTGGTTTTATGCCGTTGCTACTTCCTGCGTCCATGTTACTCACTCCTTTTACGTTTGAAATATCTATATAAAATCCAATTTGGAATTGGATGGCAACAAAAAAGCCTTGCGGCCAATAACGGCAGCAAGGCTTACTTTACAATACAAATATAAATGCACGACAAAATGCCGTACAGTTGTATTCGTTCAAGCTTCAACTTCGCAGGGCATGCAATTGCGTTAGGTTATGCCTTGTTTTTCGACATAGCCTGTTAACCTGCTCATAGTGTCTCCACTAATCCGCGGCAGCAACCCGTATCCTCTGCGGTAGCCTCACCTACCGATATATTATCCTCGTACATCATACGCTTATTCAATTTATTTGTCAACACTTTTTATTCAAATTTTAAAATTAGTCTAGTTTGTCCCTCATTTAAAGAAACTAATTTACTGGCAATACGCGGATGTTTTAAGCGTGTTCTTACCATGTTTTTAAGTACTTGTCCTTTATGATAACCATGTATCACGATGACTTCCTGTACCTTTGGACTGACTGTGGATAAGTACCGTTCAATTTCGCGCTTGGCATCATCTGCATACATACCATGAATGTCCAGCTCAATGACAGTACCTTTTTTTGTTATGGTCATGACGGTACTTCCTTTCTATCGTTTATTTATATTATACAACAGTAAAATATAAATTGTAATGAAACTCGACAAATTTTGTGTTATAATGACTTTACAACACAAAATAAAAATTCTTGCGCGGAGGATTGTAAGTTATGACAGTGATTGATATGAGAAACTTTTTCCATGATTGCGATGTAGAACTCATTGAGATTAACGATGAAGTCATTTACTATGCAGAAGAAAAGGTAGAAGAAGGACATAACAGCTTATTTCTGCTGGAATATAACCGCGCAGAGCAGCAAGAGCGCATTGTGGCAAACTATATTTTAAACGATGAAGCATACAACCAACATTATTTTGCGTTTGAAAATGACATTATCGTGTTGATGGAAAACGGCAAGAGTTTGGCTTGGATTTTACGTATTGATAAAAAAACGGGTAAAGAAAAAAACTTTGAGCAAATCAATTTTATTGGTAACTTTTTACAATGTAAAGCACTAAGTCAAGACCATATTCTGGTATTAACAGAAGAGAATATGGAACATAGAAAATTATTTACGGAATATCGCAGCTTAACCGGATTAAAACATATTGCTTATCTATACGATATGGAGGAAAAAGAATACCATTATATTAAAGATGAGCGTATTTGTGAATCTGACTGCAATTGTTTTATTCCTTATAAAATAAAGGGAGAAACTCAATTATTAATATTACAACCATACGGTACGGAACGCGAAAAAGAGCATTGCTTTAAAAATAAGTGTTGGTTGGGTGAAGATGTTTGCGATAAAGTATGGACGTGTGATTTGGAAAGCTTAATTTATGCTGCCCGCTGTGAAAAAGAAATTTTAATGGAGGTTCTGTTTACAGCAGATTCTAACGGAATGATTCGTTATATTGGCATGGATGGCGAAAACATGTACTTTAAAGCAAAGCATTTTCCTTGGAATGATTTACGCTTGTGTGCCGTAGAAAAAGAAACCGGAAAACGTTTTGTGGTATCTCCGCTCACATTAAAAGAAGGCGAAAGAGAAGCCGAGTTCTGGATTGATACGGTAAATATGAGAGGTTTTCATATTACAAAAAAGGAAGAGGAATTAGAAATTAAAGGATTTTTAAATTCTTATTTAAAGGCAGTTTACCCAAAAGATAGCGGCCGCTTTATTACCTGTGTAGATGACCGTTTTATTTTAGAAAAATATGAAGCACAGAGTGATCAGGGAGAATTTTGCTTTACTAATATTTATGACACTCGAACAAATCAAAAGCAAAGCTATGAAAGCCGATGCAAAGTAAAAGGAAATATTGTAGTACTGTATTAATGCAATTTTAAGTTATAGTAAAAAAGGAAATGATATAAAGGAATTATACCATGAAGGAGATTTTATGGATCAAATAGAAATAAACGGATTGCGAGTAATGGCGCGCCATGGTTATACCAAAGAAGAAAAGATGATGGAGCAGGAATTCGAGATTGATACCATATTGTATTGTAGCTTAGAAAAAGCCATTGAAACAGATAAGGTAGAACATACGGTTGAATGTGGTGAACTAATTAAATTGATTACACAGACATTAAAAGAGGAGCCTTATCAATTGATAGAAAAAGCCGCACAAAGGTTAATAGAAGTAATTTTTGATTATTCCCCTATTATTTGTGGTGTGGAATTAGCATTAAAAAAGACACAAAGCGGTATCCTGGCAGATTTTGATTCTATAGGAGTACGATTAGTCAGGGCACGCTCGGATTTTTCCGACTAAATAGAATATATTTCAATATTGCCATATAAAAACAAAAAAAGATATTGACAAGAGGAGGAAAGATGTGATAAGATAGACAAGCCGTCGAGAGAGGAAGTCTTGAGGCGGCAAGAAAAAGAAAAAGAGAAGAAAAAAGTAGTTGACAAACCGAAAAGGATATGTTAAACTAGAAAAGCTTTCCGAGAGGGAAGCAACTTCTCAAAAAAACTACTTGACAGAGAAGAAGAAGTGTGGTAAAGTAGTAGAGCTGCCTTGAGAGAGGCGGTTGGATAGGACCTTGAAAATTAAACAACACAAGACAAACTAGAAGCGTGAAATACAGAAATGTATGACGAATTTTAGGAACCCGTAATTCTAAAAGAATTAAAAAGAAAAAGACGTTAGCAAACGTTTGAGCAGAGAACACTCTGAAATAAGATTTAAACAGCGAAAGCTGATTAGATACCAAATTTTAGAGAGTTTGATCCTGGCTCAGGACGAACGCTGGCGGCGTGCCTAAC
>UQNI01000015.1 GCA_900542375.1 uncultured Oscillospiraceae bacterium | reverse complement strand
TAATGGAACCGAGTTCTTTATCCAAACGATTTTTGACCAATTCAGGCACAGGGTCGCCATAGATTTCTTTTGCTTTTTCCCATGTAATGCGAATCAAATCTTCTTCCGCACCGTCAATAAACGGCGGGAACACACCCGGTGGAATCGGGCTGACATCTTCCACCATATCTGCAATTTTTCGGCTGTTGGTGACAACGACTTCATATGCTTTTTCTTTACCCAAATACGCAAATTCCTCCAGCATTTCTGCCGTTGTACGCATGTATAAAGGCGCTTGTTTATCGGCATCACCGAAACCTTTGCTAGCCATTAGAATTCTGCGATAGTCTGCATCTTTCGGGTCCAGGAAGTGAACATCACAAGTAGCAACAACCGGTTTATTCATTTCCTCTCCAAGTTTTACAATGGTTCGGTTAAATTCACGCAACGCCTCTACATCAGGGACTTTTCCGTCTTCCACCATGAACATATTATTGCCAATGGGCTGAATCTCCAGATAATCATAAAAGCCTGCAATTTCTTTTAGTTTTTCCCAAGGCTGTCCGTTAAAAATAGCACGGAACAATTCGCCGGATTCACAGGCGCTTCCCAACAACAAGCCCTCACGATATTTTACCAGCTCGCTTTTGGGAATACGAGGATTCTTATAAAAATATTCCAAATGCGCTTTGGAAATCAAGCGATATAGATTTTTCAGCCCTACTTGATTCTGCACCAAAATAATTTGATGTGCAGGCTGAATTTTTTTGCTGTCTCCCCCTGTCAGCGATGTGTTAATATCTTGAACAATGGAGGCGCCCGTATCTTCTTTCAGGCGTACTAACAGATTGGCCAGTATTTTTGCAAGAACCGTTGCGTCATCGCTGGCACGGTGATGGTTAAATGGGTCTAATTTCAAATATTTTGCAACGGTATCCAATTTACAGTTTTTAATGTCTTTCAGCATGGCTCGGCACATTGGAACCGTATCGATATACGGGTAGGTAAATTTCATATCATGACGCTGTGCCGCCATACGAATAAAGGCTGCGTCAAAGTTTGCGTTATGGGCAACCAAAACCGCATCTGTTCCGCAGAACTCGTAAAAAGCACGTACCGCTTCTTCTTCGGACGGTGCATCTTTTACCATATCATCTGTAATACCTGTCAATTGGGTAATTTTTTCGGGAATATGCTGCTCCGGATTGACAAAAGTATTAAAACTGTCAATAATTTCACCGTTTTTTAACTTCACGGCACCAATTTCCGTTAAGCGGTCCGTATTTGGACTTAAACCTGTGGTTTCTACGTCAAAACAAATAAATTCATCGTCCAAACTGCGCTGGGATTCACCTGTCAGAGCAGGAACCATATCATTGACAAAATAGGCTTCCACTCCGTAAATGACTTTAAATTCACCGCCGTTTTTACGGATTTTATTAACCGCATTCATTGCATCGGGAAATGCCTGTGCTACACCATGGTCCGTAATGGCAATGGCCGGTTGTCCCCATTTGTAAGCACGGTTGATTAAATCGCCTGCTGTATTGATACCATCCATACTGGACATATTGGTATGCAAATGCAGTTCCACACGTTTTTCTTCTGCCTGGTCTACTACTTGGAGCAATTCAACAGTAGCAATACCACGGGCACGACAAACAATTTCACGGTCATATTTATCGTATTCAATTTCACCACGTGTTAAAATAGCACTTCCTTTTTTCAGCATATCCAAAGGACGGCAATTGGCAACATCATCTATAATTTTTAAGGTCATAGAACCTGTATAGTCCGTAATTTTAATGGAGTAAATCTTTTTGCTCTTATCTCTGGTAAAACGTTCTTCCAAATCAAAGATTTCACCCCAAATGGTAACATTGCCTGCATCCGGCGTTACCTTTCCAATTGCAATCGTTTTTCCTTTTACAGGTCTTCCGTAAATATCGCGTGCGGTATTGGGTAAAACGGTAGGCATTAACGTCTCGCTTGTACGAATCTGTGTTGTTTTTGGATTCGGACGCTCCTGCATGGATTCTTCATAGCGTTCCACCTGTTCTACCACTTGTTCTCTCTGTATGGTTTCTTCCTGCTGTTTTTTTCTCTCAATGTAAACAGAACTTTCGTGGTCAATGGTAAGAGTACCGTCAAAACTTACTGTCAGCGGAATTCCAAATTCGTCCATTACCAATTTTTGCAGGCAACGGTCAACATGACGGGATTTTAACAATTCAAATCCGCCATGCATTAATGTGATGTTTAATTTTTCATCTTGTAATGTTACTTGCGCATCTTTAAAACATCCCGTCAAACTGGCATCGCGCCGTTTCAGCTCACAAAAAATCTCATTGATATAATCTTCTGAAAAACGTTCTTTTGGAAAATGAGGAAACAACTCAACTTTTTGCAGTTCCAACGGAGATTTCCAAATTGCTTTTTCCAATGCAAATAAATCCTTGCGCTGTACCAAGTCTAAAAATGATACCTGCAAGGACAACATCCGTATTTGCTGATTAATTTCTACTTTTTGAATTTCACCATCCGCAATTGTTTCCGATAATTCGGAAACATTAATATACGGCTGAAAAAATGTACGAATCTTTTTCAAATTATCCCGTTCCTTCTACATCTTTAAAATTTCTTCCATAAGTGTATCAATCAAGATATCTTCCGGTACCTTTTTAATCACTTCACCTTTTTTAAATATTAATCCTACACCGTCTCCGCCGGCAATTCCAATATCAGCCTCTTTCGCTTCGCCGGGCCCATTTACCGCACAGCCCATAACCGCTACTTTCAAAGGCTTATCACATTCTCTCAAACGTTGTTCTACTTCGTTGGCAATACCGATTAAATCAATTTTTGTTCTGCCGCAGCTTGGGCAGGAAATCATTTGAGGACCTGTGCTATCCAAATCAAGCGCTTTTAAGATATCTTTTCCCGCAGCAATTTCTTTGACCGGGTCGGCTGTTAGAGAAACACGAATGGTATCGCCAATGCCGCGCTGAAGCAATGAGCCGATTCCTACCGCTGATTTAATCAACCCCATGCGCTCGGTTCCTGCTTCCGTTACACCCAGATGCAACGGATACTCACATTGCTGAGCCGTTAGTTCATATGCCTTTATCATGGTATCCACATTGGATGATTTAATGGAAAGTACGATATCGGTAAAATCAAATTTTTCCAATAAAGAAGCATGATGCAAGGCGCTTTCGCACAGAGCCTGCGGTGTGGGTCCCCCGTATTTTTTCAAAATCTCTTTTTCAACGGAGCCTGAATTTACTCCGATACGAATAGGAATATTCTTCTCTCTGCATACCTCTGCCACAGCTTTGACGCGGTCGTCGGAACCGATATTTCCCGGGTTAATTCTGATTTTATCAATGCCAGCAGCGACAGCTTCCAGAGCCAATCGATAATCAAAGTGAATGTCTGCAACCAAAGGAATGGTAACGGCTTCTTTTATGGCAGGAATCAAAGCAACTGCATTTTTATTTGGAATTGCGACACGCACCATTTGACAACCTGCCTGCTCCAAAGCAATTGCCTGTGCTACATTGCCCACAATGTCATCTGCCGCAGCGTTTAACATAGATTGCACACTGATTGGTGCGTTTCCTCCAATCGCCAACGTACCTGCGTATATCGTTTTGCTGTAACGCCTGTTCATAAAAGCACCTCTTCCTTTTCTAATATTATCTTCTTTGTTATTATAACATAAAAGAAATTGGGAAACAATTTCTAACACATAAACATTATAACGTTCTCTTAACAGCCAAAACTTTAGTTTTGTCGCTGTTGCTAGGTCGTTATAGCATGAAAAAATTACCTTACAATTTCTAACACATAGGCGCTAAAACATTCTTGCCAATCACCAAAATTTTTGAATATTGAAAGATGTTCCTTTCAATGTTTATTTTGCATTTGTTACTAGGTCGTTATGATATTTTAATAGTTTTTGCGAAAAAAAGCCAACCAAATTTCATTACAAAATTCGGTTGGCTTTCATACTGTTTTATATAAGGTTAACTCCACCCAAATAAACGGGATATATCACCAAAGGTAATCACTACCATAAAGCACATCAGAAATACAAATCCTGCCGCATGAACCCACCCTTCATATTTTGGATTCATAGGCTTGCGGCGAATTGCTTCGATAATGAGGAAAATCAAACGTCCGCCGTCCAGTGCAGGCAATGGCAGTAAGTTTACAACACCCAGGTTTACAGTGATAATCATCATAATATTTAAAATATTATTCAGCGCTGTCAAAAAGCTGGTTTCCAAACCTGCAGACGCTGCTTGTGAAATCGCTCCGGCTACACCGACAGGTCCGGAAAGCTGGTTAAATCCAAACCGTCCCGTTACAATACCCGCTAAACTGGACCAAACCATACGTACAGTGGAAACCGTATCTTTTCCCGCATTGGCAATGGTGGTTGCAAAGTTTTTCTCAATAGGAAAGACTTTAAAATCCAAAACAGGACTGATTTGTCCGTCTATTTCACGGGTATTTAATTTCACATCATCAAATCTTACTTGTTCTCCATCTCTGAGAACCACCAAATCCACTGCATTCGGGTCGGCTGTAGCAAGCGCAAATTGTAAATCAGTACCACTGAAAATACGATAACCATCAATAGAATAAAACTGGTCGCCTACTTGTACGCCTGCGTCCTGCAACGCAGACCCGCTGTCTGCAAACACACTGATTCTGTTAGATGCAAACGCAGGCTGCTGTGCAGACAATACCAGTGCCAAAATGAATCCCAGTATAATATTCATAACAGCACCGGCACAGACAACAATCATTCGCTTCCACACAGCTTTATTGCCAAATGCACGTTCGTCATCACTTTTTGAGTCTTCACCCTCCATCGCACAGAATCCGCCAATCGGAAACAGGCGTATGGAATATTTTGTTTCTTTCTTCCCCCACTTTATAATGCGCGGTCCCATACCAATCGCAAATTCATTTACACGTATACCGCACCATTTAGCAGTCAAAAAATGACCCAATTCATGGATAAACACAACAAATGTAAATGCCAATATCGCTATGATAATGAGTAGGACAATAATAGAAATCACCTTCTTTATTTGTTAACCTATGGTGTCTAATACAAAACGGCGAGCCGATGCGTCAGCCTCCAGCACATCTTCAATGCAAGTCACTTTTTCAGGCTTTTGACGTTCCATCGCCTGTGTTACTAAGTCTCCAATGGCAAGAAAATCAATGCGACCCTGCAAAAATAATTTTACAGCCTCCTCATTGGCACCGTTGGTTGCAGCCGGAGTTAAGCCGCCGCGCATAAATGCATTTCTGCAAGCATTTAAACAACGAAATGTATCATAATCCGGTTTATAGAAAGACAACTGCCCGCATTCAGTCAAATCAAGCTGTTTACATGGAGAAGGATATCTTTGCGGGAACGTAATCGCGTACTGAATCGGTATTCTCATATCAGGAACTCCCAATTGTGCAAGAACAGAATTGTCCTGATACTCAATCAAAGAATGAATGATGCTTTCACGATGTACCACAACATCCAGTTGCTCCATAGGCATTGAAAACAGCCATGCAGCTTCAATCAGCTCCAACCCTTTGTTCATCATGGTTGCGGAATCTATGGTAACCTTTGCTCCCATATTCCAATTTGGATGATTCAGCGCCTGTTTTGCGGTAACATGTTCCAACTCTTCTTTTGTCTTACCAAAAAAAGGTCCTCCCGACGCCGTTAAGATAATCCGTTTTAATTGCTTATGGTCGGTACAGCCATATAAGCATTGAAATACGGCTGAATGTTCGCTGTCTACCGGAATCATGCGTACCCCTTTTTCTTTTGCCGCCTGCATTACCAAAGCGCCGCCAGCAACCAAAGTTTCCTTGTTTGCCAAAGCAACGTCTTTCTTTGCATCAATGGCTGCTAAGGTAGGACGCAGCCCCACCATGCCAACAACAGAATTTAATACAAGGTCTGCTTCTTGCGCAGCAGCTGCCAAACACAACCCTTCCATGCCAGAAACCACGGTAACAGACATATCGGCAACTGCAATTTTCAGCTGTTTTGCTGCCTCTAAATCAAAAACCGCAACAAGTTGCGGCTTGAATTCTCGTATTTGCTTTTCAAGCAACGCGATATTTTGGTACGCTGCCAATGCAGTTACCGACAGACCAAGACCTCGTACGACATCTAATGTTTGACATCCGATAGAACCGGTGGAACCTAAAATAGAAAGTTTCTTTTCCATTATTATTCACCAATCTGTCATTTTATTTCAAACAATTTTATAGAATCACTGGTAATAGTTGGATAAACAGATAAATAAACGGTCCGACAATGACAACGCTGTCAAAGCGATCCATCATACCACCGTGACCGGGAATTAAATTTCCAAAATCTTTTACATCATAACTGCGTTTGATAATAGAAAAACTCAAATCTCCCACAATAGATAAAATTGCGGTTACACCACCAATAATGGCAAGAGATAAATAAGAGACAGAAAGCTGTGAGCCATAAAAAATAAGATTATATAAATAGCCCATAAGCATAATCAGTCCAATATTTATGATAAATCCGCCCACTGCACCTTCTACTGTCTTTTTCGGACTGATATTGGGACATAATTTATGCTTTCCTATAAAGCTTCCCACAAAATATGCTCCCGCATCTGCAATCCATGCGGCAAACAACGCCATTACCACATACAGCATACAGTGCTGTGGATTTAAGTATCTCATCAGAGATACTGTATTCAATGCGGTTGTAACCAACAATGTCATGCCGTATACCACACAAATATCCTGAAACTTGACCTTTTTGTAATGATATATGGTAGAACCCAGCATGAAAATGGTATACAGGAAATATGTAACCATGGACCAATACATTTGATTGGGTATTAGCGGAATTGCAAGCGCAAACGCGACACTTGGCAATAGAAACGTGAGATATTTACGCAGTCCCACTGCTGAAACCAGTTCAAAAACAGCAGTAGCTGTAATCAGTGCCATAATGATATTCAAAGAATACGGAAAAATAAACTGGAAACCTATCATAGCAGCTACAATACCTATGACCAGACATCCGGAAAGTATCCTTTTTATCATATCAGACACCTCCAAACCTTCTGTTACGCTTTGCATATTCATCCAAACAGTGTTCCAAATCTTCCGTGGTAAAATCGGGCCACAGAACATCCATAAAAATCAATTCGGAATACGCTGACTGCCATAGCAAAAAATTGGATAGTCTGTATTCGCCGCTGGGACGAATAATTAGGTCAGGGTCTGGTTCTCCATACGTATACATATGGTCGGACAGCATCTGCTCTGTAATCTCAGAAGGCTGCAGAGCACCGTTTTTCACTTGCTCTGCCAAATTCTGTGCAGCACGTGTGATTTCTGCTCTGCTACCATAATTCATAGCAAGATTCAGTACCATTCCTGTACGGGTTTTACCCGTCTCAATGGTTTCTGCTATCAGTTCCTGCAAGTCTGCCGAAAACATAGAAGTATCTCCCAAAAAACGAATTTTAATATCGTCATTGAGCAAATCTTCCAGAGCATCTTTTAAATACTGTTTAAACAACCCCATTAAAGCGCCCACTTCTTCTTCGGGACGCTTCCAGTTTTCTGTTGAAAAAGCATATACCGTTAAGTATTTAATGCCAATTTTACTGCAATAGCGGGTAATGGCTTTAAACTTAGCAGCGCCTGCTCTATGCCCCATAGAACGGGGCATAAAACGTTTTTTTGCCCAACGGCCGTTTCCGTCCATAATAATGGCCAGATGCTCCGGCAAAATACGCTCCCCTTGGTTTGCAGAAGATTTCATAATAATTACCGCCTACTATGATTATAGTTCAAGAATTTCTTTTTCTTTTTTTGCATGCATAGTATCTGCTTCTTTGCAGTATTTATCTGTTAAATCCTGCGCCTTTTTCTCGCCGTCTTTTAAATCGTCCTCTGTAATGTCGCCATCTTTTTTCATTGCTTTTAGTTTTTCAATGGCATCACGACGAATGGAACGAATAGCAACTTTGCCGTTTTCGCACATTTTTCCAATATCTTTTGCAATTTCGCGGCGTCTTTCCTCTGTTAACTGTGGAAAAGTAAGACGAATTACTTTACCGTCGTTTTGTGGATTAATACCCAAATCCGCAACCTGAATTGCTTTTTCAATGCTTTCCAAAGAAGAAACATCCCATGGCTGAATAACCAAAACTCTGGCCTCGGAAACAGAAACTGCCGCAAGCTGATTAATTGCGGTCGGTGCGCCGTAATAATCTACCATTACTTTATCCAAAATGGCCGGATTTGCACGACCTGCACGCACTGCAGCAAATTCGTCTGATAAAACGTGAATGGATTTTTTCATTTTTTCTTCTGCTTGTTTTAGAATATCTTTCATAACCTAATACCTTCCTACTAAATGACTTATTGATATAATATAGAGCATAATTTTAAATTTATTCTACCAAAGTACCGACAGATTCACCGCAAATTGCTTTTACAATATTTTCCGGCTCATCAATATTAAATACCAACAATGCAATATCGTTGTCTTTACAAAGAGATGCCGCTGTACTGTCCATTACTTTTAAGTCTTGATTGAGCACATCCATAAAGGAAAGCTTATCGTATTTCACAGCATTTGGATTGGCTTTCGGGTCACTGTCATATACACCGTCTACCATGGTTGCTTTTAAAATAACGTCTGCGTCAATTTCAGCAGCACGCAAAGCTGCTGCTGTATCGGTTGAAAAGAAAGGATTTCCCGTTCCGCATCCGAATACAACTACTCTGCCTTTTTCTAAATGACGAACTGCCTTATTGCGAATATAAGGTTCTGCAACTTCCTGCATGGCAATTGCAGTTTGAACACGTACATTCAATCCCAATTGTTCCAATGCATCGGCAACGCCCAAAGCATTAATCACCGTTGCCAACATACCCATGTGGTCTGCTCTGGTTCTGTCCATGTTACCACTGCTGCGGCCTCTCCAAAAGTTACCGCCGCCTACAACAATCGCTACTTCAACACCCATATCCACACAGGTTTTTACCGGCTGGCAAAACTTTAAAACTGTATCAAAATCAATTCCATGAGATTGTTTTCCTGCCAAAGACTCGCCGCTTAATTTCAAAAGAACCCTTTTATACTTAGGCTGCAAAAGAAACACCCCGTCTTTCCAAATTTTTATTCTACCTGTCTATTTTACAATAAGCGTAAGCTATTGTAAAGCAAATCTATGCTTTTCATACAGAAGATTATTTGGTCAAACGGGGAATGCTATGATATTTCATACGCTTTTAATATTTCCGTTAATGTTTTGCGTACAGTTTCAGCCAAACTGCTGGGCTCTACTACAGTTACTTGATTTCCAAACCCAACAAGCCATCCGATAAACGGTGGACTGACGGCCACTTTCAGTTTTACATAAATGTGCTCTTCATCACATTTGGAAATAGAAATATGATTGCCGAATTTATCAAGCATTACACCGACTAAGGAATTTTTGAGCTTTAACGTTATTTTTTCTTCTTTACCGCCATACATGCCGAAGACTTTTTGAGAATATACCGCCAAATCAAACTGTTGAAAACATTCTTTTCCTTGGCGTGGTTGTTCCAATAACGCAATGGATGACATTTTATCTACACGGTAATGTTTGATTTGATTGGTTGCACTGTCAAAGGCGACCAAATAATATTTTTCATCGTCCCAAGAAAGCGCCCAAGGGCTGACGCAATAAAATTCTCCATTTTTACGAAATTGTTTGCGTACTTTTTCAGGCTGTTGAAAATCCACCACCCATTCAAAGTACTGAAATGTAATTTGTTTGTCCTGCGCAATCGCATTATGAATATAATCTACATTATAATAAATACATTCATTTACTGTTTTAATTCGATTGGTAATGTAAACCTGCCTTTTTAGTTGACGTGCTTCGTATACACTGGTCAGCTGCCCAATTTTATGTATTAACTCCGTTGATTTTTTATGGGTAATAAATTTGGAAGATTGTACAGCGTCTACCAGCAATTTTAATTCAGGAAGCTCAAAGGAACGGTTGGCAACATAATATGCACAGGCACGCGCATTATTCTTCTCGATATCAATGCCAAAAGAGCGTAAATTTTCAATATCATTATAAAGGCTTTTTCGTTCGGCTTGAATATTATATTGGTCCAATTTTGTAACCAATTCTTTAATGGTAAGAGGATGTAATTCATCGGTCTCCTCCATCAATATTTTCATAAGGTATAATATTTTTGTTTTTTGATTTGTATTGCCGGACATAAAAATCTCTCCCCACCGAACTTTTATGTGAATTTAATGTTAAGTATATTATACTCCAAGACGGCAATTTTTCGCTCTTCGCTTAATATTTTCACATTTTTTTGTCTCAACTAAAAAAAGCAGCGTAACTAATGCTACACTGCTTTTTATTTTTTCCATTAAATTACAGGATTTAACTGTCCTGTAGTGGCGTCAATCACATAACCGGACACTTGTACTTTATCCGGAATCAAAGGATGTTTACGGATTAAATTTACGGAATTTTCTACGGAATTTTCTACTTTATGAAAACCACACAGCCATTTGTCAAAATCCGGTCTGCAATATTTCATCATTTCGATAGATTCTTCTGAAATACCGTTGTCACGCATCTTTTGCATAACTGCTTGACTATCCAACCCTTGCACACCACAGTCGGTATGTCCAATCACCAAAATATATTCTACACCCAAAGTATGGACCGCAATTAACAGACTGCGCATAACGCTGCCAAACGGGTCAGCGATAATTCCACCTGCGTTTTTGATGATTTTAGCATCACCGTTTTTCAATCCCAAAGCTGCAGGAAGCAGTTCGGTTAATCTAGTATCCATGCAAGACAAAATTGCAAGTTTTTTGTTTGGGTACTTGCTGGCGGCATATTTTTCATAAGCTTTGCTTTCCACAAACTCCTTGTTATACTGTAAAATTTCTTCCAACATAACATTAAGACCTCTATTCTGTTTTAAGATTCAACTCTATTGTAGCACGTTTTATACAAACTTACAATCCTAAACATAATTTGTTCAAATTCTTGAAAAATATCATGTAGAAAGACCAAAAAAATTACACATAAGTTTCTACTGTTTTATCATTACGATTACTTCTTTCTAACCCGCTTTATATCACAAACAACGGATACATACACAATCCATCAAACAAAAAGTGCACAAACAATACCGTTCATTTGAAAAAGGTAGAATATCTCTTTCATAATACAACTGATATTTTCCTTATTTAAAATACATATATAATTGACACTTTATCATGCCGTTATACAATTTTCTTCTTTTATCCGCTTTTCTTCCATAACACTGCTCAAACATTTCATCAGGAGTAATGATAGAATAGCTCCATCCATGTTTTGGTTGAAATACCTGTCCCATAATTTGATATAATTCTTCTGCCTGTTTGATATCCAGCAAGCGTTCTCCATACGGAGGATTACAAATGACAACCCCTGTCTCTGTTTCCGTCTTAAAGTCGCGTATATCTCTTTTTTCTGCTTGGACGCAGCCTATCACGCCTGCTTTTTTTGCATTGGCAATGGTTAAAGAAACCGCAGCACCGTCTATATCAAATCCTCTCCCTTGAAAACGGGCATCTCTACGTATTAAGTCCTGTGCACGTTCTTTTTCTTTTCTCCAAACAGAAGCGTCAATTTGGTCCCAATTTTCTGCCGAAAAGTTACGACGCAAGCCGGGTGCAATATTTAAGGCATATAAGGCTGATTCTATCAAAACTGTTCCGGAACCGCAAAAGGGGTCTACCATATTACCGTTGACGCGCACACGAGATAAATTTGCCATAGCAGCAGCCAATGTTTCTTTGATGGGCGCATCTGTTGAATTTGCACGGTAACCGCGTTTATGCAGCCCGGCACCGGAAGTATCTATCATAATGCTGACTTGGTCTTTCATAATTAAAAATTGAATTTGATATAACGTATCGGTTTCGTTGAACCATGAAACATGATATTTTTGTTTCAGGCGCTCCACCACAGCCTTTTTTATGATTTTTTGGCAGTCAGGTACACTGGACAGTTGAGAACTGAGGGAACGTCCTTTTACGGGAAAAATATCATTTTGACCAATCCATGTTTCCCACGGTAAGGCTTTCACTCCTTGAAACAACTCTTCAAAAGAACGAGCCTGAAATGTTCCCAGCAAAATCAGTACACGTTCACTGTACCTTGAACATAAATTCGCTCTTACCAGCATGTTGATATCACCGTCAAAGACCACTCTTCCGTTTTGCGGCTCTACATTTTTTGCTTCCATTGCACGCAGCTCATCTGCTACCAAACCTTCTACCCCTAAAATACAAGGGCAAACCAATTTAAAATTCTCCATATACTGCTGTTCACTCCGATTCTGGATTTAAAAAGGGACCGCGCTGTCACGCGGCCCCTTTTTTACAATTATACATTAATCATCTTCATCCGGTTCCAATAAGCCGTACCCGCCGTTGTGACGCTTATAAACCACAGCAATTTCTTCTGTTTCGGCGTCACGGAACATATAAAATTGGTGACCTAACATATCCATTTGCAAAATAGCTTCTTCTATATGCATTGGTTTTACCAGAATTTTTTTGGTTCTGGCTATTTTATATTCCACTGTCGGCTGTTCCGGAACTTCACCATTGTAGTAATCTTCTACATAATCACGCAAGGCGCCCGAATGTAGTTTTTTCTCAAGTTTTGTTTTATTTTTTCTAATTTGTCTGCCCAATGCACTAATCACTTGATCCAGTGCGTCATTCATTTCAAAATCTGTTGCTTCCGCACGGAAAATCAATCCGCTTTGACGTATGGTAATTTCTACCGTTTGACGGTTATGTTCTACTGTAACCACAACATGTGCATCTGCATTTTCTTCGAAAATTCTGTCATAACGAGAAAGTTTCTTTTCTACTAATTCTTTAAAATTGTTCTTTAGATTTACTTTTCTGCCGGTAATCGTAATATGCATACCAACATCTCCCTTAACAAAACATTCTCGCAGCAAAAATTATGGGGGCTTGAAATGAAGTCTTCATATTTCTTACTACGAAATTAGTATAACACATTGTATAAAAAAATGGAAGCCATTTCTTTTTATATTGTTACTTTTTTATGTCTTGTTACATGACAGCCCACGTTTACTGCAACAGGAAGCCCTGCAATATGTGTGGCGTACTGTTCAATGGCTACAGAGAGGGCAGTTGTGATACCTCCAAACCCTTGGGGACCAATATCCAGTTGATTTACTCGTTCCAGCATTTCTCGTTCCAGTAAACGGTATTCTTCTTTTGGATTGTGTTCCGATACTTCACGGCACAATGCTTTTTTTGCAAGATAAGCACATAGCTCAAAATCTCCGCCGATGCCAACGCCAAGTACCATAGGCGGACAAGGATTACTACCAGCTAATTTTGCGGTTTCTACCACAAAATTGATAATATCTTCTTTTGTTGCGGAAGGGATAAACATTTTAATTCTGCTCATATTTTCACTGCCGAATCCTTTTGGAGCCACCATCAACTCCACTTTATCCCCCTGCACAATTCTGGTATGAATGACTGCCGGTGTATTATCATTGGTATTTTTTCTTTCCAACGGGTCACCCACCACAGATAAACGAAGCAAACCTTCCACATAACCTTGTCTTACTCCTTCGTGTATGGCTTGTTCAAAATCTCCGCCAATGAAATGAACGTCTTGTCCTACTTCCACAAACACTACTGCCATGCCTGTATCCTGACAAATCGGAATTTGCATTTCTCTTGCAGCATCCATATTTCTGCATAAGTCATTTAAAATTGCTTTTCCCGTATCATTGGTTTCCGTTTTACACGCTTTGCAGATTGTTTCCTCCAAATCAGCAGGAAGTATACGGTTTGTTTCAATACACAATTGCTTGACTGCATCTGTAATTTTGGATACATTCACTTCTCTCATAACCATTTCTCCTTTAAACTCTGCGAATTCCATTTACAAATACCATGGTAGGTTTTGCCGACAATAACAAAGGGTCTTGTTCAAACACAACTAAGTCGGCATCTTTGCCTTTTTCTATGGAACCTACCTGTTTTTCTATACCGCAAATGCGGGCCGGTTCAATGGTAATTGCTTTTAAGGCAGCGTCATAATCAGCG
This sequence comes from uncultured Oscillospiraceae bacterium, assembly GCA_900542375.1. Classification (GTDB taxonomy): domain Bacteria; phylum Bacillota; class Clostridia; order Oscillospirales; family Acutalibacteraceae; genus UMGS1071. The sequence continues at coordinate 14,681 of UQNI01000015.1, read as the reverse complement.
CCTTCACGCACTGCCAGACCTGCCGCGAGAGTTAAATATTGCAGGGGAATTACAGGGTGGTCCGTAATGATAGCCGTTTGTATCCCATGCTTCATTAAAATTCCGGGGCAAGACGGCGTCAGATTTTTCAATTCCGGTTTGGAGCGGTCGGACAAAAACGGACCTGATAAAATCCTGACTTGTTCTTCTTTTAGCTCGTCCGCAATCAAATGACCCTCTGTACCATGTACGATGACATAATCCAAACCAAATTCCTTTGCAAGACGAATCGCTGTAAAAATATCATCTGCCCTATGTGCGTGAAAATGTACCTGAATTTCTTTTTCCAAAGCAGGAATTAATGCTTCGCATTTTAAGTCATACTCAGGAGGCGTGGAATCCTCATCTTCCAAAGCACGTTTTTTGTCTTCCAAATAATGTTTTGCTTTATGCAACTGCTCACGAATCAAAGCTGCCGTTGCCATTCTGGTAACAGGTGTTTGGCTCTTATCATGATAAACACTTTTCGGATTTTCACCCAAAGCCATTTTAATGGCAAGCGGCGCTTTGACAATCATGCGGTCGATACAGTTTCCATACGTTTTGATAGCTGCCAGCTGACCGGAAATGGGATTGGCGGAACCCGGGCCTGTTACAACAGTAGTAACGCCGCCTTCCAACGCCTCTCTAAAGCAATTTTCCATTGGATTAATGGCATCAATGGCACGCAGATGAGGTGTAATCGGTTCAGTATCTTCGTTGCAGTCGTCGCCCTCAAAATTCAAACCATCTTCAAAAATGCCCAGATGTGTATGTGCATCAATAAATCCAGGATAGACGTGCGCTCCCTTTAAATCAATGATATCTTCATCTTCCACATGCAAAAGGTCTCCTGTGCCCACTTGCTCAATGACTCCGTTTTGAATTACAATATATCCCTGTTCTATGGTTTCGCCTGCCATAGTGTGTATGGTGCCGTGCTGTAATATCATATTATAAATACCTTTCTCATCATTTGCCTTGGATACAAAAAGTGGAGTGCGAACACTCCACTTTTTTATCTGGATTGACCTGAGCCATGACGGGAAAAACCTCCGCGTTTAGACTCCAAACCTTTTTTTAAAGCAGACATTTTTTCATCACTGCTTTGTTTAAATTTATTCAGCATATCCTCAAAACTGGTTGCTTCATTTTTTTTATTGGACCATTCAAAATGATCGGGACCTTTTCTGCCGGAACGTGTACGCTGCGTATTTTGACCGGAAGCCGGCACAGTTTCCATTGCCTTTTTCATGGAAAGACTAATCTTTCCGTCTTCTCCTACACTGAGTACCTTTACTTTTACCGTTTGCCCTTCACTGACAAAGTCTGTAATTTCTTTTACAAAAGTTGGCGCTACTTCTGAAATATGTACCATACCTGTTTTACCTTCACCAAGTTCCACAAAAGCGCCAAATTTTGTAATACCTGTAATTTTTCCTTCAAGAATCGCTCCTACTTCAAGCTGCATATTAGTACTGGTTTCCTCCTTAAACAGGTTAATTACCTGCTACATTTACAAATACTCGTTCTCCGGGTTTTACAAAGTCCAGACCCGTTCTGGCTAAGCGTTCAATATATTCACTGTTGTCATTTATATTTGCATCCAAAGATTTTTTTATCTCGTTGTTTTTCATGTTTTGTACTTGCAGCTCTTGTGTCATAGAAGCCAATTCTTCTTTTTTGCCACTGATTTGAATCTGCTGACTAATAAACACCGCAACAACATATACGGCAAAAACAGACACAGCAACTGTTAAAAAAATGTTGCGCTTTGATTTTTTGGTACGTTTTCGTTTTGTTCTTTTTGATTTAGAATCTATTTCTGCCTCATAATTTTGTGTCATCTTCCGGGATACCCCCTTTGAGCTCTTTACCAGAACCGATAAAAAAACTTTTAATTCGATTATACACTATGTCTGGTGCAGGTTTCAAGGGATTTTCAATATTTCGTTCTGAATTTTTCTTTCTTTTTTTATTTTCGGCATTCTTTTGCGCAATGGCAGTTTTTTTCTTTTCATAAAACCCTTTAATCGGTTCGCTGATATGACGTTTGAACCATAACGCAATTTTCACGCAAATACGATGAATCCATTTTGCAATACGCACAGTAATTCTTCCTAAAGTAAGAAAGTAAACCGCCATGCCAATCAGTTCACCGCCAATGATATAAAAGCGAATTTCACCGCTGTTCACTGCCAGCGCCAGCAAAAAAGTAATGAACGCAGCAGCGATACCATATAAAATATCCTGCACATACATAGCAATTTTGCCTGTACGAAATAAAATACGGGTTACGCGGAAAACATCGTAAACAACTGCCAACGCCAAACCAACCAATGCAGAGATACCAAGACTTAACAGTTGCGAAGACAGAGTTACTTCCACAACAGTTCACCCCTATTTGAAGAGTTTCGAGAAGAATCCTGTACTTGCAGATTGATTTTCAGAATATGATACGGAATTAATTTCTCCATCCAGATTCATCTCTCCTGTTTCTAAATTCAGTTTACTGATATGCAGTCCTTTGCCTTTGATTACGATTTCTCCTAAGTCTGTATATGCAATGATGGTGTCTTCGTCAAAGCTGTCTACGTTGGAAACACCTGTAGCAGTTAATAATTTTCTGTTTTCTAAAATTAAACTGTGAGGTGTCTTTGTACTGCTTTTTCTTTCATCTGTCATCATAAAAATACCCCCAACAAATTCATACAAATAAGTATGCACTTGCCGGGGGCAATATGCGGTATTCCGCTATTATCTTGTACAACAATGATGCTGCTTGTTTATCTATCTGTTACTTTTCTTCTATGATGCGATACAAATCTGCCGCAGTATCTCTGTTTGCATATTCGTTTACGGCCAAGACCTCTGCTTTTATCGTACGCATGCCAAGCTGAAGTTCCAATATATCTCCGCATTTTACATCATAAGATGCACGCGCTGTTTTTCCGTTGACTAATACTCTTCCCGCATCGCAGGCTTCGTTTGCTATGGTACGACGTTTAATCAGGCGTGATACCTTTAAATATTTATCTAATCTCATATGATTCTCCCAATGGTATAAAACAAAAAAATGCAGCCTTAACGGATTTGTCAGGCTACATTACAAGTTTGCTATTCTAAATTATTTGTTTGTAGCATCTTTGAAAGCTTTACCAGCTTTGAATGCAGGTACTACAGAAGCTGCGATTTTGATTTCTTCGCCTGTTCTTGGGTTTTTACCAATTTTCTCTTTACGCTCTCTGGCTTCAAATGTGCCAAAACCTACAATTTGAACTTTATCTTTGCTTGCAACGGCCTCAATAATGGACTCGATTACAGCGTTTACTGCGCTGTCTGCGTCTTTTTTAGAAATTTCTGCTTTCTCTGCAACTGCAGCAACTAGTTCTGTTTTATTCATTGTTTTTTACCCCCGAAATTTTAATAAATCTCATTGTGAGAATTGTTCTGTTGTCACCCGCTGCCAAATAGAGTTTAACTCCTGAGGCGTTAGGTCTGACCAACATAATTGTTTTTCCTGAGTATATTTCTCAACAGCAGCAAAGTAAATTATAAAGCGATTACATGCATTTGTCAAGGAATACTCCGGTTCTACTTCGCATTTTCTGGCAACATTCACTGCCGAAAACAACAAATCTCCAACTTGATGTTCCAACAAATTACTGTCTTGCTGTTTTGACAATGTCTGTTTTAATTCCTGCGCACGAGCAATTATTTGGTCCAAAGCTGCATTTGCGTCCGATACATCCACGCCAACTTTTGCCGCTTTTTTCTGTACCTTATAACTGCGCATAAGGGCAGGTAATGCAACAGAAACACTCTCAAGCACCTCTGTTTGTGTTGTTTGGGATTTTGTCTTTTTCTTAATTTCATCCCAATTAGACAAAACTTGAGCAGAATCTGTCACCTGAACATTTCCAAATACATGCGGATGACGCACAATCAATTTTTTTGCTACGCCGTCCACCACATCGGCAAACGTAAACGTTCCCTGTTCTGCCTCCATCTGTGCATGAAACAGCACTTGCATTAAAACATCGCCCAATTCTTCCTTGAGAAGTTCCATATTATTGGTGTCGATTGCTTCAACAGCTTCATAGGTTTCCTCAATTAAATTGGCACGTACACTTTGATGTGTTTGTTCTATATCCCAAGGGCAGCCACCGGGAGCACGCAGCAATGCAATAATATGCTCTAAGTCGCCAATGGTATAGCATTCTTTTTGTTGAAAATCCAAGTCCAGACTCCTTTTGCAAAAGATTGTGTTTACATTGGCTTATTTTACATGATAAGGTGATGTTTTTCAAGTATTTTTACAAGTTTTTGACCTTTTGGCAACATTAATACATCGTCTTTGCATAAAGCTTTTAAACATAACAGAGACGCAATATAAATGAAAACCGCGATAAACACTGCAATTCCCGTAGCAAGAGAGTCCGGCATAATCTTTGACATAGCAAAGCAGGAAAAATATGCCGCTATGCAACAGAACATGGAAGCAATGGCCGGTTTTGTAAAAATAGAGTGAAATTTCAAGTGTATTTTTGTTTCTTTGCAAAGGAAATAACATGCTGAAATCGTAATAAATACATAACAGACCAAAGTTCCTATTCCCGCTCCCAAAATATTAATTTCAGGAATGCCGGTCAGAACATAGTTTAGCCCTATTTTTAATCCTAATCCAACACACAGCAGCTTTACGGGTAAATCTACTCGCCCGACTGCTTGCAGCATACTGAAAATAGGCGTACTTAAAGATGCAAAAATAGCAGCAACCCCCATAACCGCCAATGTACGCGAGGTAATGGGAATAGATGCTTTCGCACCAAATACCGCCTGACTGACAGGACCTGATAATACGCTTAACCCTAAACCGGCAGGAATACTGAACAATGCAGTCATACGCAGTACGGAAGAAATACTTTTTTGCAATTCACAGCGGCTTCCACTCATCCATGCTGACGTAACACTTGGTAAGGCGCTAATGCCAAATGCTTGTGTTATTCCCGGTACCAACATAAACAATGCCAATGCTTGCGAGTAGCAGCCAAACAAAAAGTTGGAAACAGTTCCCGTTGCTATTTTAACCTCTAAATCCGGTATCATACCTTGATACATCGTAAGAAGCGGTTCCGGATGGACTGACATAATATGATTGATTCTCGTCTGAAGAAATGTAGTATCCACCAATGCAGCAACATTTACAGCCAGCGCTCCAATTCCAATGGGAATTGCCATTTTGATTAATCTTCCCACAATGCTCTTTCTGTCAGTACATGGCGGAGAGCATTGCAATTCACTGCATGTAATGCTGTCACCTTTTCTTTTGTGACGAATCCAGAGATAAAAGAAACTTGCAAAGGAACCTATGGTTACACCGAATACTGCTGCTGCGGCCGTATAAGGCAACAATGCACTTTTGGCAAACGCCTCTGAAGTAACTTGCTGCCCCCATACGGTTCCTGAACTGTAAAACTCTCCCATACCAAGGCGGAATACCAAATAAGCGGCCGATAGTCCAACCAACAATTTAAAAATAGCTTCCATAACCTCTGAAATTGCTGTTGGATACATGTTACTCATACCTTCATAGTAACCACGATAAACAGAGGATAAGCAACTGAACAAAATAGCAGGCGCAAGGCAAAACATGGCTGGCAATGCTCCGCCGTTTCCAATGGCTCTAACATAAAACGGTGCGGATATTACCATAACCGCAAGCCCAAGTCCGCCGGTAATTAAAAATATGGGAATGGATAATTTATGGATTCTCCGTACATCGGCATATCTTCCACACGCCAAATTTTCAGAAACCATTCTTGCAATGGCAATGGGAAATCCGGCAGTCGCCAAACTATGGATAGGACTGTAAAAGTGATACGCTGTATTAAAATATCCCAAACCTTCTTCTGTAATAATCCAAGTAAGTGGTATTTTAAACATTGCGCCAATTAATTTTACCAAAATCATGCTGACAGTTAAAATTAAAGCGCCGTGTAAAAAACTTTGACGTTTTCTTTTTTGATGATTACGGGGCTGCATGCAAACACATCCATTCCTCTTTCAAATACTATGAATGTTATATGATTGCATTGTCCCTCTTATGCCAAAGACAACCTATTTTCGCCATAGTCACCCTAGAAAAGAGAATAAAAAAGAGAGGATACTCTCCTCTCTTCACATGAATGGGAATCCAATTATGCTTGTGGATTCTCGTTTTGTTTTTCTGTTTGCTCCTGTGCCGGTTGTTCTTGTTGTGCTTGCTCTTGCTGCTGTGGTTCAGTCTCTGCATGACATCCGCAGCTGCAACCGCCTTGTGCTACATAAGTATCATCCTGAGGTACTTCGTGCACCAATTTTTCTCCGCACTGGCTGCAGAAACCTGCAGTTTTTGGATTTGGTTCTCCGCATCTTGTGCAGAAGGTTTTGTTGCTCATTTTGGACAGTTGCTCATTGACCTCATCCAATTCATCATATTTTTCATTGATTAGAATGATGATGTCATCAATTTCTTCTGTAGAATCAATGCCTTGTTTGCGTGATTCATAAACAGCTCTGCCAAGCGCTTCATAATTTCTTTTAATGTCACTGTTTAGGTCTACTGCTTGTAATTTCAATTTAGAAGTATCAACCAATTCACCTGTTTTTTTACCAACAACATTAGCAGCCTGTTTTGCGTTTGACACAATATTTTCAAATAGTCCCATAATATTCGTCTCCTTTTATGATAAATGATTCCTAATTCCTTTTTCTGCCTATATTATAACATAAAAGAAATTGCTATGCAATTTTTAACTGATAGAACGTGAAAATGTTCTCTTAACAGCCAAAATTTTAAATATGGAAAGACGTTCTTTCAATGTTTGTTCGGCCGCTGTTCTAACGTTGTTATAACATAGACAATTGTTTCACCTTTTAAATGCAAAAATTTTTTCATAACCGTCAATATTTGTTTTGTTACTGTTGTAAAATACAGCTTATGATACCTTACAAAATTGAAATCAATTTGTTGATGGAGTAGCAGAAAGCAGGAATTGTTTATAGATAGATTTTACTTTTTCTTTCCTATCTAGCATTTCTTGATAACGGTCAATATATTCATACGGAAACTTAAAATTAAATATTCTTTGCAGTTCATCTTTATACGGATGTTTAATTTTTGAAACAGCACCTGCACCGCAAGCCAAAATGGTATGACTTTCATCCATAATATAAACGTTGTAATAATTTTCATACCCCGGTTTTGCCCATCCTGTATTTTCCAGGTTTCCAACCATGCGACTTTGGCGATACAAATAATATGGAATATAATTTTGTTTCGTTAGTACCGTATCCACATAATTCAGCATTTGACCTGCACCTTCACCATCATTGATAAAATGAATTTTACCATTTTTATTGATGTTGGAGGAGCGTTTCAATGCCAACGTATGTACGGTAATACTTTCCGGATGTAACGCAACAACACCATCCAATGTATTACGAAAACTTTCTACACTGTCCCCTGCCAACCCTACAATCAAATCCAAATTGATATTGTCAAAGCCATGTGCTCTCGCTAAATGGAATGCATCCAGCGTTTGCTGTGTGGTATGGTCTCTTCCAATCAGATTCAGTACTTCATCATTTAACGTTTGAGGATTAATACTGATTCTGGTAATACCGCGTTCTTTCATTGCCTGCAATTTGTCCGCCGTAATCGTATCCGGACGACCTGCTTCCACAGTAAATTCACGGCATGTATTCATATCAAAATTTTGGTTTACTGTATCAATGATTTGTCCCAGCTGCTGTGCATTCAGTGTGGTGGGAGTTCCGCCTCCCATATATACGGTTTCCAATCTCAAATTGCATGCTTTTGCAACTTCTGAGGTATATTCCAGTTCTTTGCATAGCAAATCTACATACTGCGGAATTAGTTTACCTGTCTTTTCCGTGGACTGCGCCACAAAAGAACAATACGCACAACGAGTCGGACAAAACGGAATGGAAATATATAAACTGAACGATTCGGGTTTGGAAGCAGCCAAAATAGGCTGTTCATGCTGCATGGTGCGGACACTCAACGCTGTTTTCTCTTGAGAAACATGCAAACTGTTTAAAAAGTATTCCGCAGCTTTGGACTGTCCCATTTCCGCTGTCAATTTTCGCAGCAGTTTAATGGGACGTACCCCGATTAACACACCCCACTTAGGACGATATCCTGTCAGTTCTACCAGAATATCATACAACAGCACAGCCATTGCCAAACTACATTGACGTTCAAAATCGGGTTCACCCAAAGAGAAAGTGCCTCGTTTTTCTGCAAAGCGGTCCTCCATTTTTACAGAAACGTGTAAATGAGCCGCTCCGTTTTCTTCTTTGTAACCTGTGTAGACCAATAAGCTGTCATCATGTCCGTTTTCGTAGACAGCAGTTACCTTTTCATAAGGAAAAAAGATATCGCAAAGACTTTCCATTTCATAAAGATAAGAATGTCCATCAATAACCAAAATCATCTGTGTTGCCCTTCATAAACGGATTTGTGTTTCTTTCGTAATCCAATGTTGTGGAATCTCCATGCGCAGGAAACACTGCATAGTTCCCTTCCAGCTCAGCTACTTTTTGTACGGATTCCATCATTTTTGCAGGATCGGAAGTTGGAAAGTCAGTTCGACCAATGGAACCTTTGAAGATGGTGTCACCGCTGAAGATGGTATCTTTTACAATCAGGCAGCTGCTTCCAATGGTATGGCCCGGGGTATGCAAAACGCGAAAGGTCAAATTACCAACCTGAATCTTATCGCCGTCATGATACAATACATCCGGTACAAATGCATCGCATTGTCGTTCGGCAATGACCGTAGATAAATTCAAACGGCTGTCGGTTGCAAAATCCTTTTCCAATTCATGCATATAGATTTTAGCACCTGTCATATCCTGAACCGTTTTTACACCCATGATATGGTCAAAATGTCCGTGGGTCAATAAAATTGCGTCTACTTTTTTTAATTCTTTTATTCTGTCAAACAGCTCATCTGAAATAAAGCCGGGGTCAATCACTGCAGAAATACCTGTCTCCTCATCCGTTACAATGAAACAGTTTGTCGGCAGCATTCCGCCGGTAATCTCTTGAATTTGCATATTGATAATTCCTTTCTGAAAAGCGTCTCATATACTCTATGAACGTTTGATGCTGATAATACCTTCTATATTGGACAACTTTGAAATGACAGCATTCAAATGTTCCAAGCCTTGAATGGTAATGGTCGCATAAATTACATCTGTGCCGTCTTTTAACTCTCTGGAGTTTAAAGAGTGGACGCTGATACGTAAATTATAAAGCTGCTGCGTTACATTCATCAACACACCCGGAATATGGTTTGCCACGATTTCAAGTGTAGTTTTAAATTCTTCTTTTACTTGATTTGCCCATTGTACTTCAATCCAACGTTCCGGTTCCGGACTGCCTGCAATGTCTTTGGGCACATTGCTGCAGGAACGTTTGTGAACAGATACGCCGAAACCACGTGTGACAAAGCCAATGATATCATCACCCGGCAGTGGATTACAGCAACGGGAAAGTTTGGTCAAACAATCTCCGCCCATTCCCTTTACCAAAATGCCGTTAGATGCTTTATTCGGCTTTGCTTCCACAGTTTTAGGCGGCTCCGGTTTTTGCACCACTTCGGCAGCCTTTTTCTGCTTTACATACTCTTCTTTAATACGGTGGATAATTTTCCATAATTGAATACCACCGTAACCGATAGCAGCATAAATATCTTCCAAATTTGCACAGTTTTGACGTTTGACAAATGGATTAATCAGGTTATAAAGTTCATCCTGGGGCACAATGATACCATTGCGTTTGAGTTCACGCTCCAGCTCTTCTTTGCCTTCTTCAATATTTTCTTCTCTGCGTTCTTTTTTGAACCATTGGCGAATTTTATTTCTCGCTTCGCTGGTACGTACAATTTTTAACCAGTCACGGCTCGGTCCGTGAGAACCTTCTTTGGCGGTAATGACTTCTACAATCTCGCCTGTTTTAATTTTATAATCAATAGGCACGATGCGCTTATCCACTTTTGCACCAATCATACGGTTGCCTACCGCACTGTGAATGGCATACGCAAAGTCAATTACAGTAGAGCCTGCCGGTAAACTGATGACCTCACCTCTCGGCGTAAAGACAAAGACCGAATCAGACGATAAATCTGTTTTAATGGTACGTACCAAATCCGTAGCGTCGCTTTCCGTTTGATTATCCAGAATTTTACGCACCCAAGCCAAATGTTCTTCCAAAGAATCTTCCGAAGTAACGCCAACTTTATATTTCCAGTGGGCGGCAATACCGTATTCCGCAGTGTAATGCATATCCCATGTACGAATTTGTACCTCAAACGGAATTCCTTCCGAACCGATTACGGTTGTGTGCAAAGACTGATATAAGTTTGGTTTCGGTGTGGAAATATAATCTTTAAAACGGTTTGGAATGGGATGGAATAAATCATGGATAATTCCCAAAGCATTGTAACAGTCAATGACAGTATCAACAATGACTCTGACTGCGTATACATCATAAATTTGGTCAATGGATTTACCCTGTACAAACATTTTATGATAAATGCCGTTAATGCTTTTTACTCTGCCTTCCAAATGAACTTTTGGAATAACGGGCAGCATTTTTTCCAGTATCTGTGTTTTGATTTTTTGTATAAAATCAGCGCGTTCGTCTTTATGCAGTTCCAAAGCATGTTCAATCTCTTGATAGCCCATAGGGTCTAAGTAGCGCAAAGATAAATCTTCCAATTCTTCTTTTACCGCACGAATACCCAAACGGTCTGCAATCGGAGCATATACCTCCATGTTTTCCAGCGCTTTGTCACGTTGTTTTTGTGGGGTCATATACTCAATGGTCCGCATATTATGCAAGCGGTCTGCAAGTTTAATAATAATAACTCTAATATCCTCCGACATGGCGATGAGCATTTTCCGAATATTTTCCGCCTGCTGCTCTTCACGGGAGGAAAAAGGCACTTTACCCAGTTTGGTAACGCCGTTGATTAAATTGGCAATTTCCTTGCCAAACATTTTTGTAATTTCTTCTAAAGTGATGTCCGTATCTTCTACCACGTCATGCAGCAAACCTGCAACCACGCAAGGAGTATCCATGCCCAGTTCCACCAAAATACAAGCTGCGGCAACAGGATGCGTAATGTACGGCTCGCCTGATTTTCTTTTTTGTTCTTTATGTGCTTCTGCCGCAACCTGATAGGCATGTTCAATTTGCTCTAAGTCAAAAGAACGGCCGCTGGCTTTGATTAAATTTAATAAATCGTCATATGTCTGAATGGGGTATGCCATATTGTTCAACCGTCCTTTCTCAAAGATTCTAATTGGCGCAGTATGGGAGAACAAAACAAATCCACTTTGCCCGCAACGGGTTTTAGTGTAACTCTGTAAATATCTCCGTCCTCTGATTTCTCAATCAAATTTTGGTCTTTTAAAACATCCAGGGCCAGTAGCAGCTTGGATAATGTTATATTGGGAATTTGCAAATGTTCTAGCAATAACAAAATATGATGCTGCCAACCATTGCTGCTTCTCAAAAAGCGATAAAGAGCCGCAAACTCATCACGGTTTGGAGTCATATGGAAAAACTCTTCACTTGTTAAGCATTCACCACGTTTTACCTTTTCATACATACGGTACTCTAGAAGCATCTGTTCCTCATTTACCTGTGATAACTTCATATCTTTAATAAATACAGACAAATTTTCTGTATTGCGGTATTCATTCACTTCCAACGTAACCGCTAAGTCCACCAAATCGCCCACTTGATAGGGAAAATCCTGCAATGTCGTGCGAAATTTCAGGCATTGAACAGTGAAATGATTTCTCTCAAGACGCAAACGCAGATGATTGCCTCCGCCGATGGGTGTAATTTCTTTCAGCTCCATGCCGTAAAGTCCAAATACGGGAGATGGATTATCTGTACCAAACGGTTCCAGATAAGCAATCTGTTTTGGCATATCAACCGTCAGTGCGGCAGGATTCAGTTTGCAGTCCAGATGTATGGTTTGAGGAGGCATATCTGTTGGCAAAGAAGCGGCAAACTCATTGATTTGTCTACGGAACTCTGCGATATGCTCTGTTGGCATACTCAAACCGGCCGCCATAGGGTGCCCCCCGTATTTTGAAAGCAAAGGAGCACAGTGACAAATAGCGTCAAACAGAGAAAATCCTTCCACGCTTCTTCCTGAAGCTTTTGCTTCAGTCCCGGTATAAGATATAACAATGCTTGGCTTACCAAACATCTCTGTAATGCGGGAAGACACAATCCCAATGACACCATGGTGCCAATCTTCCCCTTCTACCACAATCACGCGCTCATACATGCGCTCCGGTTCATCATGCAACAGCTGCAAGGCTTTTTCTGTAATTTCCGTTTCAATCTTTTTCCTGGTATCGTTGTCATGACAAATTTCCTGCGCAAGGCGTTGCGCCTCTTCCATATCTTCCGATAAAAGCAAACGAACCGCTCTGTCCGAAGCACCGATTCTACCCGTAGCATTGATGCGCGGCACAATGGTAAACGCCACATTGGTAGAAGAAAGCTCCTTGCCGCTCATACTTGCTTGCTCCAGCAGCGCACAAATCCCGGGACGGTCGCTGTGCGACAATAACGGCAGACCTGCCTGCACAAGCGCACGGTTTTCCCCTGTCAGCGATACAATGTCACCTATCGTGCCAACTGCAACAAAATCAGCATAATTTTCCAACAGTGTTGTCATATCTGCTATTTCGCCTTCCAGTGCGGTAATCAGTTTAAAAGCAACTCCTACACCCGATAAATCCTTAAATGGATAGGTACAGTCCACACGATGCGGGTCTACCACTGCCACAGCTTTGGGCAAGATTTCTCTTGGACGGTGATGGTCGGTTATCACAACATCCATTCCCAATTGAGAAGCATAAGCCACTTCATCAATGGAAGCAATGCCGTTATCTACCGTAACAATCAGCTGCACTCCCTGCTCATGCAATTGGTCCAAAGCTTCTAAGTTTAGACCATACCCTTCTTGTTCTCTCAGAGGAATATAAAACATCACATTGGCACCGCAGGATTCCAAATAAGAATACAGCATGGCAGTGGAAGTAACCCCGTCTGCATCATAGTCGCCATATACACAAATGGTTTCAAAGTTTTCAATTGCTCTTTGAATGCGAGCTACTGCACAATCCATATCTTTCATCAAAAAAGGGTCGGCAAATGATTTCGATACATCAAATAATGCATCAATGTCATCTTTTGTATGAAAGCCGCGTATCTCCAACATCATAGCCAAAAACGAGGGATATTGCATTTCTTCTGCAATTTTGGCTGCCCTTGCCTTGTCCAAAGGAGATACACTCCATTTTTTGATATTCATACTGCCTACACCTTCCTTATTCTTGTTTAATTGTAACATTTTCCGATGCTTTATTCAATCTATTTTCACAATCATTCCCCTAAAAACAAGAAAATTTCTCATTTTTAAGACATTTTCCTCCCTTTCTGAGAGAAGCGCAAACTATTGTCAAATAAAACAAGAAAGAAGCGATACAATTGTATGAAACAACGATATCGCTTCTCTCTCATATCATTTGGCCTTCTGCACTTTTAAAACGCTTTACTTGTGCAGTCAACTCTGTTACTTTTTCCGTTTTTTCTTTGGTTTCTTCTTCCTTTTGCGGAAGAATACATTTTTTGACCACCATGCCGTCATATTTTAATTTGAACTGTACTCTGCCGATAAAACGGTTATCACAATGTTTGCAGCGAAAATTTGCGCGGTAACTTTTATTTTTCAACTGCCATTCGCCTTCGCGGGATGCTCTGCGACCGCAGGCATCACAATAAAACATCATGTCGGAGCGTTTAATCAACGGATTGGTCAAATCACAAATAATCATGGTTTTAAATGTAATTTTTTCATAAAAAGCATCTGTTCTTGCATCCTGAATAAAAGGAACCAGTGCTTCTTTTTGATACAGTTTTTGCAAACACCGCAGAGACAGCATACTGTCGTCCATGGCACGGTGATGTGCAATATCTTCTTCATTGATTCCCAGCAGCTGTGCTGAGGTGGATAACCCCATTTGTTTGGTGGCGTCGTAATGAAGCATTTGTTCGCAGTAACTTTGCAAATCAACATATTGTTTGAGGAAAGGAATACGTTCACTGCCGCAAAAATAACGGCTGTTTTCAATGAGGGCTAAAATGTCAGACGTACCCCACGTCATAAGGACAGCATCCCCCATCCATTTACGAAAACGGCTCATAACCTGCATAAACTGCAAACCGTTGGCCAGTTCTTCGTTTGTAATATTTGTCAGCGTTTTGATTTTCCCGCTGATTTTTTTGCCCACTTGGGGGCGAACCAAAGCGTCAAAAGTATCCAGCACATGCAGACATTCATCTACTTTGACTGCGCCGAATTCTATGATTTCATTCATAAAGCCTTTTAAACGCCGGCTGTACGTTCCATTCCATTCCAAATCCAATATTACAAAGTTCATTCAATACTCCGATTATTTTTTGCTAGATTTTTTCATACGAAGTTCTTTCGATAAAATCCGTTTTCTCATACGGATATTCTCAGGGGTTACTTCTACCAGCTCATCATCTTTGATGAATT
>UQNI01000014.1 GCA_900542375.1 uncultured Oscillospiraceae bacterium | reverse complement strand
TGAACCAGCTGTCCGGTGCTGCACCATGCCAGTGCTTTACTTCTGCAGGAATATTGATGCAGTCGCCTGGTTTCATTTCAACGGCTTCTTTTCCCTCTTCCTGATAATATCCACGGCCTGCGACACAGACTAAGATCTGGCCGCCACCGCTCTTTGCGTGATGGATATGCCAGTTGTTGCGGCAGCCTGGCTCAAAAGTTACATTAAAAATACCAACCTGGCTGGTAGATACAGGTTCCAGGAAACTCTTTCCGGAGAAATACTGGGCAAAACCGTCATTTGGCGCACCGATGGGGAATACCATTTCTTTTGCGTGGGCTCTCATTGCCTCATCTTCGTATGGAAGGTCGCCTTCATCATCTGCCCATACTTCCTTTGCCAGATTAAATACAGCCCAGCCCTTTGGCCAGCCTGCATAAAAAGCAACATGGGTGATAACGGCTGCGATCTCTTTCTGGGTTACGCCATGAGCCTTTGCATTCTGTAAATGGAATTTTAAAGAAGAGTCTGTGATACCGGATGCCATTAAAGCTACTACGGTTATGATACTTCTTGTTTTCAGATCAATGTCCTGATTATTCCAGTTTTCTCCGAAAAGGACATCATCATTATAATGTGCAAAATCAGGAGCAAAAGTTCCTAATGCATTTCTTCCTGCTGTCTGAACTACTTTTTTCATCTTTCTGTCTCTCCTTATCTGTATGATAAACTTTTAATTATAAGGACTTTACCCACTTTTCAATTTCCTGCTTGTTGGCTCTGTTTAAAAGCTTTCCTTCTACGATCTCAGCTCCCGGTGCAGATGGCTTTAATTCCTTTACTGTATTGCCAAAACCGCTTCCTCCGGATGTTGCAAAGAGCACGATCTTCTTACCGGAAAAATCATATTTCTCCAGGAATGTATTTACAATGGTAGGTGCCACATACCACCAGATCGGAAATCCCAGGATAATGGTATCATATTCTTCAATATGAGCATCTGTATCTGTGATCTGTGGACGGATCTTCTTATCGCTCATCTCCATGCTGCTTCTGGATTTCTTATTCATCCAGTTTAAATCGTCATTTGTATATAATTCCTTTGGTGTGATCTCATACAGAGCACAATCTCCTGCTTCTGCGATCATCTTTGCTACTTTTCTGGTTGTTCCGCTTGCACTGAAATATGCTGCTAATGTTTTTTTCATGGCTAAAACCTCCTACTGTTGCTTAACAATGAAAAATAATAAAATGAAAAATGTGCAGGACCTTTTACTTTCATCCTGCACATTTATTATATAACTCTTTTTTCTATTATGTCTAATAATTATATTACATGGTTTTTTATGCTTAAAAAGCATTATCCTGAAACAAACTCATCTATCCCTCAAACACAGGATATTTTTTCTTATCAGCATCTGTTATTTTGCGGATCACCTTACAGGGGTTGCCTGCTGCGATCACACCATCCGGAATGTCCTTATTCACAACACTTCCTGCGCCAATGATCGTATTACTTCCAATGGTTACTCCCAGCAGCACCGATACATTGGTTCCGATCCAGACATTATCTCCTACTGTAATTGGCAGGGCAATTTCCAGTCCCCTACTTCTCTGTTCACTGTCAATAGCATGTCCGGCTGTAGAAAATACGCAGTTGGGCGCAATAAATACATTATCCCCAAAAGTAACTTTTGCACAGTCAAGTATGGTAACATTATGGTTCGTATAAAAATTTTTTCCTATAGAAACATTAAAACCGTAATCACAGTAAAAGGGAGCTGTGATCACCGGATCTGCTCCCATTCTTCCAAGGATCTGTCCCAGTAATTTCTGCTGTTTTTCAGTATCTGATGGCCTGCAGTTATTAAACTCATAGCACAGATCCGCACAGCGTGTTCTTGCTTCTATGATCTCCTTATCGTAATTTGCATCATACAGATAGCCATTTTGCGCCTTTTCCCACTCAGTCATTGCTCTGTCTCCTATACCCTTTCATCATTTCTCTTCATATACAAAAGGGGATAGGGATTTCCTTCCTCATCCATATCTGTCCTTTTGTATGTTTCAAAGCCCATATGCTCATAAAATCCTTTTGCAGATATATTTTGCTCGTTAACAGTCAGCTCATTAATTGAATAATGCTTTATCCCGTATTGCAATAATCGCTTCCCCAATCCTTTTCCTATATCTTCCGATGAAACAAATAACATTTCAAGTTTTTGTTGTTCCACACCCATAAAGGCAATAGGAATTTTATGTTCATTCTCCGCAATAATTAAATGAGAGATATGTTCTAAGGCTTGCGGGACATATTTTTTGATTTCCTCTATTTCGCTGTCTGACAAAAACAGATGTGTTTTCTTCACAGCGCTCTCCCACACTTGTAATAACTGTTGTATCAGCAATACAGGTCTTTCAGTTACTTCAAATATTTGCATATTTATTTCTCCTCATATGAATCTATTTTGGGATAATTATAGCATAAATACGCCTTCAATTTTATATCAAAATTAAGTAAAGTTTCCCTCTTCAGAATACAAAAACAGTTCTAAAAAAGTCAGCAAACATGCCATAAAGTTTACGTCATACTGTAAAACAGGTGGTTTCCTCTATTGCAAATGAAAAAACGGCTTTTTTAAAAAAGCCGTTTTTTATCCGCCAACTTATTCTTCAATTCTCCATTTAATGCCTTGAGGCGTATCTTCCAAAACAACATGTCTGGCTTTTAATTCATCTCGAATTCTGTCAGCAGTTTCCCAATCTTTTTCCGCACGGGCTTTGGTACGCTGTGCAATGAAAGCTTCTATTTCCTCATCCAAAGACTGCTCTTTTCTACTATAAAGCAGACCTAACACATCTGCCAAACGGTTAAACATATCCAGCGCATATTGACATATTTCTTTCGATGGTTTTGAAGAAGCATTTAAATGAGTATTTATATCTTTGGCCAAGTCAAATAATGCTGAAATCGCATCTGCAGTATTAAGGTCATCGTCCATTGCCTCAATGAAATGCGCTTCATGACGATTAAATTTCTCTTTTAGTGCTGATTCGCCTTCTTTCTTTCCTATTTCCGCATTTTCTAGTAAGAAAGTCAAATTTTCACGGCAATTATATAAACGGTCCAAAGCAGCTTTACATTGCTCAATAATTTCTGTACTGTAATTGATTGGACTGCGATAATGAGAGGCCACCATTAAATAACGAATCGGCTCATATCCATACTTCTCTGCTACATCGCGCACCGTAAAGAAATTATTCAATGATTTGCTCATCTTATGATTATCTACATTGATATAACCGTTGTGCATCCAATAACGCGCGAAAATTTTTCCGTTACAACATTCACTTTGTGCGATTTCGTTTTCATGATGTGGGAAAATTAAATCTTGACCACCACAGTGAACATCAATGGTTTCTCCCAAATAACGGCGTGCCATTGCAGAACATTCAATGTGCCAGCCGGGACGTCCCTTACTCCAAGGAGCTTCCCAGTACGGCTCTCCTTCTTTGGCCGCCTTCCAAACCGCAAAATCCATGGCGTCTTCTTTCATTTCACCTACACTGATGCGGGCGCCGGATTGCAAATCATCCAGAGGCTGATGTGACAATTTACCATATTCATCAAATTTTTTGGTTCTAAAGTATACGTCCCCATTTTCAGCAACGTAAGCATATCCTTTTTCCAATAAATCAGCAATAATATGGATAATTTCATCCATATTTTCAGTTGCAAGCGGATGCACTGTTGCATGACCTACATTGAGTCCATCAGCGTCTTTCCAATATTCCTCAATGTATTTTTTGGAAACAGTAAGATAATCCGTACCCTCTTCATTGGCTTTTTTGATGATTTTATCATCAATATCCGTAAAGTTCTGTACAAACGTTACCTTATTTCCGCGGTACTCCAGGTAGCGGCGCAGTACCTCAAATACACAAATCGGCCGTGCATTTCCAATGTGAATATAATTGTAAACAGTTGGTCCGCAGGCATATATTTTGAAGTGGCCTTCCTCTTGAGGAATCAACTCTTCTTTCTCTCTGGTTAAGGTATTGTATATTCTCATCCAACTCTTCCTCTCATCTTCTGTCTTCCTATTTCATCTTATGCTCATTCTTCTTTTGTATCACCGGTTTTCTCTTCTGTTGGAGCCGGCAATAATTTTTGCTGTGTTGCTGCAGCAAGCTGCTTTTTTAAATCTTCTACTTCCAGCTTTAATTTAGTATGCTCTACACTCAGGCGGCACAGCTCCTGCGCTACCGGGTCGGAAACGTGAATTTGGTCTAAATTACAAGTTTTAATTCCATTGATTCTTACAATTCGGGCAGGCACACCAACCGCTGTAGCATTGTCCGGCACTTCATCCAACACCACTGCACCGGATGCGACACGTGCTCCGTCACCTACACGGAACGGTCCCAATACTTTTGCCCCTGAACCTATCATAACATCATTGCCCAGCGTTGGGTGTCGTTTCCCGTGGTCCTTGCCTGTACCGCCCAACGTTACATTTTGATAAATGGTACAGTTATCTCCAATTTCAGCTGTTTCTCCAATGACCACTCCCATACCATGGTCAATGAATAGTCCTTTGCCTATTTTGGCACCCGGATGGATTTCAATTCCTGTTTTATGGCGTGAACGCTGAGAAATCCAGCGGGCAATAAACTTCATATTGTGTCTGTAAAACCAGTTGGCCTTGCGGTAAGAACGCACGGCTTTAAAACCGGAATACAGCAGATACACTTCTAATCTGGAACGGGCAGCAGGGTCGCGTTCCATAATAGAATCCAAATCTTCTTTTAACTGTTTAAACATAATTGCCTCCTTCTGCCGTAATCAATGGGCAAACATTACATACAAAAATAAAAAACCGCCTGCGTCCCCTGTTACAGGGACGGAGGCGGCATAACAGTCGCGGTTCCACTCCGTTTTATCACTCTCGGGGCCGATAACGGTGCCAACCGTATAAAGATACTCCCACAAGTTTAGCGGTTTCCCTTTATCTGCATGTAAAATACCTTGTATTTTACCAAACAGGTGCATTTCCTGTTTGTTCAACATTAAGAATGCTTTCAGCCTATGGACATTCTCTCTCTGTAACGGAAGCAAACAGTACTTCTCCTATTCATTACATTTGATTACTCTCTATTATATTACAAAGCTGAAAAAAATGCACTACTTTATTTTGAATTTTTAAACAAATTCCAGTTTTGTTTTAAATAAATTGCACCTGAAATGATGGTAAATAAAGTAGAAATACCTACTAAAACGTTTCCCGCAAACCAAAATACCGCACTGCTGGAAAATGGACCAACCGCAAAACCCGGCATAACGGACAAGTCAATTAGTTCCTGTAAATACTGCATGATTAAAATACCTACAATTGCAACCATTTGGCTGACCGTTTTTGCTTTACCCCAAATATTTGCGGCAATAACCTCTCCCGTATTAACTGCAATCAAACGAATCGAAGTCACCATAAATTCACGCGCAATGATAATTAGGACAAACCAAAGCTCTGCAAGACCTAAATTCACAAAACACACCAATGCGGAAATAACCAATATTTTGTCTGCAAGCGGATCTAAAAACTTACCAAAATTTGTGACCAAGTTTCTTTTTCTTGCTATTTTTCCGTCCAATAAATCAGTAAAGGAAGCCAAAGCGAAAATAAGCCCTGCAATTAAAAAGTGGTGAGGAATTGTAACGTTTACCAGAAACACTACAAAAAACGGCACCATAATAATACGAGCTACCGTCAGTTTATTTGGTAAATTCATGAGGTATGCCCTCCTTCCACCAGTTCCCCCATCAGGTCGCAATTGATGCAATCTGTGATATGTACATGAACAAAATCACCCGGAGTTGGTAATGTATTCACCGCCGTAAATAATACTTTGCCGTCAATATCCGGGGAATCTGCATAGCTTCTGCCGTAATAACAGCCGGAATACTCATCATATCCTTCTACCAATATTTCCATAACGGTTCCGATACGCTGCTGTCCCAATTGCTGCATAATATCCATTTGTTCTTCCATCATGATTTGTGCACGATGCTGTTTTACATCTTCGTCAATTTGATTCGGCATCAACGCGGCAGGCGTGTCTTCTTCCTGCGAATAGGCAAAACATCCCATACGGTCAAAACGGATATTACGGGAGAATTCTGCCATTTGGTTAAATTCTTCTTCCGTCTCTCCCGGAAATCCTGCAATAAAGGTAGTGCGAATGACCATATTGGGAATTCTGTCACGCATTTTTTGAATTAACGCTGTCAGACTTTCTGTATCTTCACCGCGGTTCATCTCACTTAATACACGTCCAACAGAATGTTGCAGAGGAAGGTCGATATACTTCAAAATTTTATCTTCCGTTGCTATTACATCTATTAATTCATCCGTAATACGGTTGGGATAACAATACAATAAACGAATCCAATGAGCACCTTCAATTTTGCATAAACGGCACAGTAATTCAGGAAGCATCAGCTTTCCGTAAATATCCTCTCCGTAGCGTGTGGTGTCTTGTGCAATCACAATGAGCTCTTTTACACCGTTTGCAACCAGTTGTTCTGCTTCTGCTACAATGTCTTCCATGGTACGGCTTCTAAATCTGCCGCGTATCAGCGGAATGGCACAGTAAGTGCAGCAATTATCACAACCGTCTGATATTTTTAAATAGGCATAAAATTTTGGTGTAGAAAGTACACGCTCACCTGACAAGGACAAATCATATTTGGAGGCAAATAACTCTTTTTTATGTCCTTCCAGTGCTTCTTTCAATGCCAGTGCAATATCTTTATTAGCACCAATTCCAAGCACCGCATCTACTTCTGGCAATTCTTTGCGGATTTCTGTTTGGTATCTTTCCGCTAAACAGCCTGTTACTACAATTGCCTTTAGTTTGCCTGCTTCTTTTCTGCGTGCAAGCTGCAAAATTTCGTCAATGGATTCTTTTTTTGCACTTTCAATAAAACCGCAAGTATTTACAATCACTGCGTCGGCCTCTTCTTCAGAATTGCAGAGCGTATATCCTGCCTGCTGAACGGTTGCCAGCAGCATTTCTCCATCTACTTGATTTTTAGAACAGCCGAGGCTGACCATTCCCACTTTATATGACATAAAGACACCTTTCCTTACTGAATTTGTCTGAATTATTATTATACGTCACTGCTGTTCCATTTGCAATGCCTGTATCTAAGAATCATTCATAGTAAATATCTTCATCGCCCTCGCAGAAAAAACATGAAATTGCCTGTTTGATATCCTCATAACGATAACCCAGTCTTTGCAGTCCGTTTACAGTGCGTCGATATCCTTTTTCATCCTGCAAACAACGTAAATATTTTTTTTCAATGATTTCCTTTATCTTTTCTACCGGATTCGGCTCCAGTTCTTCCACTACTTGCGCAATGATTTCCTTATCAATGCCTTTTTGCAGCAATTCATACTGCGCACGTCGGCCGGAAAATCCTTTTCTGTTGAATAATTCTGCAGCATATCGTTTGGCAAATTCTTCATCATTGACCAGCCCCAACTCCTCCATGCGGTCAGCAGCCGACCGAGCAGCTTCTTTGCTGGTGGTACGCTGGATTTTTTCTATCAATTCTTTTTTGGAATGGCTGCGGTGCTCCAACAAATACAGTGCTTTTTCATTTGCACGACGGGCATCGGAAGCCAAAATCAACTCATGCAGCTGCTCATCCGTAATATCCATACCAATTTTATAACGGAACTGCAGCAATGTTTCCGTGTCAATGTTCACTGCAAATTCTCCGTCCAAAAATAACGCGGATAACATTTTACGTCTTTTTTCTATCGCCGTTATGAGCATATCTTTTCTCCTCTTTTATAAAACGGAAAATAAGGCGAACAAATCGTTCGCCTTATGGGTATACCGCTTAATCGTCTACGGTAATATCAATATTTGCCTTAGATGCAATTCTGGTAGTAGGAGTTTCAGGCTTTTCCGGTTCTGTTACTACCGGCTTTGCAACTGCTTTTGCAGCCCCCCTGGTAGATTTTGCATACAGTTTGCCAACATTTGCTTTTACTTCTTCTTCGATTTTGTCGTAAATCTCTTTATTTGCAAGCAAGAACTCTTTTACATTATCACGGCCTTGTCCCAAACGGGTCTCTCCATAAGAAAACCAAGATCCGCCTTTTTGAACTACATCCAGTTTAACTGCCAAGTCAAGCAGTTCTCCCTCGCGGGAAATACCGCGTCCGTACATCACGTCAAATTCTGCTTCACGGAAAGGAGGAGCCACTTTATTTTTCACTACTTTTGCTCTGGTACGGGAACCGATTTGTTCCGTACCGTTTTTTAAGGTTTCAGTTCTGCGAATATCAATACGAACAGAGGAGTAGAATTTCAGTGCACGTCCGCCCGGGGTAACTTCCGGACTTCCATAAATTACGCCCACTTTTTCACGCAGCTGATTGATAAAAATAGCAACACAGTTGGATTTTGAAATAGCGCCTGCCAACTTACGCAAAGCTTGAGACATCAAACGCGCTTGCAAACCAACATGGGAATCTCCCATTTCACCTTCAATTTCTGCTCTTGGAACCAAAGCTGCAACGGAGTCAACTACAATCACATCAATTGCGCCGGAACGTACCAAAGCTTCTGTAATTTCCAAAGCCTGCTCACCTGTGTCAGGCTGAGAAACCAACAGTGCATCCACATCAACGCCCAATGCACGTGCATAAACCGGGTCAAGAGCATGCTCCACGTCGATGAATGCAGCCGTACCGCCGTTTTTCTGTCCTTCCGCAATACAGTGCAGTGCCAAAGTAGTTTTACCGGAAGATTCAGGTCCGTATATTTCTACAATTCTGCCCCTCGGCAAACCGCCGATGCCAAGGGCAAGGTCTAAAGACAGAGAGCCTGTCGGAATTGCTTCTACCTGCAAGGCATCTTCTTGACCAAGACGCATAACGGCACCTTTTCCGAATTGTTTTTCAATTTGTGCCAGTGCAGTATCCAGCGCTTTGCTTTTATCTATAACAGCCATAATTTCCTCCATATTTGTATCAGTATGTGTCTTATTATAGTACATGTTTTCGCTAAAATCAATGGATTTCACAAATTTTCCAAACAAATGTTTGGTTTTATTTTTTGATTCCTGCAACTACTCGAATGATATTACCGCTGTCTTTTTCAAACTGTATTTGTTCTACACCTGCATCGGCAAACAGACGAGCAACCGCTGTTTCCTGCCCCTCACCAATCTCTACTGCAACGATACCGCCTGTTTTTATTTTAGGAATCCAAATATCCGCAATTGCACGGTAAAACAGCAAGCCGTCTTCACCGCCATCCAATGCGGTTGTTGGTTCTTTTTGCACTTCTTCCTGCAATGTCGGCAAGACTGCCGTTTCAATATACGGAGGATTGGACACAATCGTATCTATATCTTGAAAAGCAGAGGCAAATGCTTCGGACAAAATATCTCCCTGCAAAGCAACTACATTTTCAATCCCCTGTTCTTTACACAACGCAATGTTTTGTTGTAAATATGCAAAAGCAGGTGCATATTTTTCCACACAAGTGACATGTGCTGTGGAAAGTAAGGAGGCTATTCCCAAGCCCACAGCACCTGTACCCGCACATAAATCTAAAATTGTTGCTTGTTTTGTTTGTATTAATTTTGCTGCTGTTTCTACCAACACAGTAGTATCTTCCCGGGCAATTAATACGCCTTCCCCCATTTTTAAATGAAAATCGAGAAACGGCCACTCTCCAAGAATATACTGTAAGGGTCGTTTTTTTGCCCGTTGCTCTATCAAAGAAAAAAATTCTGTTTCCTGTTCCAAAGTCGCCTGTTTTGTATTGCCGTGCAGCATGAGGTCCTGCCGATTCATATGAAACACATGCTCAAACAGGCATATAGCATCAAAGGCAGGGCTTTCATTCCCTGCCTTTTGTAAACGCTGTTTGCCTTCCAAATAAATTACTTGCAGCGTCCGCATATAATATCTTCTCCATTCTCAGGAATCACATCTTTCATTGCTGCAATTGCAACTTCAATCATGCCGTCATCCGGTTCTTTTACAGTAATACGCTGCATCCACAAACCTGGAGCCGCAACGATACGTGTAATAATATTGTCATATTTAGAGCAGATTTTAATCAATTCAAAACCAATGGATACGGAAACAGGAAGCAGTAATAATTTAGCTGATGTTCTCAAAAACGGATTTTCAAATGGAATGAAAAAGCCTACTACAATACCTACTATCAGCATCAGCACCAAAAAACTGGTACCGCAGCGCGGATGGAAACGACTGTGTTTGCGGACATTTTCAACGGTTAACTCTTCTTTATTTTCATAGCAGAAGATGGTTTTATGCTCAGCGCCATGGTATTGAAACACTCGTTTGACTGAAGGAATCAAAGAGCAGATACCAATATAAGCAATAAAAATCAGTATACGAATTACACCTTCAAAAGTAGAGCGCCAAGGCAAAAAGCCATCGCCGATTCCTGTATAATTATAAATCAAATTAAAACTTAGTGCCGGCAAAAAGAAAAATAACCCGATTGCAATTAATACACCTAAAGTTCCTGCTATTACCATAAGGTAATTCATTGCATTTTCTCCAAACACACGGGTCATCCATTGGTCAAATTTTGAAGGTTCTGCTTCCTCTTCATCTTCAGGCAGAGATTTGTCCGCAGACATACCCAAAGCTTTAAACCCAATGGTCATAGACTCGTACATTGCAATAACGCCTCTGATAAAAGGCCAATTGAGCCATTTATATCTTTCACGAAGAGATTTGATTTTTAACTCTTCCACATCAATTGTTTCGTCAGGAAGCCGAACTGCCACCGAAGTCTTTTTCGGCCCCCTCATCATAACACCTTCCATTAAAGCTTGGCCACCGATGGAGGTAATCATTTTTGTTTGTTCTCTTGCCATATTCAATTGTTATTCCTTTCTTCAACCTCTCTGTTACTTTGATTTTCATTATCGTCCAACGTATCATCTATCTGCTTTGCATCGATAATATGTTGTTCTTGTGATTCTATTGGTAATTCCTGTTGTACTTCTTGCATATCTTTATTGTCAAATTGTTGCATTGCAGGAATACGAATGGTAACAGCTGTACCCAAGTTTTCCTGACTTTCCACTTCTAAAGTGCCATTATGCAAGGTGATAATTTCATCTGCCAAAGCCAAACCAATACCGCTTCCGCGCACTACATGATTTGCTTTATAAAATTTCTTCTTTATATTTGGCAAATGCTCGATAGGAATGCCACAGCCTGTATCTACAATCTGCACTTTAATAAAACCATCTTCTTCACAAGCTGATACACTAACAGTACCCTGTTCATCCGTATATTTCAAGGCATTATCAATAATGTTTACAAAAACTTGACGTAAACGGTTAATATCTCCCAGAACAGGAGATAACATTGCAGGTTCTTCGTACAGTAAAAACTTATGCTCTGCTTTTGCACGGTCACTGAACATATAAACGGCTTCGCCGAGTTCTGCCAGAATATCAATACGATCCATCATCAGCGTCATTCTGCCACTTTGCATTCTAGAGAAATCCAATAATTCTTCTACAATTCCGGAAAGACGCTCGGACTCACGAATAATAACGCCCATACCTTTATCAAAGGTACCGCGGTCAATTTCTCCGCTCTGCATCGTTTCTGCCCAGCCTTTAATAGCTGTCAGGGGAGTACGCAGTTCATGAGAAACGGATGAAATAAAATCATTTTTCATTTGCTGAGAGTTCCCTAATTCTACAGCCATTTCATTAATCGTATCGCACAGCTCACCAATTTCATCGTTGTGCTTTTTCTGTATACGGGCATCAAAATCACCTTGGGCAATTCGTTTTGCCGTACTGTTGATTTCACGCACAGGATTTAAAATAGATTTTACAAAATAAGTGCTGGAAATGCAGACAAACAGAATAATCAAAACACCTATTCCCGTTAAAGTTGCCACAATGGCTAAAATTTGACGGTCTGCATTTTCTAATGATACCACATAACGTACTCCCCCTACAACCATACCGTCATTATTTCTTAGTACACGGGTAACCGCCATCACTCTCTCGCCTGAAGAAAGCTTTCCTTTCCAGCTGCCATAACCTTCGGCGTCCTGCAAAGCTGCATAATAATCATTCATAGGCTGATTTTGGTCCGGAGTAAAACCTGTAGAAGTGAGTACAATTTTACCATCACTGTTAATAACCATCAGCTCCATACTTTCTTTGCTGGTAAAGTTTTCTACATAGGTATATGCAAAGGATGTAAAATCTGAAGATGTTTTATTTTTATAATCAATAAACACGTTGGTTAATTCTCTGGAATTGGCATTTAGCGCTTGTAAAATACCGTTATAGGTATAATTCTGCACTGCAAAAGATAGTGATACGATTAAAACGACCAATACCAATACTACAATTCCTAAAACGTTAAATAACCAGCGCCGTGTGATACCTTTTATCCACAAGGCGATATATTCTCCCCTTTTCTAAATGATAAAGCAGCAAAGCATCTTATGCTTCCCACTTATATCCCAGTCCCCAAACGGTTACAATATGTTTTGGGTTAGACGGTTCATCTTCCACTTTCATTCTCAAACGGCGAATATTCACATCTACAATTTTTTCTTCACCAAAATAACTTTCTCCCCACACATGTTTCAAAATATCCGTTCTGTCAAGTGCGGTGGCAGGGTTGGAGAAAAAATATTCCATAATCTGAAATTCTACTTGGGTCAATTCAATAGGCTGTCCGCGTTTGAGCAGGTATCTGTTGCGTAAATTTAAAGAAAATTCACCGGAATGAATTTCTTCCTTAAAATTATTTTCCGTTCGCATCTCCGCCAGTGCTACTCTACGGTAAATAGCATCGACACGTGCTACCAATTCGGACGGACTGAATGGTTTTGTCATATAGTCGTCCGCGCCCATCATTAAACCACTGACTTTGTCCATCTCCTGTGTTTTTGCAGTTAACAGAATAATACCAATGGTTCCGCTTCTTTTTCTCAGCTCTTTACATACTGCAAGACCATCATATTTTCCCGGCATCATAATATCCAGTACGGCAACATCAAAATCGCCGCCTTCCCGTTCGTAAATTTCCAGTGCCTGCTCTCCGTTTTCTGCTTCATATGCTTCATATCCTGCACGTTTTAAGTTAATGACAACAAATTCACGAATAACTTGTTCGTCTTCACATACTAGAATTTTCTTCATGTGTTATTCCTCCTGAATTAAAATAGGACAATTAATTTGGTGAAAATAATCTAAAATAATATTCCACCTGCTCCATAGTCAATGACAGTTTGGAATTTGCACTTTCCAATTTTGCTGCAAACACCATATTTTCATGCTGCTTTAATTTATACAGTTCCGTATTTTCAGACTGATTCTTCCACTCATCTTCTGTCATTACTTGTATGGTTAACAATGCACTCCCTTTCACGCCGCTGTCAGCTCCTGCCGTATCAGGAATCCATTCATAAAAAGTTAACGCTCTGTTTTCTTCGCTCCACTCGGTTGTAATGACATCTTTCCATGCATCCGGTATCATGAACATATAACCGTCTTTGCTGTTGACAACTGTACTCAATAAATTGGTAAATGTATTTGTGCTGACATCATAGCGATGCCAATTTACAATATAAGCCGTATCGCTGATATTATCTGAAGAAATTCCCGGTAAAATATGTGTAATCGGAATTTCTATCATGGAATCCCCGTTAATATCCTGAGATGGAATAGAGGTGTTTCGTTCCGTATATAATACAGTTTTATCCTCGGGTCTGTACAAAGGATTCTTTAATTTATAGTCATTGCGGTCCCAATATAAAATTTCTGTTTGGTACGTACGTGCACTTTTCATACCGTCAAGGATGATACCATAATCATTGGCACTTATTTTTCCTACAGTTACTTTATTGTATTTTGTTACATCCGAGTCCAGTTTAGCTGTACCTAACAAACTGATACTTCCGTTTGAAATTGTAAATAATTTTGCAGTGGAAGGGCTTTCTTTTGTTTGCAAACGAATGGTTAAAATACCGTTTTTTCCACTTTCAAACTCTACTACAGCAAGTTCATTGTACAATTCTTTTGTTGGAACCTCTTTGATTGTTTCATCTTTATATGTATACAAATTCAATTCGCTGGTACCTGTCGTAGAATTTCCCCAGCCAATTGCAAAATCAACGATTCCGTTGCCGTTAAAATCTCCAAAACAAATTCTATCAATCTGTGTGGAAGGATTTTTATAGGATGCAATTTCAGTCCATGTTCCGTCTATCTGACTAATGACAGATATGATTGTATATGGCTCATCCCCTTTGGTATAAAATGCAATTGCCTCATCATTGCCATCACCCGTAACATCCTTCATGACAATAGCTGAACGATACTCTCCCGCTTTCGGATAACGCAATGTTAACTGATGGTTTGCCTTTTCTTCCAACACACTATAAATTTCTTGTCTTTCACCGGTTGCTTTCGGCGGTTTCATTAATGTTTGCGCATCCAGACCCAAAGGAGAACAACCGGTTAATGCAACTGCCAATAAAGCCGATGCTATGGTAATGAATAATTTCCGCTTCATTTTATACACCTTTACATGATATTTTCAATCAAAATAATCGTTATATGTATTTTTTATTATATCATCTTCTACATAAAAAGTGTAGTATCAATAATGTAACACTATCTTATATAAAAAACGGAAAAGACTTGTCTTTTCCGTTTTTTATATAAGAATTATTATGCATGAGGAATATCGGTATGTTCTGAAATCTCTCTATTAATTGTGACCAAATCTTGCACAGACAAGTCATGAATATTTTGATGACCTGTAATACGTCCAAACATTTTCAACTCTTCAAAAGACGCATTTAAATAATTGGATAAACGTTTCGCTGCATGGTCAATATGTAATCTGGAACGCAATTCAGGGTCTTGCGTGGCAATACCTACAGGACATTTTCCTGTTTCACAAATGCGATACTGCTGGCATGCAGCCGACATCAAAGCTGCGCTTGCAATAGCAATGGCATCGGCACCCATAGCAAGCGCTTTGGCAAAGTCACTGCTGACACGTAAACCTCCTGTAATCACTAAATCTATTTCCAAATGATGCTCAGTCAAATATTTTTTTGCTCTGTACAATGCGTAAATGGTAGGTATACTGGAGGCATCTCGTAATATAAGAGGGCTTGCTCCTGTCGCACCCCCACGACCGTCAATGGTAATAAAATCCGGTTTTGCATATGCAATCCATTCCAAATCTTTTTCAATATGTCCTGCTGCAATTTTGATGCCAATTGGACGTCCTTCAGAAACCTCTCTGAGCCAATCCACCATTGCTTTTACATCTTCCTTCGTTTGAATATTAGGAAAACGACTTGGACTGATTACATCTTCTCCAACCGGTTTGTTACGAATTTTTGCAATTTCCGGTGTTACTTTTGCGCCGGGCAAATGTCCACCCATACCCGGTTTTGTACCTTGGCCAATTTTAATTTCAATGGCATCTGCCTCTTTTAAATTTTCGTCTGTTACACTGTATAAATTCGGTACATACTCAAAGATATATTTATAGCTTGCGGCTTTTTCTTCCGGCAAAATGCCACCTTCTCCCGAACACATTGCAGTACCTGCCATAGCGGAACCTTTTGCCAGACCCACTTTAATCTCTTTGGAAAGTGCACCAAAACTCATGTGAGAAATATAAACAGGTCCATCCAGTTCCATAGGCTGTCTTGCGTGCTTACCAATTACAGTAGTGAGGGTTACATCTGCATGTGCATCCAACGGAGATGGATTTAATTGAGCACCCAAAATCAGAATATCGTTCCAGCTGACAGTTGACAAATGTGTACCCATAGGAGAAATAATGGATTCTCCCGTTAACGACATTTGATGAATCATGTCCATATACGGTTCATCTTGAGAGTCATATTTCGCAAACTCTTTTGGATACGCCAAAGGATTGTCTTTTGGTATATCTTCTGTTTTAGGTTTCTCAGACGCTTCTTTTACCTTTGTAAATTTTGCTTTTTCAGCACCGCAGATTGGACAGCGCCAATCATTCGGGAGAGCAGAAAATAGGGTGTTTCCGGCTTCATCATATAAATAGCCGCATACATTACATTTAAAAATAGCCATAGTGCCATTCCTCCTCATCTTTCTGGATATTTTTATTATACGCTTGATATATAAGTATGTCTATACAAAAATAATAATAATTCTTATTTTTATGATTTATGATAAATTTTTGTTTAAAAATGTAACATATCATACAAATTACTAGGTTTTTATCATGCAAAAATCCCCTTAGATGTTTCAATCTAAAGGGAATTTTCTCCTAATAAAAAAGTTTAACAACAAAAACGAGTCAATGAATAGATGTTTGAGAAAATATTCAGTCAAATTCTAACACTTTTGGATTGAAGCTCTTTGCAAAGCATTCATACGTACTGCATAATACGAAAAACTCTAAAGATGATTTTACCAAACAAATGCTCATTACGCGAAACAATCCTTGGATATGTATTATATCCAAGGATTGTTTTATGATTATTCAGACGGTGCAAATCGTTTTACGATATAATGATTCGCCGCCAATTCATCTTTATCATCCAATTCAGGTAACTCTACTTTACCAAAACGTCTATTTAACGCTGTTTGCAGCAAATAATCACATAAATGAGGATTCTTAGGAAGCAACGGACCATGAAGATAAGTACCGATTACATTTTTATATACAATGCCTTCACTTTTATCTTTATCATTATTTCCATGTCCGCTTAACACTTTGCCAAGAGGCTGATAATCCTCAATAAACGTTCTGCCTCCATGATTCTCAAAACCAACGATAGGCAGCGGGAACAAATCGCTTTGCAATACAATATTGCTGATTAATCGGCTGTCTCCACGTTCGGTATGAATGTTTACCACACCCAATCCCTCTATGGTTTCATCCCCCATTTTATAGTAATTGCCAAGCAGCTGATATCCACCGCAAATTGCCAATACAACGCCGCCTTGCTCTACATAATCAATAAAGTCTTTTTTAATTTTTTTTAAGCGGTTGCATACTAGCAGTTGTTCCCGGTCCGAGCCGCCGCCAAGTAATACAATATCCAATTTGGAAAAGTCTATTTTATCATTCAAATCAAATTCTCTTACTTCTGCGTCAATACCGCGCCATTTTAAACGCTGTACCATACAAATAATGTTGCCGCGATCTCCGTAAAGATTTAATAATTCCGGATACAAATGCCCTATTGTCAGCTTCATACTTTTCCTTCCTCCAATTTCTTGAGGATAAGATGGGTATTATACAATGCCGTATAGTTGCATAATACGTACAAATTGCCCGTTCCTCCCGTAACAAGGCGCTCGATTGCCTTTGTAACATCTTCTTCCACTTTTGATGGAATATCTGCATATTTAAACCGCAGCTGCATATCCAAAGCACGAATGCCGCTTGCAATAAAGGTTTGGACGCGCGCATCATGAAAACGTTCAAAATCAACATCCCACAACCAAGAAATATCTTTGCCGTCCTGTGCTTTATCGTTAATCACTACAATTAAATCTTTCGGAGATTTATCTTCCAAAACAGCGGAAATGTTCTGATTGAAACCGGCCGGATTCTTTGCAAGATTTAAAACCACATGTCTTCCGCCAATATCAAACAGTTCCATACGTCCGTTTTGCGTTTTGTGCCTGCGCAGCACTTGGTCAAACCGTTCCAAATAAAAGCCTGCGGTTCTTGCTGCCGCATAAGCTGCAAGAATATTATACACATTATAAAACCCATGACTTTTAATGCGGAATTGTCTGCCTTCCATGCGTAAAGAAATCCCTCTGTCTAAATGCACATTGGTGACAGCGTAATCCAATTTTGGTCTTGCAAAATCACATTTGGGGCAGTGATATTTTCCCAATTGACTGTAATGATAATAGTCATATTGTAATTCAGCACCGCACATTTGACAAAAGCGGCCTTCTTTCGTCTCTTTTGCCGCATGTTTGGCATCGATTACTTGTTCATCCACACCAAAAGTAACAAATGGATTGCCACTTTGTTTTGCCAACGCTACAGACAGAGGGTCATCTCCGTTTACAATTAACTTTGTATTTGGTGACATTGCCAAAGCTTCTTTGAGCACATCCATCGTAATATCAATTTCGCCGTAACGGTCCAGCTGGTCACGAAATAAATTGGTCAATACCATGTAATTCGGTTTAAAGTGGGGAAATGCTCTGCGCGCAGAAGCTTCGTCAATCTCAATGCAAGCACAGTCTGCGTTTAGTTTGCCACTGATGCTGGCGGAATCTGCAAATGCAGTTACAATACCATATAACATATTGGCGCCTGCACTGTTGCATACAACTTTTTTTCCTTCAGAACGAAGTGCTTCACATAAAAGGTTATTGGTAGTGGTCTTTCCGTTGGTACCACAAACCACAAAAATATCTTCGCGCACTTGGGCAGCCAAATCCTTAAGTAAATTCGGATAAATTTTCAGCCCAATTTTGCCCGGAGTAGAAGAACCCTGTTTGTTCATTGCTTGTCCAAGCCATATTAAAAATTTTGTCGCACCGATTGCGAGCATTTTTCTCATAAATAGTTCCTTCCTCCTGTTATGCCAACTTGATAACGGGTGTACAACTGTAACTTGCTGATACAGTCAAAACTTTTATATTTAGTTCATTATATAATACAGGCATTGAAATAGCAATGCGGAAATACAAGCTTTTACAAAATATATGAAAGCAGACTATTCATATATTTGTATAAAAATTATCATGTAATTTAAATATAAAAGCAATCTCTGCACATTCCAAGCAGTACTTTCATATGATGTGATAAAAGAAATAAACGATTCATGTTCAGATAAGGAGTTATACTATGATAATTCATGTTGTAGAACCCGGAGATTCTCTTTATAAAATAGGGCAGGAATATGGTGTTTCTCCGTATCGTCTTGCAATTGATAACGGAATTGAATACAACAGTACATTGGTAATTGGGCAAACCATTGTTGTGCAATTTCCAACGGTAGTTCATACCGTAAAACAAGGGGAATCCTTATATACCATTGCAAAACAATACGGAGTTTCTGTCATTTCTCTTTATCAAAACAATCCCCAGTTAAATGGGCGTTCTACTATTATGCCGGGGGAACAACTTATTATTACTTACGACCAAGAAAAACTGGGAAGTTTTGAAGTAAATGGATATGGAGAACCGTCCATCTCAGATGATTTACTGAGAAAAACATTGCCTTATTTAACATATGTAACACCTTTTACTTACGGATTAACTCAAAGCGGCAGTCTGGTCATGCTGAATGATAATCATATGATAGACATTGCAAAAGAATATGATACAGCCCCATTAATGCACCTATCCACCTTAACAGAAAAAGGCAACTTTGACAGTGCGCGTGCTTCCATTGTATTAAACAACCAAATGATACAAGATAAATTGATTGATGAAATTATCGAAAATATGAATGATAAAGGTTACTACGGATTGGACGTTGACTTTGAATTTATTAACAAGCAGGATGCAGAGAAATATGCTGCGTTTATTTCCAATCTGCGCTCCCGCTTAAACCCTTTGGGGTATGAAGTGATTACCGCGCTTGCCCCTAAAATTTCAGCCATGCAAAGAGGTACCATATATGAAGGACACTTGTATAAAGAAATCGGCATTGCATCGAATGCCGTATTTGTTATGACGTATGAATGGGGCTACACATACGGACCGCCTCAAGCAGTGTCTCCCTTGCCAAATGTACGCGCAGTGTTAGACTATGCTGTTTCAGAAATTCCGCGTGAAAAAATATTTATGGGCATATCCAATTATGGCTACGATTGGACACTGCCGTTTGAAAAAGGAGATAAAGCACGTTCTATTTCTAACGATGAAGCAATCAAACTGGCAATTCAATACGGCGCTGAAATTCAATATGATGAAACCGCACAAGCACCTTATTTCCACTATTACGATAAAAGAGGTCGGGAACATGTCGTATGGTTTGAAGACGCCCGCAGTATTCAGGCAAAATTGGCTCTAATTCCCGAATATGGACTGCGCGGTGCAGGATATTGGAATATTATGCGACCGTATCAACAGGGATGGACCGTACTGAACAGCTTATATCACATAAAACGTATTTCGGAATAAAGCAAAATACAAATTATTCAAGATAAAATGAAAGTATAACGTATATAAAGTATGCATTGTATTTAGCGTTGATATTCGTTCAGACCTTCATATATCTATGCTTTACAAAACGAATTATCTTATCATCTGTTCCAATACTTAGTCCCCATCTGCCACCAATGTTCTAACAGAAAATCAATGCGATAAGCTCCTTCTATTTATCTCAATCTATTTCTTCCATTTTTCTGTACAATGGATTTTTACTCTGTACAACACTTCTGTCCTCTGTTACATTTTCTTGCTACCATGCTTTAATCATAAATTATAATCTCAACCATTATCATAAAATAGAGTGTATTAAAAAAGCAATAAACCTTCTGGTATCTATTGACTTAGTGATTTTACAGAGATATAATATTAATAGGGAATGAAGTTCTCCCTCGGCATTGCCGGAACTGCTTAGTAAAGCTAATGACTTCTGCATTTGATGCAGAAGTCATTTTTTTTTGCAAAAGAAAGGGGGCAAATACAATGGCAAGCAATCAACATAACCATTTCTGCCTAATTGATAAATTTTTTCAAATATATTCTCATCAGATACCAAAAATTTTTTTAAATAATAAAGGAAAAAATTCTGCTGTCTACATAAAAATATTCCAAATACAAAAATGCTTTCAATATCATTTGGAAAATTGGCAACAACTGACTGACACTGATTTATATCAACATACATTACATTCCTCAAAAAGGAATTTGAAACAAACTCCTGTGGTTATATATCAAAAACACAATTTTCAGCAGACACAACATGAAAATGTATCGTTTTCATTCGCAGATATTGACTTTTCGTATGAAAACCAAATCGGAAAAAAATCAGATAGGAACATAAGATATCGCCTTACTCAATCCTATACATTTCATCGTTTCAATCAGAGTATATGTCCGCATATAGAACGTGCGCCTCCTTTATAAAAATCTTTCTTTCCCTTTTGAAATAGAAAGAAAAATATCAAATACAGCTTGAAAACATATTGGACTGTTATACATTATGAACACAAGACGGAAATAACAACCAAGATACAAGATGGACGGAGTGAAATTACATGCAAAAATTTATCAAACAAATACAAGTCATGGGAAAACCCATTGCAATGCAGCTTTTGTTGGGACTCATAGGAATCCCTGTGGGAATTATCATCGGAGCTATGGATACGGCTTTTGGAAAAATACTGCTTGAAATAACGGGTATCAGAGAGTTGTATCCTTTATATCTCATCCCCGCTTTACCGCTTGCCGGTATTTTAATTGCATTCTGCTATCAAAAGTTTGGAGGAACCAGCAGTAAAGGAATGGCACTGATATTTGAAGTGGGACATGGTGATGAAAAAAAGATTCCTTTAAGATTGATTCCTTTTGTAGTGGGAAGCACATGGATTACCCACCTATTCGGCGGCAGTGCGGGACGTGAAGGTGTTGCCGTTCAAATTGGTGCAACGTTCTCTCATTGGATTGGCAGACATTTACCCATAAAAAATGCAGGACCTATCTTTCTTGTGGCAGGTATGGCTGCCGGTTTTTCCGGATTATTCGGAACGCCCATTGCGGCTGTTTTCTTTGCAATGGAAGTATTGGTCATTGGAGAAATGAAGTTTGAAGCACTTCTTCCGGCATTTACAGCATCAATTGCAGCAAGTACCACATCTCAGGCATTGGGTTTGAGTAAATTTACTTTTATATTATCAGAGGACATCTCTTTCTCAT
Organism: uncultured Oscillospiraceae bacterium; assembly: GCA_900542375.1. Classification (GTDB taxonomy): domain Bacteria; phylum Bacillota; class Clostridia; order Oscillospirales; family Acutalibacteraceae; genus UMGS1071. The sequence continues at coordinate 9,757 of UQNI01000014.1, read as the reverse complement.
GGATATTGCTTGCACAACTTCTCCTGCTGGGTCTTATTTTCGGCGTAGTCGGAGGACTGTTTGCATGGTGTTTGAAGCTGGTAAAACGCTTTTTGTCCGATAAAATAAAGAACCCTATCGTCCGTATTGCACTGGTGGGCGTCGGATTAAGCGCTTTATTTCTCTTATTATATCAAGGTCGCTACTCCGGTCTGGGAACCAATTTGATTCAGGCATCTTTTCACAATGGAACCATATATGGCTGGGACTGGATTTTAAAATTTATATTAACCATTGTGACTCTTTCAGCCGGATTTCAAGGAGGAGAAGTAACACCTTTGTTTTCAATTGGAGCCAGCCTTGGAGCAGCCATGGCAGGTTTGTTTGGTCTTCCTGTACCATTTGTGGCGGCATTAGGTTACGCAGCTGTATTCGGCGGCGCTACAAATACCTTTTTGGCTCCAATTATTATTGGAGGAGAAATTTTCGGATTTGAATCTATTCCGTATTTCTTTATTGTATGTACCATTTCCTATGTGTTTAATGCAAATAAATCTATTTATTTACAAAAAGCAAAAAACGCGCTAAAAAAATAGAATGAAAATAATTTCACAATTTTCGTAAAGTCGATAAAAACCAGAAAGTGAGTGGTACTCTTAAATACATAGCGTACTATGATACCAAACAACTGTCTTATCAACAGACTACGCAAAAATAAACTGATACCAACTGATTAAATGAAGTAAATGTATGAAAAGAGAGAACACGGATAATCCATATAAATTAATTATGGGGTCTACAAATATGTTTTTTATGGGTATACACATAATTTGATACAAAATAAATATGGCAGTCTCAAAATAAATCAGCTGTCTGCGTTAGCAGACAGCTGATTGTTCTTTTAAAACCAATCATCTAAATAATAAATGTTTATGTCAGAGACACAGCAACGATGCAAAGTTGAAATACTTTTGTCCTAAAGGTAACAATTTATTGTTTATGATATACCCCATAATTTTAACATTTGGTTACGATTCTTCAAATCTTTTTTGAAAATACTGTTTGTTCAGCAAATATGCCTTATCATTTGGTTTGCAGTCACCTGCTTTTTCATTGTAGTAGTTGGCTGTATCGTAATCTCCAAGTTTGTCATAGCAGACACACATTTGCATGTATGGAATATAATCATAACAATCCGGTTGGATAAAACCGCCTTCCGTATCCCTTCGTGCAGTATTGGCCGCCGTTTGATACCAATATATTGCCCTTTGATATGCGTTGCACTCCATAAAATAATCTCCTATTTCACAGCACGTTTCTGCACGCGGCTCATCATAAACAAAGCTTTGAAATAACGCATAAAGCGCTTCTTGTTTCTGACCCATTTGACGTCTACAATAAAATATAAATGTGCATGCATCAATTTGATTTTCTACCCAAGCATCTTCTCTTTGCAAAAATGCGTTAAATACTTGAATTGCTTTTTCAAATTGATTATGGTAATACAATTCTCGTGCATAATAGAACTGTTGTCTGGCGTCTAACACGTTTCCCTGCGCAATTAACTTTTCAAATATTCTTAAATTGCGGTCAGGATCTTGAACTCGCAATTTTTTATGAGATACGGCTGCGTCATCACTGTAATAGATATTACCTGTAGGCGGTATAATTTCATGTACAGCTCCTACCCATTGATACCCCTTATGATTTGCAATTAACCGTTCCCTATAGTAAGAAAAGGTAGGTTTGCCGCTGCTGTCAAAAGCAGTATGATATTTCATCATAACCATGTCTGTTTCGGGAGACAATGTCTCCTTCAATCTTTGAAATCCTTCTTGGTCTTTGGGCAGTATTACATCGTCTGAGTCGGGCCACATACAATACATACATTTTGCTTTGGAAAATGCAAAATTTCTGGCTGCTGCAAAATCATCTATCCATACAAAATCAAATACGTTATCCGTATAGGTATGAGCAATTTCTTTGGTGCGGTCTTTAGAACCTGTATCTACAATAATAATTTCATCCACCAAATCTTTGACCGAATCCAAACAGCGTGCCAGCACGTCTTCTTCGTTCTTTACAATCATACATAAGCTGACTGTTACCACATACATTCCTCCCATGCAGTTATCCTGGTAGTATTCTATGCATGGAAACAATAACAGGGAACCGAGATAAAAAAGCGCCCCGCAAATCGGAGCGCTTTTTCTTTATTCAAATATAGAAATTACGGAAACAGGACAATTTTCTTCTGCTTCCTGTGCGTCATCAAGACAATACTCCGGAATTTCATCCACGATGACCGAAGAAAGTCCATCTTCAAATTGAAACACTTCGGGACAGGTTGCTACGCAAAGTCCGCAAGCAATACATCCTCTTCTGTCTACATGAGCTTTCATAAAAAATCCTCCTTACGATGCTGCATTCCCTGTTGATAATACTCTGCTGTATACACTGCCTGCTACAGGCGTAATTTCTTTTGCATTTAACAATTCCGAAACCGTGACAAGCTGATAACCTCGCTCTATCAATGCAGGAATTAATTCCTCACAAGCGTCTGCAGTGGTACTGTACATATCATGCATGAGTATAATATCTCCATCTTTTACGTTATTTAATACCTCACTGACAATGGCATCTTTGTCTCTTGTTTTCCAGTCTTGCGTATCAATGGACCACAATACAAAGGTTTTTTGAAGTACCTCTTTTAATGATTGTGTAATTTGTCCATATGGCGGCCGTACCAATTTAGTGGTATAAGGCACATATTGCTGAATACGATGCTCTGTTTCCGCAAATTGATACTCAATTTCATCTGACGTTAATGTTGTGATTTGCGGATGACTAAACGAGTGACTTCCTATTTCATGCCCTTGACTATACTCTCTTTGAATGATATTGGGAAAATTGTCAACACGGTTGCCCAATACAAAAAACGTTGCCCTGGCATTATGCTCTTGCAAAATATCAAGAATGCGGGGTGTTACGGTATAGTGCGGACCATCGTCAAATGTCAAGGCAACCATTGGCTTTTGTTTGTCAATGATTGCGGTTTGCGGTTCTGTTAACTCACCTTTTGGCAGTGCTGTTGTTTGCACGGCTTCGAGAACAGCATTAGATAAATCAATATTCAAATGTCCGGATAAACTGTCATAGGGAATGGTAACGGATTGAATTCCAAAATAACCCGGCAAAATTTGATATTTTTCAAAATAAACTGCCAATCCATCTTCTTTTAAAGCAAAGTGCTGATAATTTTGTTCCGTGGGCTCTGTTCCGTTTAAAAATAATTCCGTATCCATTTGACTTTTTACATCCGAATTCTCTGCAAATTCTTCCTTTGCCTGTTCTGCCAGTATAGAGAAATCATCAGATTTGAATATATCGCCTAAACTGAGTTGTTTTGCGGAAGTTATTTCAAATACCAACGTATCAACACATTCAAGAGGATGTGCCAAAGCGGAAAAATTCTCTTCTGTATAAAAAACAACGGAAATAATGTCTCCTTTGATATAAGATTCATAATCAATCCAGATTGAAGAAGAAACATCAGGTTCCAGTGCTTGATAACCTATCTTTTTATTTTCAAACTCTTCTATTTTGTTGTATACTTCCTGCTCGATGACACGGTCGATTTCAGAGATTCCTGTAATAGGATAATGGATACTGACCGCATGTTCCTTGTCATCATTTATAATGGATTTTGTTTGTCCCACTGCCTGATTTCCGTCGCTGTTTTTCACATAAACATGTTTCGTAACAGCAGTCATAGGTTCTGCTTCTGGCATGGTGATTACTACAGAACAAATCCAATAAAAAATGAGAATCATCATGGTGAAAAAAACAATAAAGCAAGCAGTTTGTTTAAAAACGGAATGTTTCATATTAAATCGCATCCTATATTACAACGTATTTTGGTTTAGTATGCTCCGTTTTCTACGTATTATCGGAAGGAAAGTTATACTACATATAAAATAGGCATTCCATTCAGTTTTTTCTTTAGCTGCTCACGCAAAAAAGTCTCTCCCTCTATTCTCAATGCCTCTCTATACCAATATTTTCCCCTTCCCCGCCCGGTCATATCTTGTTTGTCATACAAGGGTGCCGCATTGGGGAACGCTTCTGTATTGATTGCATGATGTACATAACTGTAAGTCATAAAAATAATTTCTATAAATGCAGACTTTTTTACTTTACTGCTCAAGGTATCTGCCAAATGGGAAATCAATTCTGCATATAATATTTTCCATTGGGGAACAAAAATAACAGGCGCCAATAAAATCCCCACAGGATAACCTGCGTCACACATAGCATTTAATGCCATAATGCGCTGATTGAGCCTCGATGTTCCCAATTCTACTTTTCTGATAATGGTTTCCGGATTCAAACTCATACGAAATATCACCTTCTGCTGATGATTCAGAGAAAGCAAAGGCGAAATCATGTCGAACTTTGTGGGAAAGGTTAATTTTCCTTTTGCATTTGCGGCAAATTGTTCAATAGTCCATGGAAGATTTTCCGTAACTACATTCTCCAAAATTAAGTCGCTGTTGCTTCCAATCTCAAATGTGAGCGGATTTTCAGACTGATTGGCGGTACGAATCAGCTTCTCCATCATTTGTTCACGATTGACAAATATTCGCAAATAGGAACACTTGTTGTAATTACAGACCAGATAACAATAAAGACACATCGCACTGCATCCGGAAGACGTATAGGGAACCAGAAAATCAGAAACCTTATGATTTTCCGTATACTTATGTGTTTTCCTGGTACCTATAATTAAATTGCGTTTTAATTTTGGAAACTCGCTATTTTGAGCATTTCTGAACTGCTGTATATGATTATGGCTTTCAATCTCCTGCCATGGCAAATCTGCATATTTTTCTTTTAATTGTTGTCCTAAAGGATAAGATAATACCGACGGTTCATAATAGACCGCATCAAATGAAATGTTCATACGTCTCTCTCCTTGTTCTTATTTTACGTTCTAGTATGTCCAAAATGGTTTGTATATAAAAATAAAAAAGAGCGATACAGCTGTATCACTCTTTCCTTAACATCTCAATGTGTTCCTTTTACAATTTTCATACCGTTTTGTTCCAACATTCGGATAATCTCCGTCATGGATGGACATTCCGTACCATCCTTTTTTCTGGCGCAAATTCCAACATGTACAATTTGCGTTCCTAACTGCTTGAGCCTCTCTATTTTTTCCAGCATGCCATGGTCTGTATTTGGAGGATTTCCACATCCATTGCATTTCATAAACGCATCCAAATATAATGCTTCCGTTTGATAAATTGCAAAAGAACCTGTTCTATCATAAAACGCTTTAAGGCAAGAAGCACCCGTACATACGGCATTTGCATTCAAACAGGTTAACATGGCAATATGCTTCATTTTGTTTTTCCTCCCGGATGATATAAAATATGTAAAACGCCATTTTGTTCCATTACGTCCGCTTGTACCTCATAAATTTCTTCAATGATTTCAGAGGTCAGTACTTCTTTTGGTGTACCTTTTGTCACAATCTCACCATGTTTCATAACATAAATATAATCGCAATACATAGCAGCAATATTTAAATCATGAATTGCCGCAATTATTGTAATATCCAAAGATTTTACAATATCCATTAACTGCAACTGATATTTAATGTCCAAATGATTGGTGGGCTCATCTAAAATCAAACAGGGCGTCTGCTGCGCCAGAGCGCGAGCCAACAGTACTCTCTGCTGTTCTCCGCCTGACAGAGAGGAAAACAAACGTTCTGAAAAGTCTTGCATACCAACTTGTTGTAAACAGGTATCTACCAGTTGAAAATCTTCTTTGGTGTCTCTGTCTAACATACGTTTATGAGGCGCTCTTCCCAACATAACGACATCTTTTACCGTAAAATCAAAATTATAATGATTATGCTGCGCTACTACAGCTATCTTTTTTGCCGATTGCTTTAAGCTTAGTGTTCGCAAAAATACATCGTCCAGTAAAACAGCGCCGGACGTTGGTTTTAAGGTACGATAAATACATTTCAGCAACGTACTTTTTCCGCTGCCGTTGGGACCTATGATTCCAACGAATGAATGTTGTTTTGTATGAAAATCAATTCCCTTGAGTATTTCCGTTCCACCCAGTGAAATATGGAGGTTTTGGGTTGATACCGTCATGCGTCTTTTCCTCCAAATCCATATTTTCTGCGAATCATTAAGTAGATAAATACAGGCGCGCCAATGATACCTGTGAGTACACCTACAGGAAGTTCATTCCCCTTGAGCAACACACGGCAGCAAACATCTACCCAGATTAAAAAGATAGCGCCTATCAGTGCTGAGAGGGGTACTACTTTTTTGTGGTCAGTACCTACCAGCATACGCACACAATGGGGTATCACCAGCCCCACAAAACCAATCATACCTGCCGCATATACCAACACGCCAACAATAGCGGCACAAACTACCAAATATACATGGCGCCATACATGCAAATTAGTGCCGAGTGTAATTGCTGTTTCATCGCCATACAGCATTAAATTCAAGGTACGATATTGTGTCAGAAAAAATATAAAACCGGCCAGCACCACAGATAAAACAATCAAATTTGTGGTCCAATTGGCACCGCTTAAACTACCCAACAGCCAATGGTTCACCGTTACAACACTTTCATTATCTTTTGTCATATATACAATAAAGTTCGCAATTGCACTGCATATAGCACTTAACGCCATACCGGACAGCAACAATTTCGCTGTATTGGCTCTTGAACCAATATTTGCAAGAGTAAGTACTGCCAAAGAAACGACAAATGCACCTATAAATGCCAATATTCCTACAAAATTCCCGCCCAAAACAGAGCCAATCCCCAGAACAATTGCAATAACCGCACCTAAATATGCACCTGAAGATATACCCAGTACGTATGGGTCTGCCAATGGATTTTTCACAATGGCCTGCATAACAGTACCACAGACGGATAACCCAATACCAACCCCGACTGCTAAAATCAGACGCGGAAGCCGAATAAACCAGACGACATCATGAATGGAACCTTTGGCATAAGAGGCATCTCCAATGCCAAATAATTGGCGAATAATAACCTTATATACATCTGCCATAGAGATATTGCTGGAACCAATGGTAACCGCAAATAACAATGAAACAATCAGTGCACCAGACAGCAGAACCAACAAAGTGATAAAAGATAGGTTCCCTTTGAATAACCCATTTTTGAATGATCTTTTTTTCATACTATTGATTTAGTTCCGGATACAAACCTGCGGCAAAATTGCGGATTCCATCAATGGTACGAGCGCCGCTTGCATACATATCACCCAACATAATTGGATATACACGTCCATTTTTTACAGCATCCAGACTTGCAAATGACGGGTCTTCCATGACTTTTGCAACACATGTACTTTTTACATCTTCTCCATCGTCACCGCTGTTTTCCATGTAAACCACAAAAATAACATCCGGATTTTGTTCTACCAAATCTTCTTTTCCTACTTGTTTTGCATCAGGAGCTGCCAGTTCTCCTCCTAACTGTGTAATCATATCTCCTGCTAAAGAAGACGCACCATAATTGGAAATGTCATCATTCAAAAATTCAATGACAGAAACGGTTTGTGCTTCTTTTCCTTTGGTTTTAGCCAATGCGTCTTCAATTTCTTGCTTCATTTCATCTACCAGTGCTTGCGCTTTTTCTTCTACATCAAATATTTTTCCTATATTTAAAATATCTGTATATTCGTGTTCCAAAGTACGGTCATAACCACCCGCTCTTGTATTGGTATTAATATAAGTATTGGTACCTCTGGAAATCCATTGGTCTACATCGCCTAATTTTTTCTCACCAAACAAAGAACCCCAACTGAAAATCATGTCCGGCTCCAACATCATGACATCTTCTTTGGAGGGTGCAAACACTTCTTCGTGATAGTTCATCTTTGACAAACCGTCTTCCCATTCCTCTTTTACGGCATTATCCAGTCCGTAAGAAGCCACTACATGTTCCTCTAATCCCAAAGCAAGCATCGTTTCAATGGAACCTTGATACACAGCAATCACACGTTCCGGTGCCTTTTCATACGTAGTTGTTACCACATCACCCGCATAATTATAGCTTTCAACCGTCACGGGATAATGAGAGTCTGTCTGGCTCACCGATATTTCATTGGAAGCCGTCTCCTGTTGTGTTGTCCCGCAGCCGGTAAGCGCTGCAATTAACAATAGCGCCGACATACCTAAACCCATCCATTTTTTCATACTTGTTACTCCCTTTCAAATGTAAATAAAATATAAAAAACCGCATGAACCCTTCAAAAGATTCATGCGGTAATTTGCATTGGAACAGGATAATGAACACACGCCGAATAAGGCTGTGTGAAAACAGCCTTTTTATCCATTTAGTACCTCTTGAGTCCGAAGAGTAATTGTACTTATGTAATATCGCTGTATTCTGACTTAAACCTCATAGCAAATACCCTTCGCCTTCCCAGAAAATATCCAGTGACTGAACAAAAACAATTTGTTCATGAAAGGCCGCTCCGTTATTACAGCAGCGTTCCTGTGTGGGAATTACACCCAACTTCCTGCAAATAATTGCAAAAGCGATATGACATACTTTATTAAATTATGGCAACATTATATCGGTTTCGGCAAAATCTGTCAATATCATCATTATGGAAAAAAGCCATACAACGTATGACTTTTTTGGGGATGTGATAAAATTTTACTGTGATAAATGAATGTGTTATGATTTTGCAATCCACTGTGCCGCATTGATTGCCGCAACTGCACCGTCTGCTACTGCTGTTGCCGCCTGACGTACTTGCTTTACACAAATATCGCCGGCTGCATACACTCCTTGATACATAGTTTCCATTTTTTCATTTACGGGAATATAGCCGTTTTCTAAGTATAATTCAGGATACAACTGTGTATTTGGCGTAGCACCTGCATAGACAAAAATCCCACAGCCTTCGTCCTCTATTTTTGTGGTTACACCTGTTTTTTCATCTGTAAGCTGTAACCATTCTACTTGGCCCTTACCGCCGATTTCGGTCAAACGAGAATGCAATAATAATTCCACATTGCCTAACTGAGCCAGTTTATTGGTAAACTCCGGAATGGCCCCCAGTTTGTCTTCAAAATGAATAATAAATACCTTTTTAGCAAAACGAGATAAATATAATGCCTCTTTGATGGCGCCGTCCGCACCGCCTACCACATAAACATGTTTTCCAGCATACGCTTGCGCTGATTTCGCTGCATTGAGTGCATAGCCTTTTCCTGTCAGTGTATCCTCGCCGGGAATACCTAGTGTTCTTGGTGTAGTACCGTTTGCAAGCAGCACTGCATGAGATTCGTAAACGTCACTGTTGGTCTTTACTATTTTTGTTTTACCTGTCAATTGCACCTCTACTACAGTCTCATAAGAAATTTGTACACCGGCATCCAGTGCTTGTTTTTTCATACGTGCAGCAAATGTTTCCCCAGTTTCACCCTCTACAATGGCTGTATAATGGCTTACAATGGACACTTTCCCAATCACTCCGCCGATTTTTTCCTGTTCTAAAACCAAAACACGCAGTCCTCTGCTCACCGCATACACAGCCGCACTAATACCTGCAGGACCGCCGCCAATAATAATAAAATCGTACATGATGCCTCTCCTTTACCAAATGATTTCTCTTATCCTCATTGGCTATATTATATGATAAAACTGTTATAAAGTAAAATTATAAATTTAAATAGTTTTATTATTAAAATTT